>JAEUQT010000001.1 GCA_016789445.1 bacterium | reverse complement strand
TAACTATTTTAACAACTCGTCTGTCGAGACGCTTAGTGCGCGTGCAATTTTTTCAATGGTAGCAAGTGTAGGATTGCCTTTTCCTGCTTCAATATTGCTCATCTGGGCGCGGTCAAGCCCGACCGCGCGGCAAATGTCGCCCTGCGACATTTTTCTATACTCGCGTAATCGCTTGATGTTTCTTCCTAATTTTATTGATGGTGCTTTCATAACTACAGGATTAATATTAACAGTTTGTTGTATTGCATAACAATAATGTAATATATTACAATTCATATATGGACAAGGCGAAGCAAAACCAAAAATTTCCTTTCCATTTCTTTTTCCGCTTCGCGGTGGAGGGGTGGGGGGAGGAGACGCGAGAAAAATGCAAGGAAATTTTTTGGTTTTTGCACACGCGAGTCCGCGAGCGTGTCCGAGGCGCATTGGTTCGCTTCACCACGCAATCGGAGCGTACGATTCAGTTTCAAGTCACCACGCGCTCCGCGCGTGCGAAGTGGGTTCGAGCAAAGGCTAATACATCACCGCAGAAAGAAACTTCCGAATCCGAAAGGTGGGAAGAAGCCCGCGCCGAAGGCGCGGGAGTGGGCAAAAGAGCCCGTCGCTTCGCGACGAATTGGGATGGGGCGGGCGTGGCGAAATGCGCGGATTTGTCTCTTGTTTCGTATCTAAAAGCAATATGAATATCAAACCAAAATATTTTCTATACGCGCGGAAATCGTCGGAAGATGACGACCGACAAGTGATGTCCATTGAGGCACAGCTTTTTGAATTGCGAGAATTGGCGCGTAAAGAAAATCTTGAAATCCTAGCGGAGTTTCAAGAGTCAAAAAGCGCAAAGACACCAGGACGCGAGGTCTTCGGCGAAATGTTTGCGAAAATTGAAAAGTTAGATGGGGTCGGCATATTGGCGTGGCATCCTGATCGCCTCGCGCGTAACAGTATTGACGGTGGACGAGTAATTTACGCCGTGGACACTCGCAAGGTTGTGTCTTTGCGCTTTCCGACATTTTGGTTTGAACCAACCCCGCAAGGGCTCTTTATGTTGCAAGTGGCGTTCGGGCAATCTAAATATTACAGCGACAATCTTTCCGACAATATCAAGCGCGGCGTCCGCCAAAAATTGAGACGAGGCGAATGGTTGAATTTAGCTCCCTTTGGCTACATCAATAATCCGAAGGTGAGAAATATTGAGCCTCATCCGACAAATGCTCGCGTGGTTACTCTAGCGTTTCAAGAATACGCCAAAGGGTCGCATACTTTTATTTCCCTCGCTCAATTTTTGGCGGACTTGGGCGTGGTGACGCGGAACCAAACGCCACTTGCCAAAGTTTCCATCAAACGGCTACTTACTCATCGGGCGTATCTCGGCTTCGTCAAACATGGTGACGAATGGTTTGATGGAAACTTTGAGCCAATTGTTACTCCCGCATTGTTTGAAGCCGTGCAGAAAGTATTGCAAACGAAAGAAAGGCCGCGCAAAAGGAAAATCAAGCATGATTTTCCTTTCACTGGACTTTTTCGATGTGGCGAATGTGGCAGTATGATTTCCGCACAGTGGGCTACTGGAAAATCTGGCGGTCGTTATCGCTATTATCGGTGCTCGAAAAAGCGCGGCCACTGTTCGCAAGCGTATGTGCAAGAAAGCGAGCTTACACGACAAATCTGTGCACGGCTTCAAACAATCTCGCTTTGCGATCGCTATACAAACTGGATGTTGGACAAAGTGAAAATGTTGGAACGCGAGGAAATTGGAGCGTCGCAAAGCGAGGTTCAAAATCTTTCCAGTGGAATCAAAGCGAACGAGGAGCGCATGGAAAAACTGCTCTCGGCGTATCTTGACGGTGATGTGCCGAAAGATGTTTACTTGAAGCGAAAAGATGTTCTCATGCGCTCTCTCGCTGCTTTGAAGGAGAAAATGAAAGATTTTGAACGCGGGAGAAACAATTGGGTCGAACCCTTGCGGGAATGGATTTTAGATACGAAACAAGCCAATTTTTTGTCCTCCTCCTCTGATTTGTACCAAATCAAGTCGTTCGTCCAAAAAATCGGAACGAACCCCTTGGTTCGTGACAAATCCGCGCATTTCGCCACGCCCATTCCGTCCCAATTCGTAGCTTCGCGACGGGCTCTTTTGCCCACTCCCGCGCCTTCGGCGCGGGCTTCTTCCCACCTTTCGGATTCGGAAGTTTCTTTCTGCGGAGGGGGTGAGATTCGAACTCACGGTGCCTTGCGACACTCTTGTTTTCAAGACAAGCGCGTTAGACCACTCCGCCACCCCTCCGTGCGCTTTGTTGTACCACAGTACGTTCATCTGCGCATGCAAACCATAGTAAAATGACGTTTATGCCCGAAGAAATTTCGGCCCCTTTGCGTTGGAGTGCCTACGAGCACGAGCACATCGAGCGTGGCTCGGATTGGTTTTGGGCACTCGGAATCATCGCGGTTTCCGCGGCCCTCACCAGCATCCTCCTCGGCAATGTCCTTTTTGCCGTTCTCATCGTGGTCGCCGCAGCCACGATCGGCCTCATCGCGAATCATCCGCCACAGCTCCATGAATTCGAACTCACCGAGAAAGGCATCCGCACCGGTGTCACGATGCATCCGTACGAGAACATCATTTCATTCTGGGTAGATGAGGAAGTCGATGAACCGGTTCTTCTTATCGACACGATCGCATTCATGGCACCCAATCTCATCATCCCTCTCGGGGAAACGAAACCGGAAGCGGTGCGTGAATTCCTCAGCCAATACGCACAAGAGGTCCCGATGAAGGAACCTCTCGCGCACAAGGTCATGGAATTCTTCGGGTTCTAATCAACGGTCACTTCGGTTTTTGCACTCTTCGTGTCTCCTGATTTCGAGACACAGGTAAGCTCGAATTCGGTGTCTTCGACAAGTGTCGGCGTCTTCGCGACACCGGAGACCGCGGTGTTCCCTGCATTCTCGGTGGTGAAGCTCGCGAGTGTCGGGCTTGATACGGTGCACTTTTCCATACCGCTCGTGATCCAGCCGATGTTCGCCTGCCTGCCGCTCTCGACATTCTTCGGATTCGCGATGAGTACGATGGATGTCTTATTGATAGCCACGGTGCATTGTGCCGTATCGGTCTTCCCTTCCTTCGAGCAGGTGACGCCGAAGATGACGTTCGTCGTACCGATCGTCGGCGCTTCGATGGTCGGCGTTGCCGAACCACTGAGCTGGTTGTTCGTCGAGAAACCGCTACCCGCGCTTACCGATGAATTCGCACACGCGAACGACACTGCGACTTTCATTCCTACGTCGGCAACTTCCGGGCGGCACGAGATTTCTGCCTTAGGCGCACCGGTTCCGCCGCCCTCTCCATCGACGATCACCTGGGTGCTGCACTCGCTGCGCAGCTGTTCACCCGTGCGACTGTGTACCGCGCCGTTGACTTGAAGCGTATACGTCGTCGTAGTTTCTGGATTCACCGTCTTGCTGCCGCTCGGCGCGACTGAACCGGTGCTCGAAAGCGTCGCGGTATACGCACGCTGCGATTCCCACGAAAGCGTGACTGCTTGCCCTTTTCCTATGGTACGCGGCGTTGCCGTGATGGTACATGATGGCGTCGGCGCATCACTGCCATTACCGTTACATCCCCCATTAGTATTCCCGCCGATGCCACGCATCACGAGCGAGATGATGGTGCCGAAGATTCCGCCGCCACCGCCCATGCCTTGATTTGAGTTACATCCTGACTGACCGCCAGAAGGGCGTGCGCCATAAGCGCCGTAGGCTCCGACGCCACCAATGCGCGCGCATGCGGCTTGGTCATTGTTGTACTGACATGCATACGTATCAGCTGAATTCTGATCCGGCTGTCCTGCTTGTCTTTTTAACCAACAATCAAGGAGGCCATTACACGCTGGCGGAGGCGGTGCCTGCCTGTCGTCGGTAAATGTTGGACCTCGCGGAAGCGCTTTCTGGCATTCTGCATCGCAATACCCTTGCCCAAATTTTTTCTCTATGTTCCCCTGATCTTCAGGACTTATAGGTCTCAACTGACTCTCCTGTCCCTGCAAGGTCTGGGCATATTTCTGCAGTTGGAGTTTTTGCTGATCGAGTTTCTGCTGCGCTGTAGTAACCGCGGTCATCTTGCTCTCGCATGATGACGGATCAACGAATGAAGTTTCGCCCTGGCACTCCTGTAACTCGAACATCTTCCTATCAAGATCAGCCTGAGCATCAACTACGCTTTTATTTAGAGTGGTCACTTCATTATTCGACCCCGCGAGAAGTGCCTGCGAGAACTGAGACTCTCCCGTCGCCACACCAAAGGTTTCGCCACCCGATGATTTAGAGGCTATTCGTGAAAAATCCTCCGCAGTCAATTCAGATGCCGCTTTTGTGATTACTTTTTTAGAACCGAACGCTTCTCCCTCCTTGGCGCTTCCCATAAGACGACAACCCTCTTTGTATGCATCCGAACAATGATAGAATTTGCACTCCCAATTCGCCTTTTCGAATACGCAGGATCGTCCGTGAGGGTTAAGAGACGAGGAGAGCTTGTCTGCGTATTGTTTCGGCACATCGGTATCACATTTCACCAACGATGTCTTTCCGTCCGCTCCAGGAGTAGTCAACACGGGAAGGACAGCGTTCGTATCGTATCCCGAGCATTGCGACGTCGCCTTACACGCAATCGAGACCTTACCCTCCTTTTCGTACACCGCAAAATCATACCCCTTGAGACACTTGGTGGTGATTTCCCCGCTCGAAGTAGTCTGTGCAGGTTGAGAAGCTGCGGTCTTTTCTGCGGTCGCACTCACCTGTGCAAATTGCGCATCGGTCAGCACCGATGATGAATCAATCATCACCGCGGCCGCGCTGAGAAGCGCCACAACAAGCACGGCGCCGACGACGGAACCGCCGCGCATGAAAAAGGAACGGCGCGAATGCATGTGCACATGATGCGCCCCAGATGACGCCGTGGCAATGCGGGCTTTGTGGAGAGTCAGGAATTTCTGCACTCACGGATTCGTCGCGCCAGCATTATGCGGAAAAACCAGCCGCAGGGCTGGTTTTTACCGTCTCTGTGCTCTCGGCAGGAATCGAACCTACATTACATCCTCCGCAAGGATGCGTCCTATCCGTTGAACGACGAGAGCGTGCGACTCACGATAACCGGAAAACTATTTCGTCGCCACCTGGCGTGCGAGGCGAGCCTTCATACGCGAGGCGGTGTTCTTCTTGATCAGGCCGCGCTTTGCTGCCTTATCGATCGCCTGCTGCGCCTTGGAGAGGACTTTGACGTCCTTGGACTTCATCAGCTCCTTCACTGCATCCTTCATAGCCTTCGCGCGGCGCGCGTTGAACACGCGGCGGCGGAGCTCGACGCGGTGGGCTTTCTTAGCTGACGATGTGTTTGCCATCGCGACGGATACTACTGTAAATGCCGCAATCTGGCAAGTATTCCCTTGCTGGATGGGCGGTCGGCCTCCATACTTACCCAATGATCGGCTTTCTCGAAGGGGTTGTCCGGGCGCATCACTTGGGCAGCCTTATCCTCCTTATTAATGGAGTCGGTTATAAGGTGGCCGTCACCAAGGAAGCCCTCCTTAAGTACTCCCCCGGCAAGGAGGCAGCCCTCTTCGTCCACACGGTCGTCCGCGAGGAAGCGCTCGATCTCTATGGCTTCGAGACGAGCGACGAACTACGCTTCTTCGAGATGCTCCTCACGGTTTCCGGCGTCGGCCCGAAGTCCGCACTTGCCATCCTCGACATCGCGTCGACGGAAACGCTGCGCACGGCGATCGCACGAGGAAATTCCGAGTACCTCACGAAAGTCTCCGGCATCGGCCGCAAGACCGCCGAGAAGATCGTCATCGAACTGCGCGAGAAAGTCGGCGCATCCAGCGAAGAAAGTTCGCAGGCCCTGAAGGGTGATGAGGAAGCGCTCGAAGCGATGCGTGCGCTCGGCTATTCTCAGAACGAAGCGCGCGATGCGTTGCGCAAAGTTTCCCACGAGATAACGGGGGGCACCGCGCGACTGCGCGAAGCGTTAAAGATCCTCGGCGGCGCTTGATATGCTCACTTCTCTCAAGAACTCAGTACCCGCTCCGATACGCACGGCGTATCACTTCGTGATGTCGTTTCTCTCCGCGCTTCTGAGTGGCTTCCCTTCTCGTCGCATCATCGTTGTTGGAGTCACCGGCACCAAGGGAAAATCTTCAACGCTCGAATACCTCAACGCCATTTATGAAGCCGCGGGATGGAAGACGGCACTTCTTGGCACCATTCGCACCAAGATTGGCGACAAATCAAAACCAAACCGCTCTCGCATGACGATGCCGGGCCGATTCGCGATCCAGAATTTCCTCAAGAACGCAGCCGACAACGGATGCCGCATCGCATTCATCGAGATGACGTCCGAAGGGGCACGCCAGTATCGCCATCGATTCATCGAGCTCGACGCGCTTCTTTTCATCAACCTCGCCCCTGAACACGTCGAATCTCACGGCTCTTTTGCCGCATATTCGGATGCGAAATTCGAACTCGGCAAACAATTGGCACGCTCAAAGAAGCGTCCGCGCTACATGGTCGCCAACGCCGATGATCCAGAGAGCGGTCGCTATCTTACGCTCGCCGTCGAACACCTTCTCCCCTTCTCGCTCGCACATGCGCAGCCATGGAAGGCCGGAGAAGATGGCGGCACATTCACCTTCGACAATCTGACGATGCAGATCAATCTGCCCGGAGAATTCTCCCTGAAGAATGCACTCGCTGCCGCGATGCTCGCGCACGCAATGGAAATACCCACGCAATCGATCGCTCGCGGGCTCTCGGCACTTACAACCATTGCCGGCCGCGCGGAAGAGATCGATGAAGGCCAATCATTCACGGTCGTCGTCGATTATGCGCACACGCCGGACTCGTTGCGCGCGATTTATGACGCCTATCCGACACGCCGCAAAGTATGCGTCCTCGGTTCGACCGGTGGCGGTCGCGACACCTGGAAGCGCGCGGTCATGGGCTCTGTCGCCGAAGAGAAATGCGACGCAATCATCCTCACCAATGAAGACCCGTATGACGAGGATCCGCAATCGATCGTGAATATGATCGCGAGCGGCATCAAGGCGAAGACGCCCGAGATCATCATGAATCGTCGCGATGCGATCAATCGCGCGCTCTCCCTCGCCCGCGCAAGCGATGTCGTGCTCATTACCGGGAAAGGCACCGATCCCACCATGCAGGGGCCGCGCGGCACGAGCGTGAAGTGGAATGACGCACAAGTCACTCGCGAAGAAATCCGCACGTTGCTCGGAAAGTAAGACGCTGAGCGCGAAAAAGATACTATAATCCAAGCATGTTTCGTCAGGTGATCCTCGCGCTCGTCGCGTTCATCGTGATCGTGCTTCTCGTCATGTGGATCATCGGTGGGGGTCCGCGCCGTGCGTACGAGGACGTGACCTCGGTCGAATTCTTCCCCTTCTCCCACGACACCGCAACTGGTTTCCGCCTCCCCTGGCAGCCAGCCCAGCTATTCCCCACGATCGACATCACCGGCGCATTCCAGGTCACCGAGGGTGATTACTCGAGTTCTGAATACGAACTTGCAGAACTTGAAGCAGAGTACGAACGCCTGAGCCGCGAAGCAGCCACGTCGCGCACCATCGGTACGCCATCACCGTATCGCGGAAGCGTGTCCATCGTCTCGGATGTCTCCGGCGTCCGCGGAGAGAGCGCCAATGATGAATACGTGCAGATCGCCGTGAGCTACGAGGCTAAAGAATCCGTGGATATGACCGGCTGGGTGTTGGAGAGCGCGCTTTCAGGCTCGCGCGCATACCTTCCTGCGATCGCATCGCCATTCTATATGGGTGCAGCAAACGTATCGAGCAATACCCTCGTCGCACCAGGGGGTCTGGCAATCGTGACGACCGGCGCATCACCTGTCGGCGCGTCATTCCGCGAAAACATGTGCAGCGGATACCTGGACCAATTCCAGCAGTTCCAGCCGCAACTCGGTAACGAATGCCCTTCTCCTTCGACGGTATTGCCACTCACACAGGAGAATCTCGTACAGTACGGCGATGCATGCTTTGACGTCATCCAGAATCTTTCATCGTGCCGCTTCCCACAAGACATCCCCGATACCGTGAATTACGCGTGTCGCGCATTCATTACCGATGCCCTCTCCCACAACGGGTGCGTGAACCGCAATCGCACGAACCGCGGATTCGAGACGAACCGCTGGAGACTCTTCCTCGGCGGGCAGGCTGAAATCTGGCGCAACTCACATGACGCCATCCGTCTCCTTGACCGAGAAGGACGCACGGTCGACGTGTACGTGTACTAATTAGTCCCGAAAAGCACGATCCCGGCAGTCACGGCAACATTAAGGGACTCCTTCTTCCCTCGCATCGGTATCTCAATAAGAGAATCGCACGCATCGCGCAGCGATTTGGATACCCCGCGCACCTCATTGCCGAAGATGTAGAGCGTCTTCTCCACTGCTTTAAATGTACGAAAATCAACAGCACGGGCATCCTGTTCGACACCAACGATATGCCAACCCTCGCTGCGCAATCGACGAATGAGTCGCATCGGAGATGTGTGTTGTTCCCACGGAATAAAACTTTCAGCACCAAGTGCGGTCTTCGCGATCTCTTTATTCGGTCGCTTGAACCGATCGAGTGGCGTGGGTGTATATCCTGTGAGATATACCTGCGAGACTCCCGCAGCATCGGAGGTGCGGAAGATGGAGCCCACGTTATGCGAACTCCGGACGTTATGTAAAAGCACAGCCCTCATGTGCAGTGAGGCTACCACCTTGATATACTCTGCGCCATGTCATCCTTTTTTCGCGAGATTCTCTTCCTCGCTCCGATGGCCGCATTCATCCTCCGCATTGCCGCCGGCTCCGCACTCGGACTCATCGCATATCGTCACGTCTTCGTGCCCCAAAACTCGTTCCGAATGATAGGAATCGTCGAAGGAGTCATCGCGGTCTTGCTCATCGCCGGCGCCTACACGCAGCCAGCTGCGCTTATAGGAGCGATCGTGCTCGCGATCATTCTCAGCATTCCCGCGTACCGCGCGCTGCCGCGTAGTACACTCGCACTCCTCATCGTGATGTGCCTTTCGCTCGTGCTCACGGGAGCGGGCCCATTTGCGTTCGATTTGCCGCTCTAGAAACGACGATGCTATAGTGCGCGGAATATCCGCCCATATTCCATATGGACGGGTCAGTCGGGGGACGTGTAGAGAAGCTCCACGTCGCCCCTCGTTTCCGCCCATAGCTCAGTCGGTAGAGCAGCTCCCTTTTAAGGAGAGGGTCGTTGGTTCGAATCCAACTGGGCGGACATGTAAAGAAAAACGGTGCCAAACGGCACCGTTTTCCTGTATGCGCTTTTGTAAGGTTAAATCGCTATCTGCACAGTCACACTGTCCTTGATGGTCGTGCTCGCCGTCGAAAGACACTCGATAGTGAACGTGGTCGGGCCGGTGATCGGAACCGTCGACGCACCGCCCGAGAGCGTATTCTGCGAGAAGCTCGGACCCGATCCCTTGCAGGACGCGACACCGCGAGCGTTCCAGAAGATGTAGGTACGCGTACCGAGGCGTACCGATGCCGGCTCAGCCCAGATATCAACCTCAGGAGGAACGTTCGATGCACTCGGTTGCAGCGAGATTCCCTGCTGCTGCGATGCAGTGCTTCCGGATGTCGGCGTGATGGTCGAGGTTTTCGACGTATTGGTCGGCATTGCGACACCCGCCTGATACCCACGCCATTCGCAGAGACCATCGAAGAACGAGGTCGGGATCACATTGGAGACGAATGACCCTGCCCACGGACGCGAGGCACACAACTTTCCCGCAGCAGAGAGCGCCTGCGATGCACCGCCGGTGGAACCCCCGAAGAAGCCGGCCACTTCACTCATACCCTGACGCAAGTTCGCGATGATGGTTGCTCCTGCGGAACCGATGCGCACATCACCCGAAAGCCCCGGAGCCGCCGCCTTCACGCTTGAAGATGCATTAGTCGTGGCTGCCGGAGTCTTCGTCGCGGTATTCGTCTGCGTCCCGCCGGTGGTGTTCTTAGTCGTATCGAGCAGCTTGTCGCTCACGTTCGATGGATTCTGCGATCCGCTTCCGCCGAGCGCATCGAGAAGTCCGTCAGCGACGCCCGATGAACCACCGGATCCGCCAGCAGCGTCAAGAACGCCGCTCGGATTGTAGATAGCGCACGGATCACTCGACGGAACCGTCACCTGATAGTAGGTCGTGCAGCCTGTCGCGCCTGAATCAGTTGGTGGCATACCACCCCCGCCGCCTCCGCCACCTTTCATTGCCCCCATGAGCTGATCGACAATTCCCTTGAGCATTCCAAGGCTTTCGGCACCCATGCCGCCGCTCGCAACATCGCTCTGGAAGGTCATACCTTCACATTTAAATTGCGCACCACACGTTCCGGCAATTTTTCCGCCATTTACCGTCTCAGAACACGGACAGAGATGCATATTTGCTCCACCCACACACTTGCCGTCGCTAGGAACCCTTCCACACGGACACTGTTTAAAAACTGGTGTACACATAGCATTCGCATCCCCCGGCGCCGCAGTCACGAACATCGGCACGCTTAACGCCACCAAAATACCGACACCGATAAAAAGGAGGGTCAATGAGATTCCCTTGTTGCTCATTTGCATGTCGTAATGATGCATTACTTCACTGAAAGCACAAACCGCTCGAGTGCATATTCGAGATCCTCTCCCCTGCGACGGGCTTCATGAGGAAGTTCTGCCAGAGCTGCTACTAGTTTCCCTGCACGCATATCCTTTCCTCCTGATTTCGTGAATGCATCTTTTGCTCCCCAGAAAAGAACTCCATGGATTGCTTCCGGCGCTCCGCCCTTGCCGATCTCCCGCATATACGAAACCCAGAGCTCCTTCTTATCTCCCGCACGCAGCGCATTGGCGATAGCGAAGATCGATGAATCACGCTCCTTCTTCGGCGCCTCAAAAACCTCTACCTTGTCTGCAAATTTCTCGTACTTCTTCTTATCTGCCGCAAGCAGCTTCTCCTCGAACAGGAAAACAGGATCTTCGATGCCTCGCCCGAGCGCCTCAAGCAGTATCTCGCGCATCTCGGCATTCGAATTCAGGTTTTCGAAGACAAGCACGCGCTTCGTCGCGAACATACCACCACCGCGCAACGCACTTACCAGATCCTCTCTCGAATGCGCGTCGGTGATGCGCACCACGTCAGCCCCCTTCGCAGCCTTCGCAATGTCGGATTGCATCTTAGCTCTCGCCTTTTCCCTGTCGCCGCCTATATAGAGGTGCATCATGCGCGTTTGATCTTCTCCATACTACCCCAGTCATTCCCGATTGCTGATTCTGCGAGAATAGGCACGCCCGCAAGCTCATTCGTTGGTGCGACGGATTCCATAACCTCCCGAATCTCTGCCGCCGCTTCTTCTGCAAGCCGTTTCGGCACTTCGTAGACGAGTTCGTCATGCACCTGCAGGAGCAGCTTCACCTCATCCCAGCCTTTTTCCGCAATAAGCTCATCCGCCCTTACCATCGCGAGCTTGATGATGTCTGCTTGTGTTCCCTGTATCGGCGCGTTCACGGCAAAGCGTTCTGCCTGCGCACGCAGGTGTGGGAGCACTGATTTGAAGCCGAGGAGGTATCGACGACGACCGAATACGGTCTCGGTGTATCCCTTGAGCGCCGCATCTCGTTTCGTGAACTCCACCCACTTGGCAAGTTGCGGATAATTCGCAAAGTAACTATCCAAGAAACTCGACGCCTCATCACGAGAGACACTCTCGCCGAGCGACGTGCGGAGTGCATTCACTCCCATGCCGTAGAGGATACCGAAGTTGATGATCTTCGCCCTGCGTCGCATCTCGCGGTCGACATGCTCCGGAGGAACGGCAAACACCTGCGCAGCAACCGCCGCATGGATGTCTCCGCCGCTCTTGAATACGCTGAGCAGCTTCTCATCGCCCGAGAGCCCTGCCGCGAGACGAAGCTCGATCTGCGAATAATCGAGCGCGATCAACACCTTCCCTTCCGGTGCAATAAACGCACTACGGATGCGTCGCCCGTATTCGGTACGGATCGGGATGTTCTGGAGATTCGGGTCCTTGCAGCCCATGCGCCCCGTCGTCGTACTCGCCTGCAGGAATTCCGCGCGTAGACGCCCATCCTTCTCCACGATCTCGATGATCTTCTCCACGTACGTTGAAAGCAGTTTCGCCAATTCGCGGTACGAAAGGATATCTTCGATGATCGGATGTGCGTCTTTCAGCTTGGCCAATTCCTCTTCTTTCGTCGTGCGCGCGCCGGTCGCGGTCTTCTTCTGCTTAGCTACGGGTATCTTCAGCTCGTCGAAGAGGACGACGGCGAGTTGTCGGGGAGAATTGATATTGAATTCGCGCCCCGCATGCTGGAAGATGCGCCCGGCGATCTCTCCGAGTTCCTTCCGGTATTCCTTTGCGAGCTTCTCGAGCGCTGCTTTGTCGATGCAGACACCGGTCGCATTCATCTTCTGGACGACGGGAAGCAATGGCTTCTCGATGGTATCGAACACCTCACGTAATCGCCCGGTCTCGTTCAGTTTCGTAAAGATGAATTCACGTGCCTTCTCGAAATCATTGGTCTGGGCGTACTGCACGATGTCTTCAAGTGACGGGTTCGGTATATCTGAATTAAGCAGCCACAGCGCGAGCGAAGTCTCCCGCAACGATTCGGCATCAACATCTGCCTCATTCGGTGCCGGCTCGATCACTTCCCCTTCCCCTTCTTCGACGACACTCGCGCCGGCACCGACGCGACGAATGCGCTCCTTGATAGAACGGAATTCGTAGCGATCGCACATCGCCTCGATAGAAGCCAGATGATCAGTGATGCGCCACTCCTTTTCAGGAAGGGAGAACACGATCGGCGCATCACAGTGGATGGTCGCCAGCTGTTTTGAGAAAAACGCATCCTGTTCCCCGCCCTTAAGCAGTTCCACGACCCTCTTCTTGATGCCCGCCTTCTCGAACTCTTCCGGATCTGATTTGAGCACATTATAGATATCCTCGATCGAACCGAATTCAGTGATGAGCGCTTCTGCAGTCTTCTCTCCGATACCTTTGATACCCTTGATATTGTCCGACGGATCGCCGCGCAGTCCTTTATAGTCAGCGACGTGTTCCGGCCCGAATCCGTATCGTTCGCGCACCCGGTCCTCGTCGTAAATGATAGTGTCCGTAATCCCCTGACGCAGGGTGAACACCTGCACCTTCTTTCCTGAGACGAGCTGTAGCGTATCGAGATCTCCCGTCGCGATAATGATCTCGATGTCATTATTGGTCTCAAGCTTCTTTACGATCGTGCCGATCATGTCATCCGCCTCGAAGCCCGGTTCAGAGTAGACCGGGATGCCGAACGCCTCGAATATCTCCGGAGCTGCCTTCAGTTGGGAGACGAGCGCATCATCTGCCTCGACGCGAGCGCCTTTGTATTCTTCGAACAACGAATGACGGAAGGTTCCCCCTGGAAGATCCCGCGCAGCGATGAGGTAATCGGGGGAAAATTGGTCGATCGTCTTCAACAGCATCGTCGCGAGTCCGTAGAGCGCACCGGTCGGTTCGCCTTTGGACGTCGCAAAATCCGGTATCGCATGGAACGCTCGATGCAGGATCGCATGCGAGTCCAAGAGAATAAGCCGTTTCGTGCCTTTCGTTTTCTTAGCCATACACTATTTCGCGGGAGTCATCTCCACTATACCGAAAGGTGATGGGTCGCGCGCTTGCCGGAATTCCTCCCTCGATCTTCTCCGGCCACTCGACGATGATGAGATTTTTCGGATCACGCAGCAGCTCATTCCAGCCGAGCGCCCTCAGGTGCTGGTCCCCTTTCAGGCGATACGCGTCCATATGCACGAGCCGATCAAATTTCTGACCCGCGAGGTCGTAGATTTTCATGATGACGAAGGTCGGACTGGTTACATGCTCCGTCACCCCAAGCGCCGCTGCTACGCCTTGGACGAACGTCGTCTTTCCCGCCCCTAAATCCCCCGAAAGGGCGACAAGCGTCGCCGAATCTGATGGCAAAAGCCCCTCGACGAACGCCGTCGCTTCCGTTGCCATTTCTCCTACCACCAGCCTCTTCTGCATGGACCGCATTGTACGTGCAGTGCGCTACAATAGATAGACATGCCTTCGCAATTCAATGAGAAGAAGCAGGAGGAACGCCTCGATGAACTGCATCGACGCGAAGAAGAGCAGCTCGCGGAGATGCTCGCCGGCAGATACGGCGTCGAATACGTCGATCTCACGTCGAAATCCATAGACACCGACGCCCTGCGTTTGGTTCCTGAAAAAGAGGCTCGCGAGGCAGAGGTTGCCCCCTTCCGTAAGGTAAATAAGAAACTCTTCGTCGCCATGCGCGCACCCGAAAGAGATAATTCTGTCCGCGCCGTCGAGAATCTTGCACGCCTCGGTTACGAGGTCCGCCGATTCATCGTCTCGCGCGCATCCCTTGATCACGCATGGGATCGCTACCACGACATCTCGTTCGCGACGGAAACCGAAGCCGGCGTCCTCACTCTCTCGAACGAGACCATCCAGCGCATGCTGGTCGAGATCAAGACGCTCGAAGACGTAAAAACACATATCAACGAGCACATGGGCTCGAAGGATACGCATCGCATCTCGCGCGCGCTCGAAGTCACCATGGCCGGAGCGCTCTCGCTTGGCGCATCCGACGTCCACCTTGAACCTGAGGAGAAAGGTGTCCGCATGCGCTATCGCTTGGACGGCGTTCTCCTTGAAGTCGTCATGTTCGATGCAACGACCTACGGCCTCCTCTCGTCTCGCCTCAAGCTTCTCTCGGGATTGAAACTCAACATCAAGAACGCCGCGCAAGACGGGCGCTTCTCAATCGTGGTGAATGAGAAAGAGATCGAGATCCGCACTTCGGTATTGCCGGGCGCGTACGCGGAAACGATCGTCATGCGTATTCTCGATCCATCGACCATCGCACTCCCGATGGAGAAACTCGGCTTTGATAAGTACTTGATGGATATCTTCGATAAGGAGATCGAGAAGCCGAACGGCATGATCCTCAACACGGGCCCGACCGGTTCCGGTAAGACGACCACGCTCTACGCGTTCCTACGAAAGGTATCGAACTCCGAAAATAAAGTCGTCACCATCGAAGACCCGATCGAATATCATCTCGACGGCGTCGTGCAGACACAGGTCTCGAAGGACTACACCTTCGCATCGGGACTGCGCTCAACACTCCGTCAGGATCCGGACATCATCATGGTCGGTGAAATCCGCGATGCCGAAGTCGCCTCGACGGCGGTTAACGCATCGCTTACCGGTCACTTGGTCTTCTCGACGCTTCACACCAACGATGCTGCCGGCACCTTCCCTCGCCTCATCGACATGGGTGTGAATGCCGACATCCTAGGAGCTGCACTCACGGTCTCGATGGCACAACGTCTCGTACGAAGATTGTGCGAACACTGCCGCGTCGAAGCGAAGATTGAAGGCGATGATCTGAAGACCATGCAGGCCCTTCTTGCGAACATTCCGCACCCTGAAGGAGTCCCGGAGAATCGCGAACGTATGTGGATCGCGAAGGGATGTGATAAGTGCGGCGGTATCGGCTACAAGGGACGCATGGGCGTCGTCGAAGTCATCCTCATGGATAAGGCCGTCGAAGAAACGATCCGTAAGACGACCAGCGAACGCGAGATCTGGAGAGCAGCGAAGCCGCAGCAGATCCGTCGCATGGCACAAGATGGCGCCGTGAAGGTGTTGCAGGGCGTCACTTCCCTTGATGAGCTCGGTCGCGTCGTCGATCTGCACGACGAAGTGATGTTGGAAACACTTTTGTAGTCAAAAATTTAGAATTACTCTTCGCAATAGACAAGAAAACTCTCGCTTGCGCGAGAGTTTTCTTCGTTGGGTGAATCAGGACACGAAAAAAAGTTGTCGATTCGTTTCCGAATGCTATCGTGAGTGTAGGAAATTTTTGTCGGAGCAGCACATCCCCAAGCGATGCTTTCAATGGATCATCGAAAGTCGGACAAGGCCTAAGGATAGGGACAGTAAAACTACCCGGAGGTGGCCACCACCACCGTCCTTGGAAGAGTCCTGGTATCGCTTGGAGATGTGCGTCCCTGACAAAAGAAAAATGGCGTCAGGACGCCACTTCTGCCAGCTACTCTAGCATGCCAGAGTGCCGTTGTCAATATGTCTGAAAAAACCGCAGAAACGCTGGGTAAATCAGCCCGTTCCCTCGATCAGGCCCTCCGACCAGGGCTGTGGGACGAGTATGTCGGCCAGCAAACCATCAAGGAAAACCTTCGCATCCTCCTCAGCGCTGCGAAGGGTCGTCAGCAACAGCCGGAACACGTTCTCTTGTATGGACCACCGGGTCTCGGGAAGACTACTCTCGCGCATCTCATCACCAAAGAGATCGGTTCGTCGCTGCGCTCCACATCCGGCCCCGCTATCGAGCGCGTCGGCGACCTTGCGTCCATTCTCACCAACCTCTCACCCGGGGATGTCCTCTTCATCGACGAAATCCATCGATTAAACCGAACCATCGAAGAGATCCTCTATCCAGCAATGGAATCCGGCGTCTTGGATATCGTCATCGGAAAGGGCCCTTCGGCGCGCACCGTGCAGCTTGAGCTCCCTCCTTTCACGCTGATTGCGGCGACAACCCGCATCTCAATGCTCTCTTCCCCACTACGATCACGCTTCTCGGGTGGAACCTTCCGTCTCACCTACTACACCGAAAGCGAGATCGCGACCGTACTCAAGCGCTCAGCGAAGATATTGAACATCGAGATAGACAATGATTCTGTGACCGAGATCGCACGCCGCTCGCGCGCAACACCACGCACGGCGAACTATCTCTTGAAGAGATGTCGCGACTTCGCGGAGGTGAGCAACGAGAAATTGGATCTCAAGACCGTGAAAAAGGCCCTCGCGCTTCTTGAAATCGATGAACTCGGTCTCAATCAGATCGACCGCGACATCCTCTCCATTCTCATCGATAAATTCAGGGGCGGTCCGGTCGGACTCAAGACCATCGCTGCCGCACTTTCCGAAGAAGAGGCGACCGTCGAGGAAGTCCACGAGCCGTATCTCATGCAGCTCGGCCTCCTCGAGAGGACGCCGCGCGGTCGCGTCGTTACCGAAAAAGGCTATGCGCACCTCGGTGAAGAGTTCCCCCAGGCGGAACAGCCGAAATTGATTTAGCGAATCCCGTGAGGTACAACATCTTCCTATGGCAGGTCATAACAAATGGGCACAGATCAAACGACAGAAAGGCGCGGCTGATGCGGCGAAGAGCAATCTCTGGGGCAAGCTCGGCAAACGAATCGCCGTCGAGAGCAAGAAGGCGAACGGCGATGTGAATTCCGCGAACCTGCGCTCCATCATCGAGACCGCGAAGAAAGCGAACATGCCGAAGGACACCATCGAACGCGCAATCGCCAAAGGAACCTCTGCGGATGCCGCCTCGCTTGAACAGGTCGTGTACGAAGCGTACGGTCCGGGCGGTGCGGCAGTCATCATTCAAGCGGTGACCGACAACACCAACCGTACCCTTCAGGAACTGAAGACCATCTTTGCGAAGCATGAGATCGCGCTCGCCGCACCAGGCTCAGCGCTTTGGGCATTTGATAAGACCGATGAGGGCTATATCCCCAAGACAACCATTCCCCTCCCCGAAACGGAAGACGCAGCGCTCATGAAGATCATGGAACTCATCGATGCCCTGGATGATGTCGAAGAGGTATACACAAACGCCGAATAGTGCGGCTTGGCGCCGGCGGGTTTATAGTATCGATAGCCAATAGTGGCACAGACGCGAGACCGAAAGGAGGTTCGCGATGATTAAAACTGGAGCGATACTCCTTGCTGTAGTAGGACTCTGCAGCACGCTGCAGGAGACGACATCGCCGGTATTGCGGACATATCACGAGGTGCTGCCGGCAGCTGCAGCGATCGAGTTCTGTGAGGAATTCCCCACCGAATGCATCGCTTCTCCGGTGACGTATATGCCGGTGAATTCAGTGCGGTTTGCCGAACTCAAGACGGTGAACGATACCGTGAATGCACAGATGCGATACGGTAGTGACCAAGAGCTTTTTGGTGTCGATGAGAAATGGACGCTCAATGAGACCGCAGACGACTGCGAGGGTTTTGCGTTCGTGAAGCGAAAGCGACTTATCGCACTCGGGTGGCCGGCGAGCACGTTGCTCGTAACGGTCGTTCGCACGCCTGAAAAAACAATGCATGCGATCCTGATAGCTCATACCGCGAGTGGCGATTTCCTACTCGATAAAACCACACACGGCTCCGACCGCATACGACGCTGGTACGAGATGCCGTATGAATACATCGCTCAGCAATCGAAGGAAGACCCCCATCGATGGGTGTCACTGACCAAACGTGATCCTGACTTTCAGACTACTCGCTGGATCACGAGCAAGTAATGGATTGGCCGCTCTCATGCGGCCAATTTCTTTTTTATACCTTCCGTCCTACACTGAAGATATGCGCGTCATTGCCATTGATCCCGGATACGGCCGCTGTGGCATCGCAATCATCGAGAAGAACAGCGGCAAAGAGACGTGGATCTATTCGGATTGCATCGAGACATATCCAAAAGACGGTTTCGTCGAGCGCCTCGCTCAGATCGTCGCCGAATGCGAGCGATTGATTGCCGAACACAAACCCGATGCGCTCGTCATGGAGCGACTCTTTTTCAACACCAACCGCACGACTGCCATGCAGGTGGCTGAAGTACGCGGCGCGCTCCTTAACGCCGCTGCAGTTGCCGGCCTCCCTACTTTCGAATACACGCCAAGCCAAGTAAAGAGCGCGACGACCGGCTTCGGTAAGGCAGATAAGAAACAGATCATCTCGATGCTGCACATGCTCGTTAAAATCGACAAAGCCGTAAAGCACGATGACGAATACGACGCGATTGCAGTCGGCATAACCCATCTCGCTCACATTCGGTAAGCAAATTTCATGAAGACGTCTGTAGAGGTGGGGCAACGCTTTCGATTGCTCCCACCGAACGAGCACGATACAATTCACGAGATATCCGACTCAGGTCGGCTTTTCCATGGACGAAGAACAGCAATTGCACAAACGTGCGCAACGGAAAGCCCGTAGCGGCCCCCTTCCCTCGTGGACGCATCCCACCATGCGCTTCATGGTACTTGCCGGTATCGCCTGTGCGGGAGTATTTACCGCATGGGCTATCTTCGCTTCCATCCCAGCTGTGGATACGATCGAAAATCGTATCGTCGGGGAGAGCACGAAGATTTACGACCGTACCGGCGAAGTCCTTCTCTATGATGTTCACGGATCGATGCGCCGCACCGAGATACCTTTTGAAGATATTTCTCCCTACATCCGCAACGCAACCGTCGCTATTGAAGACGCGACATTTTATGAACACAACGGTTTTCGTCCGATGGCGTTCTTGCGCGCGATTCTCGTAAATCTCGGTCTCAAGGAAGGCTTCCGCGGCCAAGGCGGTTCCACGATTACCCAGCAGGTTGTGAAGAACACCCTTCTCACCGCTGACAAGACGCCGATCCGTAAGGCGAAGGAGATCATCCTCGCCATGAAGCTTGAGAGGATCGCGACCAAGGAGGAGATTCTGAACATTTACCTTAATGAGACCAGTTACGGCGGCACCGTCTACGGTGTCGAAGAGGCATCGCGCTACTTCTTCGGCAAAGCCGCCAAGGAAGTCACTCTGGCTGAAGCAGCG
The DNA here is from genome assembly GCA_016789445.1 of bacterium. Classification (NCBI taxonomy): domain Bacteria; species bacterium. The sequence goes on along the minus strand of JAEUQT010000001.1, from coordinate 308,842 downwards.
TATCTTGCTGCGCTTCCCCAGGCCCCGACACGTTATTCCCCGTACGGAAACCACACTGACGAACTCGAAGAGCGTAAGAATCTTGTTCTCGCCCGCATGAAGAACGCGGGATACATCAACGAATCAGAATACGATGGCGCTCTCGCCGAACACGTGCAGTTCCGCGAAGAGCTGGAGGCCGGTATTAAAGCACCGCACTTCGTGTTCTATATCCGCGAATATCTCGAAGAGAAATACGGTGCTGACGTAGTCGCGAATGAGGGCCTTAAAGTCATCACGACGCTCGACTGGGACCTCCAACAGAAAGCAGAAGAGATCGTCCGACGACGAGCACTCGCGAATGAGAAGCAGTTCAACGCTGAAAACGCCGGTCTCGTCTCGATCGATCCAAAGACGGGACAGATCCTGGCAATGGTCGGCTCTCGTGGTTACTTCGATGAGGACATCGACGGCAAGGTGAACGTCACTACATCCGAGCGCCAACCGGGTTCGTCATTCAAGCCGTTCGTGTACGCGACCGCGTTCGAGAAGGGCTACACACCGGAGACCATGCTCTTCGATGTGCAGACGCAGTTCTCGACCGCCTGCTCCCCGACCGATGTGGCGAACTCGAATCCTCCCTGTTACAGCCCAGGCAACTACGATCACACGTTCCGTGGACCGGTGAGTATCCGGAACGCCCTCGCACAATCGCTCAACATCCCTGCAGTGAAGACACTCTATCTCGCGGGCATTCCTGATTCGCTTGAGACCGCGCATGACATGGGCATCTCAACACTGACTGATCCTGATCGTTACGGCCTCACGCTCGTCCTCGGAGGCGGTGAAGTGACCTTACTCGACATGACGGGCGCATACAGCGTCTTCGCGAACGACGGCCTACGCAACGCACCGACCGGAATCCTCAGCGTCGAAGATAACCGTGGCAACGTGCTCGAACAGTATGAAAAGTCTGAATCGCGCGCGCTCGATCCGCAGGTAGCACGTCAGATTACTGACATCCTTTCCGACAACGTCGCACGCACCCCGCTCTACGGAGCAAACTCCCCTTTGAATTTCCCTGGCAAGGATGTCGCAGCAAAGACCGGTACCACTAACGACAACAAGGACGCATGGGTCTTGGGTTATTCGACCTCCGTCGTGACCGGCGCATGGGCAGGAAACAACACTCCGAGATCAATGAACCAGATCTCAGGCCTCATCGTGACGCCGATGTGGCGAGAATTCATGGATATCGCTCTTGAAAAGTACCCGCCGGACGAGTTCCCTGCCCCATCTCCTGACCCTGAACGCGACAACCTCCCTCCGGTGCTGCGTGGTGAATGGAACACGAACCCGTCGCAAGGACTCCACGACATCCTCTTCTGGGTGAACAAGGATGATCCGCGCAACGGTCGCCCGAACTTCAGCGACTCGCAGCTGAATAACTGGGACTATGCCGTCTCGATATGGGCACAACAGGCGGTTGGCTCATCGACCTCAAGCGGAGGCAATGGATTCACGATAACTTCTCCTCAGGCAGGATCACAAGTCTCCAGCTCACAACCTTTCGATGCGTCGGTAAGCTTCGATGCTTCGCTCGGATTCCGCAGCGTCACCTATTACCTCAACGGACAGTTCGTGGGCGTCTCCGCGCTTCCACCGTATGTCATTGCCATTCAGCCACGCGGTAGCGGCGCACAGACACTACGTGCAGTAGCAGAAACCAATAACGGAGAGATCCAGACACAGATCACGTTCACCGCGAACTAAAACTACCGATTGAGGGGCATCGCGAGATACGTGAATGACGCGTCAGACACCCCCTTCACGACGACCGGCTTCCCCGGGCCGGCAAACCCCAGCACGATCGAATCGGATTGGATCGACTGAAGACAATCAGCGATGTAGCCGATATGGAAATTGACGTCGATATCATCCCCTGAGGTCGCTGCCTCCAACGAATCCGACATCTCACCAATGGCTGCACTCTGCGCAGTGATATCGAACACCTTTTTCTTCGGATATACATGGAAACCGACATGCTGGTCGGCACCAGAAAACACACGGGCCTTGCGAAGGGCTTCGGTAAAATCACTCTTAAGGATCGTCGCTTCGGTCGCGAAGCTTTTGGGAATGATCTCCTTATAGTTCGGGAAATTCCCATCCACTACACGCGAGACGAAACGGATCGAATCAGCTACAAGAAGCAGTTGTGAATCATCGATGGATAGAGAAACTTCTTCGGATGCCGTTTTTTCGAGCAAATGTACGATCTCCTGCACGTGCTTGAGCGGAATGAGGACTTCGTCATTTCCTTTTCCTGATGCGTCTGAGACCGTTTTTTCGGCCAATCTGAACGAATCGGTTGCAACCGCAGTGAGCTTCCCTTCTTCCACCTTCAGATACACGCTTCCTAATTCCGGACGGATCATGGAAGTCGATGCGGCGTAGGCAACAGAATGCAGTGCCTGCACCAAGGTCTCTCGAGAGAGTGAAAGACTACGGGTCGTCTCCTTGGTCGCAGGAATAGCAGGAAACTCGTCATGCGGCACTGCTTTTATGAGGGTCTTGGAACCACGCGACTCGATGAGCAGATTTCCACCCTCTGCCTTCAGCGTCACCTTATCCCCCGAAACGGCTCGCAGGGTTTGCGAAAGGATCGCCGCAGGTACGGCGATAGTCCCTGTTTCCACTACCTCACCCGGAACCTGGATGTCGACACCCGCCTCAAGGTTTGTGGAGCGCATCGCAAGATCACGTCCGACATCGAGAAGGATGCAGGAAAGAACCGGGAGAGATTCTTTCTTCCCCACGATCCTCTCCGCAACCAACACGGCATTCAGGATCCTTTCTTTCGGTGTCGTGAATTGCATACGGGTATTTTTATAATTCTTTCTAAATAAATACTTATTATTACTATTAGCAGCGTGGATAGGTGGATAAGCCTGAAATATCCATATCTCGTGCCGTTTTTTCGTACATACCTCCTGTGGAATACCCTGTCGATTGCCCGGGATAGGCGGTGGGGATTACTGCGGAAAAGTCTGTAATAACGATATCCCCGCGTCTGTCCTTCTTTCGCGCATCGCTTATCCCCATTACCGATCCTTCACCTGTCCACAGGTTACCCACACCGGTATGCGCCATGTCTTCCACCTCAGCGGCCCTGGAATGGTGAGCCTGCTGAAGGTCGGTGGAGTTCATACTGCTAGGCGTGGACAAGCGTGCGGATATGCTCGAGCTCCTGTTCAAGCGAGTTGTTCCGCTTGATCTCTTCTTTGATCTTTTCGCACGAGTGGATGACCGTCGTGTGGTCGCGGCCACCCAGTTTCTCCCCTATCGAAGGATACGACACGCTGAACTCTTCCCGCAAGACGTACATGATGATCTGGCGTGGTTTGACCACTTCCTTCTTCCGAGTCTTTTCGTAGATGCTTTTCTCGGCGACTTCGTAGTACTGGGCAATGCGACGCACCACCTCTTCGACGGAGACTCCCTTGTTCGGTCGGACATTGTGCTTGATGAGTGCACGGACATCCGGAAGCGAAATCGCCTTCCCTTTAAGCTGGGACTTGCAGACGATCATGTTGAGGATACCCTCGAGTTCGCGGATATTGCCACGAACGCTCTCGGCGATGTGGCCTACGATGTCATCGGCAAGGCTGAAGCCGAGCTGTTCGACTTTCGCTTTGATGATCGCGGTACGACTTTCCACATCCGGTTCAGGAATTTCCATGATGACACCTGCCGAGAGGCGGCCGCGGATTCGATCTTCGAAGCCCGGGAGCAGCATAGGGTGCTTATCAGACGAGAAGATGATCTGCTTGTTATTGTCGTGCATCGCATTGAAGAGGTGGAAGAGCTCTTCCTGGGTGCGCTCCTTCTCCGCCATGAATTGCACGTCATCCATGATGAGGACGTCATATTGACGGTATTGATCCTTGAACTCATTTGCGCGACCACGAGAGACCGCATTGATGAAGTCCACCGCGAAACGTTCCGAAGAGACGTAGAAGACCTTCTTGTTGGTGTGCATCTTCTTGAAATGGTTCCCGATCGCCTGGATGAGGTGAGTCTTGCCGTGGCCGCTTGAGCCGTAGACGAAGAACGGGTTATACGCGAGGCCCGGGCGCTCGATAACCGCCTTTGCCGCCGCGTGCGCGAGCTGATTGAAGGGGCCGACGACAAACGTATCGAAGGTATATCGCGGGTTGAGGTTATCCCGCTTGTCGATGTAGAGGGTTCCCAGATCTAAGGCAGCATTCTGCTGTTGTGGTTGTGGCTTCTCTTGGCGGCGAGGCTCCCCTGCTGAGCGATGGACTACGTATTCGACGGAGCGGATGGTGTTATCGAGCGAGCGAAGGGTCCCTAAGATGAGCTTATGGTGCTTATCCATGAGCCACTCTTTGACGATCTTGGAGGGAACGGCGATCTGGACGATATTGGCGTCTCTCGAGACGATGTCCGTATTACGGAACCAGGTACGGAATGAGGCTTCGGAGGTGCCAAGCTCTATCTGGACGAGGGCGTTCTGCCACAATTCTCGATTAGTCATCATAGGTGTGGATATCCAAACAACCTCCCTCTATCGAGACGCACGCACGCATATATAGAAGCATTATACGCTCTCGGTGTCTGTCGGGAAGCGGTAGGGGGTATTCATCCACATGTTTATAACCTGTGGATAACTCACTTCTCCCCCACTTTGCCGCTTGAAAGGCAAGGAAATACGTGCTATTTTTCCGCCATGAAGCGAAACTACCAGCCGAAGAAGATCAAGCGTGTCCGCACGCACGGTTTCCGTGCACGCCTCAAGACCAAGACGGGTAAGCGCGTCATCCAGCGCCGTATGCGTAAGGGTCGCGCCCGCTTGGCACTCTAATGCCGGCACACTATCGACTTTCCCGAGCCGATTTCACGCGGATGCGGGGCTTCAAAAGGGTGCATGGCACCCTTTTCTCGCTGTCGTTCGGTACCTTGCCGGACAGGAGTAGTCCTGGATTTGCCTGCGTGGTCTCGGCCAAGATCGCTCCCCGAGCGAATACGCGCAATCTCATCAAGCGACGTGCGCGAGCTGCTGTGCAGCGGGCACTCCCTCGCCTCTCTCCCGGGGTAGCTCTTGTTTTCTATGCAAAAAAGCCGGCAACTGAGGCTGACGCAGCTCGGATCCGGAGTGAAATCTTCGCTCTGGCACGTAAGAGCGGCAATAGTATCGATTGAGGCCAGCCTGGGGTAGAATGCCACAATGTTCAAAGCTGCTTTCTTCAATTTCATCTACGAGCCGCTCTATAACGGACTCGTGTTTCTGGTGGATATCGTGCCGGCGCACGACATCGGCATCGCGGTCGTCATTCTTACTATTTTCGTCAAATTGATCCTCCTCCCCCTCTCTCGACAGGCAATCCGTACCCAGGCCCTGATGCGCGAGATTGCTCCCGAGGTAGAACGACTCAAGGAGAAATTCAAAGACAAGCCTGAAGAGCAGGCTCGTGCCATCTTCGCGCTCTATCGCGAACGTAACATCCGTCCGTTTGCGACGTTCTTCCTTATTTTCCTCCAGCTCCCGATCCTGTTCGGTCTCTACTGGGTCTTCTGGAAAGGCGGTTTCCCTGCCATCAATGCGGATACGCTCTATGCCTTCGTTCCTGCGCCGGAGCGTGTGAACATGGAGTTCCTGGGCATGTTCGACATGTCTGAGCGCAGTTTCTTCTTGGCGGCGCTTACGGGCCTCACCCAGTATCTCTATACCCGTCTTTCCATGGGCAAGCGTAAGCCACGTGTAAAGGAGGAGAACCCGACGTTCTCGTCGGACATGGCCCACAGTTTCGATCTGCAGGCACGTTATGTCCTTCCTCTTCTTTTTGCCGGCATCTCATCGACACTTGCGGCGGCGCTCCCGCTCTACTGGACTACGAGCAACGTCTTCATGATCGCCCAGGAGTTCGTGATGGGTCGCCGGTTCCGCGAACCTGCGAAGGAAACGGCTTCCGAAACAGCGAAATAGTAAGCAATAAAGCCGTTTTGAAGGAAACTAGCCGCGCTCCCGCGATAGTGATACAGTCTTTCCTATGGAAGACGTTGAGAAGACGCTCACTGAACTCCTTGATGCGACTGGCGTCGCCTATGACAGCGTCTCTCGCATCGATGTTGCAGGACAGATCGTCTACAACATCAGCGTGCAGGATCCGAAAGCTCTGATCGGTGCGCATGGGGATACGGTGCATGCCATCGATCTCCTTCTCAAGAAGATCGTTGAACAGCGTCACTCGAAAACCGAGAGTGGCGAAGAACCGATGTTCCTCGTCGATGTGAATGAGTATCGCTCCCGACAGATCCGTGATCTTCAAGCGAAGGCCCTTATGATGGCGGAGCGCGCTCGCTCGTTTCAATATGATGTTGAATTGAATCCCATGAGTGCCTACGAGCGGCTCATCGTGCACACGACGCTTCAGGACGCGCCGAACGTAAAGACCGAATCCCAAGGAGAAGGACGCAACCGACGTGTCGTTATCCGCTACGCTCCGGCCGCCTAGATTCTACGAAGTCCGTACGCTGCGGAGGATATCGAGGTTAAGAAGGTCGGGATTGATCTGGAAGAGGATAACCCAGATCGCCAAGAGGACGATGAGTCCCAAGACGACATCGGCGATCATCTGACGCGCATTCTGCTTGCTGGTCACGAGGTCGGTCGTCATATAGACGACGCCTGCATATGCGAGCCGGAGAACCGCAAGGATGGCACCGATAGATATGGCGACCGTAAAGAGGATATTGAAGAATGCCTGCAGGTCCGTATTGTTCGGATTGAACAGGTTCGACATATATACGGTGCGGCTTTCTGCGACGGTCCCGCAACCTGAATTCCCGGGTGATGTTTCCTGACAAGGCATACCTATTCAATTATACGCAGTAACCAGAGCGATTTATCGCGGGCATTTATGAATGCGATGTAATTCCCTCCTTCGTCGGTGATCGGGCGCTCCACATCGATAGCATCATCCTCGCGGATCTCGAAGAATTTCTCCGTCTTCCCTGCTCCGACATCGACAAGGTGCCACGAATCGCTGGTGTGTATCGTCCCGCGATGCCAGTTGGTGAGATATCCAAGCGGTTGCAGCGTGCGCGGTACGGCGCAGTATGCGGTGAGACTGGTTCCCGGCATCCAGACACACTTATCGGCGACGGTCGCGAGATCGAGCGGTACGAGTGAAGCGTCCCGAGTCGGGCGCACCGCGAGGGAGAGCTTGGATCCGTCATCCGCACCTATGATGACTGCCGTTGAACTTGCTCGTGCTGCGAGCGTAAGTCCCGGTACTGCGCGGGCGAGCGGGATGAGTGTGGTGCCTGCTTCATACGCATATCCCGGAATGCCGCTTGCCGGACGTTCAGTGAGGATGGTGCGGCCATCGACGAGGCTCTCAAGCTTGAAATCACCCGCGGATAATAGTCGTTTTTCGACCGGCTTGGATCCATCGATCGCTGCTTCTATCAATTGCGTGGCGCCGCTCTCAGTTGCCGAGAGGAAGACGATGCCGGATTTGGTGAATCCGATGTCGCGCACATCAGGTCCGAGATCGGTGCCGGTGAGCGGAGTGAATCCGTCGACGGTCGTCGTCGCGAGTTGTCCTACGAAAGTCTCGCGTTCCCCGTCTGCGGTAATCGTACGATGAATCACGGCATCGTGCGGCCCCACGATCGCCTCGTATACTTTAGGAATCAGACGATTGGTTCTGCGGGTGATCGTGCCGGTCATCGGATTCACATCAAATACATGTCCGGTTGAGCGTTCTACGTAGCGCAGCACCGGAACGGAATCGATCATTACGAAACCAGCGCCTGCAATAGGACTGGTGCTTACGCGCCAGAAACGTGGCGCACGAGGTTCTTCCCCTTCTTGGGCAGAGGGTTGTTCAGAAGACGGAGCGAGTCCGAAACCTCCCTCGATATTTTCTGCGGTTGAACCACGAGTGCCGCCGAATGACGGTACGCCGATGTCGAAACCGCGGGACTCTCTCAGGGTCTCGAGATCTGCGGTCTGACGGGAGATAAAGAAGTACCAACCTGCGAGGCCGACGAGAAGAAGCCCGATGGCCGCAAAGCCGATATACATGAACGTGGTCTCGTGTTTTTTCATATCTATTCGGGTCGCGCAAACGGATCATCACTTCCTGATCCCGAGAACAATGCTGATTCGCTGAATACCAATTCCCAGCTTCCTCGCGCTTTCAAGAAAAGATCGCTCGCGCTCGTGAGATCAAGTTCGATGCGTGCGGGTCCGGCGTAGCCATTGGAAGTGACGGTGAGGTTTTGCGGTTCATCCGGATTTGGTCGAACCGGTCCTCCGGCGACGGACCACGAGTATGAAAGGGCTTTCTCTTCAGGGGTACTGACGTGCGCGAAATACGGGACTGCGGTGACGCGCTGCTCTTTCTCGGCGGTAACCACGCTGCCGGTAAGCGCGCGATGATAGAGGACGCCGAAAAGCGGATGGTTCTCGTAGAGCTCAAGCGTCGGATCGACCCCTGAGATGCGCACCGATGCTCTGCCCACATACGCACCGTCAGTAGATTGTGCGGATACCGTGACCTCCTCGCTGCTGAATAATGCAGGACCGGCGAATTCCACACTTGAACGGCCCCTTCCCTGCAGGATGCGTGTCGTGCCGCGATGCCAGGTATAGATGATTTCGTTTGAAGGTATCATCGTACCATCGGCGCGCGTGAAGCGTACCAGTGCTTCCGCGCGGATCCGAGCGCTGCTTCCCGCGAGCTTCCTTCCTTTGAAATACGGCGGCGCGTAGGAATCCGAGCTCCATATAAGATCGACTTCGGTCGGGCGGATCCGAGCGCTACCGCTGCCGATGAGTCCATCCGTTTCTTCTGCGACGACGGTGATATTTATGAGAGAGCCCAATTTGCCGGCGGTTACCTTTGTTTCTGTGGTATTCCGGGCGATCTCTTTCCCGTCCGCGTACCAGATGATGGCGCTGCGATCGAGATCCAGTCCGTAGCTTGAGACACTCAGCCGCACTTCTTCCCCTGCTGCGGGATATTGCGGAGTCATTGAGACATCAAGCGGTCGCTCGAGTCCGGTAAGAAGTTGTGCGTGCGTAAAAAACGGGACAATCAGAAGTACGAGAAGACCCCATGTGCTCCTCCGGAGAGAGACCATCCCGGATATTATACCTCCCGAGAAGCGCGGTTATGCGCGATGACCGCAAGAATGATGGTGATGGTCCAGAGCGGTAATGCGTCGAGGCCGGGAATGAATTCAAGCGCGATGGTCATGAGGCGGGGGTTCTTACGTGGATCCGGGCTCTCTCCTTCGTGGCGGGCAAACCATTTCCAGAATCCATAGGCGGCGCCGGCGCTGAGGAGTGGTGCAAAAAGGATGCCCACATACGATGCGGTGAGGGCACCCTGCGCTGCGTCGACTGCCGCTGCCGTCGCGATCATCTTAATGGCGGTGTGTCGGTCGATGTACTTCACACTACTGGACGCTGGTCGGTGGAAGCGGTTCCTGTGATGCCTGTTGCGCAGTGCCGCTCGCTTCCTTGAGAGCCATCGCCTTCAGTGCTTCAGCGGCGCTTGCGCGGGCCGCCGGTGCGGCAGGGCCACCGGGGATTTCATTCGATGCAGCCAGTTCCTGCTTCGCTTTCTTGATTGCAAGGATCTGGGACGGGTCTGACGTGATGATCTGGTCCTCGGTATACGAGGCGATCACCTTGATCGCGACATGTTTGAGACCGGCGAAGAAGATTCCTTCCCCCACATCCGACTCGAGGAGGAGATACTTCTCTTCATCGGAGAGTTTGAAGGTCTGCTGGACGAGATCGACTGATGTCGGTGACTGGCGCAGGAGGATCTGGATCGACGAGTTGGTGATCATGGCCGTTCCATAGGGCGAAGTGAGGAAGTCGTTCACGTCCTGGGTGATCGTCGAGAGGCCGAGATAGTACTTACGGCCGCGCTTTGCGATACCGAAGAGGAAGGAGGCGGTGTCTTGGGATTTCATCATCCACCACGCTTCATCGATGACGAGCAATCTTTTGCGGAGTTCCTTGCGGACGGTATTCCAGATGTGGTGGGTGATGATGTACATCGCGACCGGCTTCAGATCGTCTTCCATGTCGCGTACGGAAAAGACGACAAGCTTCTTGTTCATGTCCACGTTCGTCGGGCGGTTCATGAATCCCGACCATGTTCCCTTCGTGTATTTCGAGAGTCGTTGCACGAGCGATTCCGAACCCTCCATGCCGCTGAGGACGAGCTCGAAGTCAGAAAGAAGCGGTGGTTCGATCGAGGCGAAGTTCGCATCGGCGGTGATGTCCTTGAGGGCGTAGGTCTCCGTGATCGCCTTGTCGATGATCGCGTCCTCTTCCGGAGTAAGTCCGCCGAGCATGATGCGGAAAAGACCCACGAGCGTAATGATGTTGTTACGGAGCACATCCGACGGAGCTTCGTCTTCGCGTGGGATCGGAAGGTCGAACGGGTTGATATGGTGCTCAGACGAGAGTGAGATATTGAAGTAGCGGCCGCCGACGGTTTCCGCAAGGTATTCGTATTCTCGTTCCGGGTCGATGACGATGACTTCGGTATCGAACATGAGGCTTCGCAGGATCTCCAGCTTCGTCGTATACGACTTACCGGAGCCGGACTTCGCAAAGGTCACCGAGTTGTAGTTTTCGAGCGAGAACCGATCGAAGAGGATGAGGGACGAGTTGTGACGATTGATGCCATAGAGGATTCCCCTATCCGACGTAAGGTCGAAGGAAATGAACGGGAAGATCGAGGAAAGCGGTGCGGAATTAAGCTTGGTGTGCACGCCCAGCTCGTCGCCCGCGAGCGGGATGACCGAGCGGAAGCCCTGTTCCTGCTGGAAGAGTGCGGGGCGGATGTACACGAGGCGTGACTCCAAGATGCTGCGGATCTCGCTCTCCGTCTTATCGATCTCCTCACGGGTGGACCCGTAGATGGTGAGATAGAGCCCGACTTCGAAGATGCGCTCTTGTGCCTGCTGAAGGCTGTCGCGGAGCTTTTCGAGGTCTGAATAGGCGGTGTCCAGCACCGGATCACGCACCATCCCCTTCTCCTCGCGAGCGCTGATCTGGCTCTGTACCTCCGCGACTTTCTTCTGGAACTTACGAAGCATGTCGTTCGTATCCATCGGATGGACGTAAATCGAGACGTCGATCACCTTGTCCATGTTGATGATCGGCGCAAACCAGCCGGTCGTGAGGAAGCGAGGGTACGAGATGACGAAAAAGGTGCGGGCGATCTTCTCCCCCAGATCGAGTTCGCGCGGAGAGATCTTCAGTGCGTGCGGAGCGATGACGTCCTGCAGGCCAAGGACGCCGGTGCGATAGATTTCTTCCGGCAAGACCGGTAAGACCGCTGCCGGCTCGTCGCTCTTTTTCGTAAGGAAATCAAAAAGTCCCATATCACTGCGGCGTGATGTTATCCACTGGCATCGGCTTCCCTTCTTCGCCCGGGTTGAAGAGCTTGTAGAAGAGCTCGATCGCCTCCTCGGTGCCTAATTGTACGGTGCGGACGCCGCAACGCACCAATCCCTGCTGCACGATACCGACGCGCTGTTCGAGCTGCGAGACCTTCTCTTCAAAGGTGCGATTGGCTTCGGCGGCGCTGGGAGAGGTCTTCTGTCCGAACGGGAGCTTGCTCGCGATACCGCCGCTATTGAGCGATTGGAGCGCTGCGGGAGCGTATGGCACGACCACGAAGAAGTTCTTCGTCATGATATTCGCTGCCTCCGTGAAACTCTTGATGAACTCGATGTATTCACGGATCTGGATACGCATGAGGTCGTCCATCTGTTTCTTGTACGCTACTTCCAAGGTCGCGATGTACGGACGGATGTCCAACATGCGGGACTGGACGAAGATCTGGCACGAAAAGTCCAATGAGTTAAGGAAATTCTGGAACTGGACGATGAAGGCGGTCTGTTCGTCCTCCGATTTGAGGGCGAAGTTGATGGATGAAGCGAGAAGGATTGCACGCAGGCTCCCATCCTTGAGGACCACGATGCCGTCACGGACCTCGCTGATCGGGACGAACTCCTGTGTCGAACGGCTGCTGACCTTCGAGGAGGCAGATTGTGCGGTGTCTTGTGGCATATCAAATGAGAGCGTCCTTCGCGGTGCGTACCGGAGCGACCAAGTCCTTCAGAGGCGAGACCTGTTCCCTATCCTCCGCGTCGGCGGTGCCGGCGTTGATGCGCTCCTGGATATCCAAGCTCCACGAAAGGTCGTGCAGTTTGCTGTCAGAGAGGTGCGGTACGTAGGGAGTTGCCGAGGCGGTGGTGATAGTTGCCGCCTTCTTACGGGTATTGATAGCTTCTTCGTTGCTCCAAAGGTAGAGCTTGTTGCGGGTGAAGTAGAAAAAGGCATGCTCAAGGGATTGGATGAACGGTTGGCCGTTGTATTGGAAAAAGGCCAGTGAGATCCCGAGGCCGCCGAAGAGTGCGATGAATGGGACGGCGACGTAGATCGGAAGCGATCGCCAGAGCATGTAGGAAATACCGGCTCCGCCCGTGATATAGACGAACTGCTTGAACGTCAGCGGACCGAAGATCTTGTCCTCCACCTCGATGAATTGAGGAACCTGGAACTGCATCCCCAGCAGTATACCAAGTATTTGTGCGCCACTACTTCATCTTTCAGAGTGGCACTTCACGATATGGATCGTCGGTAACCGATTTTCGTTGTGCAGAGGTCTCCCCCGGTTTATATGCCCCCGAAGCAGGCGCTCGCGCAGCAGTGGCGTCAGGTTTTGGAGTGGGTGGAGTCGGTGCGGGAGCTGCCGCCGCCGCTTCTTGTGAAATCGCCTGTGCTCGTGCGGCTTCGGTGCCGCTTACGGCAGCTTCCTGGGCCGCCGGGTGTTGTAGTTCTCTCTCTAGTTCTTGTCGAATTGGTTCAAAGACGATGCGATTTACATCTACCGCAAGCACATGAGCTACTTCGGCGGTAACTCCAACCGACTTTACGAGGTTTTTTTCCAACTCTGCTACGGGCTTGAAGCCCAGTAAGGAGAACATGACCTCGTTTTCGAGTGCCTGCCATTGGTCCACATGTAATTTTTGACCATCTGCCATGGTGCGGAGATTCTTCTCAATATCTGAAGAGGTAATCGCTTTCTGGACGACCGGCGGCAATGCCTTGAATCGTTCGGCAATGTGTTTATTTAGTTCAGGATCTTGCCCGGGCATAATGATTATTTAAGACCATTTTGTCTTGCAATGCTCATAACTCGCCCAACGTTCGGATTCTGTTTTTCAACCAGCTTCATAGCAATTTTCGCTGTTGCTGCATTATCATTCCCGCTTCGGGAAAGAGAGTCTTGAATTGCGCTCTGTAGCATATCAATGGCACCTAACTGCGCATTCTGACTAGCTTCAATCGCCTTTTGATTTGTCTCGAACTGATTCATTGTCATCCGGTTAGTGGCATTTGTTACGTCTGCATCGAGCATAGAGAGCGGACCTAGGGCGGCCTGCGCGTCATTGATTTCCTGTGCGATATTTCGGTTCACGTCGGTCTTAACTTCGGCAATCTTGTTAGTAACCTGACCGATCTCAGCTTTTCGTTCGGCATCCACTTCGCGTTTGTGTTCGATCTGGCGCTGCGCAGCGTTAGCGCCCGAAGAGCTGCCATCTTCAACCGCCTTGCGGATGGTGTCGGTAATCTGTTTCTGTTCAGTCCTCGTACCCGAACCTGATCCGCCCGCGGCTTCTCGTCGTGCGACAGCCGCATCACGATCACCCTTGAGAGATTCTGCGAGCGCCTTATTCCCCTCTCGAACCTCGCTTGCCGCCGCTTTGCTTGCAGAAGCGAGATCTTGAGCCGAAGGCTGAAGGTTCTTGAGCTCCTTCGCTGTTTCTTTTGCCGCGGCAGTCGCGATACCAGCAGCTCCGCCCAATTTCTTTTCTCCGCCCAGCATGCTGGGAACGCCAAGTGATTTCGTGAGAAGCTTCGAAACATTGGAATTCATCGCATTAAAGTCACGAGATGCCATTTTCGCAGCCTTCGAATAGTCTTTCTGAAGAAGTGCTGCTTGAGACCAGTCGCCTCGCGCTTTCGCTCGCTTGATGTCATCTTCGTACTGAAGTTGTCGTTCAAGCGCAGGCTGGCCGACGAAGCGACGAAGTGCAGGAGCTGCTGCGAAGCGAGAACCGAGAGTGACCGGCAGTAGTGATGCTACAGTCGCCCAGTTGAAGCCGCCGATGGACGCTGCGAATGAACTTGATGCGCGTATGCCGATAAAGAGAACGCCGGTACCGATCATGAGGAAGATCAGCTGCTGCCACGCGTTCACATCCATCTTGGATGGGTCATTCGCGAGTTTGCCGAGAGCCGCTCCTGCGTTTGCCACGCTCCCCCGGGCGATTATCTGCATCGCGATCCAGAGGAACACCATGAATATCGGGCCGAACATCGCCGCCTTGAGGAGGTTTGACCACCAATTGTTCCAACCGATATATGCCTGGTTTGACCATGTGGGGATTAAGAATGATGCGAACGCGATCGGTGCAGTAATCATCATGAACACCAGAAGCAGCGCGCGAGCGCTGATGATGACTATCCCATAGAGAAAGACGAGTGCGATGACTAAGAGCACGCTGCCCGCGACGACTCCATAGATGAGTGCCGCCCAGCCGCTATCCGTTTCCGTTGCGACGCGGCGCGTAAGCTCGTAGGTGCCGCTGATCGTGCCGTCGATACCAAATGCCTGCAAGAAGCTCTGCGCAACCCCAGCGGTGAGCGCATTGTTCGGCATAGACCGCGCGAATTGAGCTGATACGAAATTGGTGCTTTCAATGACGACGCGTGTGAAAAGGAGGCTGAAATTGATCAGGATCGCTACGATGAGAACGCGAGAGACAAGCCGTTTGGTCCCATACTCTGTGCTGCCGAGGATGGTCATGATGGCGACGAAGACGAAGACGCCGATAATGACGACGTTGGTGATATCGCGGAAAAGCTGCCAAGCGATCTGAATGCCACCGAGTATGTTGAGTGAGACGAGTGTGTCCTGAAAAGAGACGACCAGCGCCGAGAGGAATTGATCGAAGATTGCTCCCAGCACCACGAGTACACTGATACTGAACGAAAGGAGTAAGGTTCCCAACGCGCTCATGAATGGGTACCAGATGCCACAGTTGAATCCCCAGGTTCCGTTCCAGATACTGCAAGAATCATTAGGCTCGATGGTTGCCTGTGCTGCCGCTTCCTGGCCGAGGGCAATATGCGGCGTAATTATGGCAGCAATGAAAAGTGCCGAGACGAGAAAGACGAGGGCGAGGCGGAATGTTCGGGATGCGATCATATCCTCCACTCGTTAAGCCACTTCGTAACCACCTCCTGATTATTGACGTTGCACCATCCGACGTTCGGATCGGTGCTATCCCCCCAGGCTTTGACCGTGTCCTCGACAAGCTTCGTAAGCGCGCTCGCCACGTTGTCGCGCTGCGTCGACGCGTTTGTTGCATCCGTAGCGGTATGAAGCTGGCGGTTTGCAACCATGGTGTCGAGACGAAGGAGTGCCTGCTGCTGGTTCGCTTGCGAAGCGCTGTTCGATACGCTTGAGATGAGCTCGTTGAGAAGCGCGATAGCTGCGTCGGAATTGCGGATATCGCGAATGGTGCTGGTGGCGAGCGGTGCGATCTGCGCATCGATGATCGGCTGCGAGAAACGGGTCGAGGTTGCGATATTGAGTTGTGTTCCTGTTCCTGCAGCTTCCTGTACTTTCGGGATAATGAGTCCCCAGCATTGATTCTCCGCTGCACGGAGCTGCTCGATGGAATTAGAGAGCGCGGTCGCGATTCCCTCTTTCGCTTGGCGATAGGTCGTCTCGATCTGGCGAGCGGCCCCGATAACGCTGAGGGCGGTGTTGGCCGCCTGTTGGCGGACGCTTGCGGCGGTCTGTGCCGTCATGCGATCGATGTATGACGGCTGTCCATTGACCGACTGTGTAAGGCCCGAAAGGCCTCGAGTATCGGCGACGAGCTGGGTCGTAAGACCTCCCCAGAGATTACCTACCACCTGATCGATCTCATCTGCGCTTTCAAGTTGACGGAAACCGGAGCCGAGCATCTGATCAAGCGAGCGTTGCACGATAGAGCCGGGCGTGATGATGTTCGAGTTCATCGGGTCCTCGTTGCTGCTCGTCGTGTCGTAGAAACCTCCCGATCGTTGCCAGCGTTCGCGTTGGTTGAATTCGTTATATGAAAGCGTTCGTCGTCGCAATTCGTCGACGATTCGATATGCGCCGTATTCGTTATTGCGCGGATCGCGCAGTGCCGCGAGGCGTTCCCAGTAGCTGCTTCCCTCTCCCGGCATGGTGCAGGTAAACGGAGAAGCAGCCTGGTTTGTGTTCAGGACATACTGGCGTGCAATAGTGCTTCTTACGGAACCACGGAATGCCGAGCAGACCGCATTGGTGTTATCGGCGTTCTGGAGCATGTTCACGACGAGAATGTTGTTCTGTTGCTTGATCTCGTTGCGCTCATTCACGACGTATTGAGGGTTACCGCCGCGACCGTTTCCGATTGCGTTAATAACCTGACGCGCTTGTTCGGATGTGGAATTTTCAGCGATCTTGCGCGCAACCGCATCGAGAACGCATTCCTTATATACGAGATAGCCGGTATTGAGCGTTACCGCTGCGTCGTTGACGGGAACATACACTCCGCCGATCGCGGAAAGCGTACCGACGTTTGCGATATTAGCTCCTTGGCCGCGGCATCCGAAGATACCGTCATTTGAGAGCGTCGGGCTCGGAGTCGGGGTTGGTGTAGGGGCCGGCTCTTCTGCCTCTTGTGCGAAGACCGGAACGATAGAGAGGAGAAACAGCACGAGCGCTGCGCAAAGTATCGCCCGCACGACACGATCTTCCCTAGTTCCCGCTAGTATTCTCAGCATAGAATTTCGCCAATGCATCAAACGCGAGAAGGTATTCTCGCTCAGACTCATTATACGTTCTCAAAAGCGCCATGGTTGCGAGTGGGTCTTTCGCAAATCGGACAAGTCGCTCCAGTGTCTGGGCATAGGTACCGGTCGCGTTCGTTGCACGGAGGTGAAGATATGCGGCGGTGTCCGGGACCGTAACTTTCATGAGATTTGTCTCGGCGGTGCGATAACGTTCAGCGGCTTTACCGAGTTCCGTAAGCCACTTAGGGTCATTGGTCTGGATGTAGCGCGCAAACAAAGAGAATTCCGGTTCCGCTTCGAGATCGACGAGGCCTGCAAGCGCCACACGCATGTCGCTGCGGTACTCTAGGATGGCGCCAGATGAGGTATCGGGATCGACCGTGAGTTCATCAATCGTATGGGCCACCGTGGTGTCGGGTGCTTTGAAGTTTGCGGCCAAGGTCGTAGCCAGCTTCTCTGCCTGTTCGTCTGAATACATATTGAACTCCTTAAGCGAGGAGTAACCGCTTGCGAGGGAGTTGATTAAGGAAGTGCCGAGAGCAGTTACGGGGTCGCGTGATTCGGTCGTTGAGGCGCTGGTCGTACTGAACGAGACGCCACCGCGCATCAATTCGTCCTGCCAATCCGGCAGGCCATTCTTGTCCGCATCTTCTACTGATGCATATCGCTGTTCTTGTGCCGCTGTCGGAGCCGCTTTGGGCGCTTGAGTAGAAGGTCGACGAACGTGATCACCGATATATGACCCGATTGCCGCGAGAAGAAGCGCAACGGAAAGTGCGGCTGCAGTGGCAATGGGAGAAACCCCACGAGAGCGTCCCGAGTTCACGCGAAAATTATATCACTGCGCGAGCGAGAGATTCGGACTAAACATGAAGATACTTCCCGGTTCCGACTGGGAGAATGACACCTCATTGGTGCCGAAGAGTGCGACAAGAAGCTGGAATTGCACTGAGAGCTTCTCGACGACCGCGTTGTACTTGGTTATTGCGTCGACGAACTGTTCGTCGCTGGAGGTGTCCGCTATCAAAATGAGATTCGCACCCGCAGCGAAGTATGCATTTGCGTAGGTGCGGTGCATGCCAGCAATATCAGCCGGCACTTCTGCTAAGTCTTTAAGGTCATTCCCCAATTGCTGCATGTCGGTCCCGAGGATCTTGAGCGCACGTATCTTATCCGGATTCGTGCGGTCCTCCACGTGGTCCTTGAGGATCTGTGCGGAGCCAGCGTGCGTATCCTCATATCCTTTTATGTGGGTACCGACGGCGTTTCCGTAGCTTTTGAGCCTCTCTTGTTCAGCGCTTAATTTCTTGGTGGTTGGTTCGGTGCTCACCAATCCTTGTGGGATGAATGAATAACTATCGGGTGTTGCCGGTTCTTGAGTGGAGGCTGGGGTAACCGGCGTGTGTTGCACTAATTGCGCAAGGAGCGACGCGATGTCGTCGACGCCGGCTGGCACGTCGGTTTGTTCCGTTGGCTTGTAAATCGGCACCGCGGCATACGCATCATCAGGTGACTGAAGCCGTACCACGACGTCGCTTGTATTAACCCCTGTAGGAATGGCGTTCTTAATTGTTCCAAAGAACGCACCGCCTGCACCGCCCCATGCGCCACTGGAACTCGCAGGATTTACATCGATGCGATTAGCGACCAGGGCAATGCCGAGAAACAAAAGTCCGACGATGCCGAGGATGGTTGCAAGAAACGGATGGCGATGGATCCACCCTTCCTTCTTCGTGTCTGCGTCATCGGTGATGACAACGCTTTTTTTCTCGGCTTCGATGCCGGCGATCATGTCTTGATAGTTCCCGCCTTCGTTGATCACCATATTCGTACACACAGTATAGCTGGTGCATCACTGCGCGATGTTAGAATGTGCACATGCGCGCGCTTAGCGTATCTTCCATCGTCGGGGTCATCCTGCTTGCGGTTCCCTTCACGACGTACGCGTTTCCTTTTGGTGGGCAGATCACGACGATCCGTCCGTGCTACAACAATGCGATCTACGCGTTCCTCTCCCCTCCTCGTGGTGGTCCGTTCATCTGGACACCGGCGACGAAGACGTATCAGTTCGGCCCGCCGCGACATACGGGCCAATGGCTTCTCGGTCTCGCGAGCGCTCCGTATTACTGTGTTGTTTCAATCTTCCCTCTTATTGTCTGGCCAGGCACCAACATCGACATGATGGGCAGTAGCCAGTAATCAAAGAGCGCCTGCGCGCTCTTTGATACGGAGCTACTGAGACGGAGGCATGTTTCGCCAGAAGGCGAAACGGCCGAGTCGGGGTCGCGCAAAAATCCACGCGTCGGCGTGGATTTTATGTGTGACCGAGCAGAACAGCGAAGAAATTATCCGTGACGCAGCGTGCTCGCAATCTTCTTCCACTGGCTAAGCTGCACATCCTCCGCCCGCACCTTCACATCTATGCCGCACTCTTGCAGTATTTGGGCAGAATTTTCAAACAACCCCTTCAAATTCCCCGCGAGCATTTTTCGCTTTGATGCGAATCCCGTTCTTACTACTTTGAAGAAATTCTCCTCAGAAATAGTATCGAAGAATTCTCTTGATATGTCTTCAACGAGAAGGATCGCAGAGTCGACTTTTGGAGGAGGATTGAAACAGCCAGCGGGTACTTTGGCCACGATGGAAGGGTTTCCATATGCCTTTACCGAGAGCGAAAGGATGCTTTCTTTCCCATCCCGCGCGACGATACGCTCGGCCACTTCCTTCTGAATGAGGAGCGACATGGCGCGCGGCTGTTCGGGTGCCGTAAGGAAATGGCGGATGATCTCCCCGGTTATGTAGTACGGGATATTCGCCGCTACTGAGTAGCTCTCGATATCGAGCGTTGCTGGTGTCGTGTCGCGGATATCCCCCTCGATAAGCTTTAATTGCCCGCTGCTGAGTTCCTGCGCAAATGCTTCGCGTAAGACAGGAATAAGCGTCGGATCCTTCTCGATCGCAATTACCGTAGCGCCCTGCGCAAGTAATTCTTTCGTCAGGGCTCCCCTTCCCGGACCGACTTCGATGATTGTTTCCTTCTCTCGAATCCCAACACTTCGCACGAGATCTCGTGCGACCCATTGTGCATTGAGAAAATGTTGCCCGAGTTTGGCGCCGCGCATATCACCGGATGATACGGTCTCCTCCCAGATGGTCGTGTGCGTAGGTGATGAGACGGGAATCGATATCCTCTAGGAATGTCGAAGGGATGGTCATCTCCCGTGAGCCGTACCTGAGACGGCTGCCGGCGAGCGTGAGGTACAAGAATTTCCTCGCTCGTGTGAGGGCGACATAAAACAATCGGCGCTCCTCTTCGTTGTCCCGCTCCCCATCACTTTCTCTCTCTGACGGGAAAAGGCCATGTTCCATGCCGGTGAC
The DNA here is from genome assembly GCA_016789445.1 of bacterium. Taxonomy (NCBI): domain Bacteria; species bacterium. The sequence continues at coordinate 288,540 of JAEUQT010000001.1, read as the reverse complement.
GAAGACGGCATCGAATTCGAGCCCTTTCGAGGCGTGGACGGTCATGAGGGAGACAGCTTCCTGTCGGTCTTGAAGTGCGTCCTGTTCCCCCATGAGTGCGGCATCTTCCAAAAGGCGCTCGATACCTTCGGGCGCAGGAAGCGTGTCATAGCGTGTCGAGTGTGCGACGAGTTCGAATACGTTATTGAGGCGCTCGCGCTCCTCTTCTGATCCATTGGCAAGCATGGCCTCGAGTCCGCTCCTTGTCAGCATGGATCGGACTGCTTCTGATGCCCGCAGGGTGTGAATGTCATTGCGGATACTCTCGAGCACTGATCGGAAGTTCGCGATTTTGGTTCGCGCGGCAGCGGCGAGGGTGTCCTCCTTTCCTGCCGCGATCTTCTCAAGAGTCGTCTTGCCGATGCCTCGTGAAGGAACGCCCGCAGCACGAGAGAAGTCGGTGAAGCTGGCAGGATTGAGGGCGCCGCGCAGATACGCGAGCGCGTCCTTCACTTCAGCGCGATCGAAGAATCGCACGCCGAGGACGCGGTACGGAAGTCCCACGGAGATGAAGGCTTCTTCGAGGGATCGTGACTGGAAGTTTTCCCTGAAGAGGACCGCGATTTCCGATGCTTTCACTCCTGAGCCAAGCAGTTCGCGCACCGATCGGGCGACAAAGAATGCTTCATCGCGATCAGTGTCCCCTGCGAAGAGGGTGATTGCTTCACCGGTCGGGTTCCCCGTGATGAGTCGCTTGTCGAAGCGGCGTGTATTTTTCGAGATGACGGCATTCGCCGCGGTGAGAATGGTCTGCGTCGAGCGGTAATTCTCCTCAAGGAGGACGACTTTGGTTCCCGGGAAGGTTTTCTCGAACGAGAGCAGGTGCGAGATGTCTGCGCCGCGCCAGCTGTAGATATTCTGGTCGATATCCCCCACGGCACAGATGTTGTGCCTATCTCCCGCGATAAGACGAGCGATCTCATACTGAGCCGCATTCGTATCCTGGTACTCGTCGATCGTGAGATGCTGCCAGCGATGCTGGATTTTGGCCAGGGTCTCCGGACTGTTCCTTAACAGGGAGAGTGTGCGCAGAAGAAGGTCATCGAAATCCAAAGCCCCTTCTTCTTTAAGGGCTTTCTCATAGCCAAGCCACGCCTCTGCAATGGATTGTGCGTAATGGGAAGATGCCTGGTTGAGGAAGGTTTCTGCGTTCATTCCGTTCCCCTTCTCCTTTGAGATGCGACTGAGGACCTGACGGGGTGGGAAGCGGTTCTCGAGACCGGCCGCTACCAAGACACGTTTGAGGGCGCGTATGCTGTCGTCGCGATCCCAGATCACGAACGCTCGCGGGATGCCGGCAGCATCCGAGAATTCCCTGAGGAGGCGGACGCCCAGAGAGTGGAAGGTGGTCGTAAACGGCGCCCCGGTCTTCTCGCCCGGCAGCAGCAGGCTGGAGATGCGATTACGCATTTCGGCTGCCGCCTTGTTGGTAAAGGTGACGGCGAGGATCTTGTGAGCGGGAATGCCGCTCTTGATCATGTAGGCGGCCCGGTTGGTGATGGTCTTGGTCTTTCCGGCACCTGCGCCGGCGACGATAAGAAGGGGGCCTTGGATGTGCAGGACTGCCTCTTTCTGCCGTTCGTTGAGTCCTGCAAGATATTCCACCGGCAAACTATAGCATGTGAGCTCAAAATATTGACAAAAATACTATCCACCCGTGTAATTTATATATTATTGACCCTCCACCCCCATGAGGATACAGTGAATCCCGTAGCAACACCTCTGTTCTTCCCCGGCTCTCCCTTCTCAAAATATCGAGACTTAGAGCCATATTTTACCGAAACTTCCTGCAGTGTTGCTCAAAAAATGGCTTGAAACCTAGCCGTAAGCTCGAATCCTGGCTAACCCCGGATTTCGAGGGCGGCAATGGGAGAAAGTCATCTAAATTTGGCTTATCGTACGTAAAAATCAGGATTTCCGCGCTGAATTGGCATCTCAGCAAGGAAAGACAAAGGCTTCTTTGACCCGCTTCACAGCGTTTTCAGAGACCATCCGCTTAACTCCTTCTTGGCACAAGGCTTTTGCGGTTTCCATGCTTTCAGTGGCGGTCCTTACGGCCCTCCCTGCCCCCACTCATGCTCTGACGCTTGGCGAGATGCAATCTTTCTTCCGTCCGAAGGCCCAGGCCCTCTCCGATAGCAAGCAGTCGGTCCAGACCATGCCCATCCTTGAGGCGAGCATGAGCCCGAATCCGGCTCGTGGCGGTGCAGAAGTCGTCATTGAAGACGGCATGGCAGTCCGTGCGGCTGGCGGTTTTGCTGGAGAGACCGTCATTCCATCCAAGGACGCGATCAGCATCTATATCGTCCGCGAGGGAGACACCCTCTCCCAGATCGCCGACATGTTCGAGGTCTCGGTCAATACCATCAAGTGGGCGAACAACATCACCGGCCCCATCAAGCCGGGTCAGATGCTCACGATCCTCCCGGTCTCCGGCCTCAAATACACCGTAAAGAAGGGTGATACGCTCGAGAGCATCGCGAAGAAGTACAAGGGAGATAAGGGCGAGATCTCCCAGTTCAACGGCCTCACCGGCCCCCTCGCTGCCGGCGATGTCATCATCATCCCGAACGGCCAGGAGACGTATGAGCCCGATCCGGCCAAGAGCGGCTCGAAGGTCGCCGCGACATCGCAGAGTTCGTCATATTCCGGCTACTACACCAATCCGCTTCCGGGCGGCCGCCGCACGCAGGGCATCCACGGCACGAACGGCGTCGACCTCGCTGCCCCAGTCGGTACCCCGATCGTCGCAGCAGCCGGTGGAGACGTCATCATCGCCCTCGAAGGTGGCTGGAACGGCGGGTACGGCTCCTATGTTGTCATCCGTCACGACAACGGAACCCAGTCGCTCTACGCACACATGTCATCGGTCGCTGCTGGTAAGGGGCAGCGCGTGAATGCAGGTCAGGTCATCGGATATGTCGGCAACACGGGTCGTTCGACCGGCGCCCACCTGCACTTCGAGATCCGCGGTGGCCCACGGAATCCGTTCTAGTCTATGAATACCCAACTCCTCACCCAGATACTTTTGATGATCCGTTTCTTTATCTAAAAGCCCCCCGTGGGGCTTTTTAGTTAGAGCTCGCGTGCACGATATTGGAGCGCTTCGAGCATGTGAGGGGTCTCGATGCTTTCGGATGAGGCAAGGTCGGCGATGGTGCGGGCAAGCTTGATGGTGCGATGAAAGCCTCGTGCGGATAACTTCATGCGCTCTGCCGCTTGTACGAGGGCTTTCTCGGCGCTATCGCTGAGTGCGGCATGAGTTTCGATGTCTCGAGCTCGCATGTCGGCGTTCATCCGTAACTTTGTCCCGAGGAAACGCGCATGTTGCCGTTCACGAGCATGGAGCACTGCCTCACGAGCCGCTTTCGATTCTGAATGTCCCGCCTTGCTTTTGCGCGTGAGATTTTCGAGCGGTATTTCAGGGACCGTCACCCACATATCAATACGATCAGCGATAGGGCCACTGATCTTCCGTCGGTATTTTTCGACCGCATGCGGCATGCATTCGCACCTATTCGATCCCCAGTATCCGCACGGGCAGGGATTGAGTGCGGCGATCAGCATGAAATTCGCGGGAAAAACCGACGATCCTTTGGAACGTGCGACGCTCACCACGCTGTCCTCGAGAGGTTCGCGGAGCGCTTGGATCACATCACGGTGGAATTCAGGAAATTCATCGAGAAACAGGACGCCGCGGTGTGCGAGCGTGACTTCGCCAGGTCGCGGACTGGAAGAGCCGCCGCCGATGAGCGATGCATAGGATGACGTGTGATGTGGTGTACGCAGGGGCGGGCGTCGGACCACATCGCCCTGAAGAGTGCCCGACAAAGAATGAATAGTCGTCACCTCGATCATCTCTTCTTCTGAGAGGTCGGGCAGAATTGAAACAGCGGCGCGCGCGAGCATGGTCTTTCCGGTGCCGGGCGGGCCGTAGAGGGCGATATTGTGTCCTCCGGCCATAGCGATGACGAGTGCGCGTTTCGCGCTTTCCTGTCCGCGCACATCATCGAGCGCATTGTCATCGTGAGTTGCTGCAATGACGCGTCGCCGATGCGGCGTCCCCTTCGATCGCAGAACCTCGAGTGTCTGTGAGAGGTCATCGAGTGGATGGATATTCAATCCTGAGATGAGTGCTGCTTCATCGGCGTTAGTGCGCGGCACGTACACATCAGTGAATCCTTCTTTCTGTGCGATAGAGGCGATGGAAAGCGTGCCGCGGATCGGTCGGATCTCGCCATCAAGCGCCAGTTCCCCTGCAAACAATCTGCCTGCTGGATCGAACTTCACTTGTTCGGACGCCAGCAGGAACGAGAGCGCCATCGGCAAGTCGAAGACCGCGCCCTCCTTCTTGAGTCCGGCGGGGGCAAGGGAAAGTACGATCTTCTTGTTGCTGCGTTTCGGGGATTCGAGACCGCTGTTCTTGATCGCCGAGGCAAGACGATCCTTCGCTTCCTCGACGGATTTATCAGGAAGACCGACGATGGTGAAGGCGTGCAGGCCTTTCACGATATCGCATTCGACGGAGACCGGCGCTGCATTCGGCAACGCGGGCTGGGCGCTGAATACGCGTGCGAAACCGGACGCGATCTTCTGCTTCATCGCCGCAATTGTACGACGGTTTTACGCGAGCGCGTTAGATGTTGGTGCGTGCAGCGGGGTTTGCCTGCAAGCGTTCGATGTCGATCGGCTCGCCGGTGTTCTCGTCGAGGCCATACTTCCCTTCCTTGATGCGATTCATGGCTGCAACGACCTCCTTGTAGCGACTCTCCAATTCTTCCACCAGCGGGATGTTTACGGCGAGTTCTTCCATCGAATCAGCGGCATCGGTTGCATCTGCTTCGTCTGACGAGACGCCGCCGGAAGTTCCCTGCCAATCGTCTCCTACCTTGCGGCCGTGCTCGGCAAGCTCCTCCTCCAGAGAGTCTTTCTCGGCGCCCAGCAGTGCTTTCAATTCTTCTAATTCGTCTGGTGTGAGGTGTTCCATACCGCAATGATACCAACCACCTTTTGGTGTGCAACCTAGAGACGACGATCGGCCCGTAAGCGACTCAGGATCTCATTGAACGAGTAGGGGCTCTCCGCGATTATGAGAACATTTCGCGTCGGGAACGAGTAATAGAGCTGGATCATGCCGCTGTCGTCCTTGAGCGCGCGCACGTCGTAGTTGCGCATAACGGTGTCCTCGAACTTCCTTTCCACGAGCGTGCCGTCCGGTCCAACTGCTTGCGGCGAGAGTACGGTGAAAAGCGGCTCAAGGTCGGCGTTCATACGTGGCTCCCATTCGAGCATGGCAGCGAATGCGCGTTCGTATGAAGTCACAGGGACGATCATGATGGGTGCATTCTCATCGACGGTATGGATGCCGAGGAAGAATTCATCACCGAGAGCGCGAGCAAGCTCGGCAGGGGCGCGAGTGCCAATTGCGGCGAGGAACTCCCCGAATGAGACCGGAGTGCCGGAGATCTGCCCTGTCTGAGGATCGGTCACTGTTTTCACCGGCATGATCTGGAGGATGGCGCCGAGGGTCAGTGCGCTTGAGGTTCGGGCGGATGCGAGGGTGCGCTTGATGTCTCCCGGCGCTTCGTTATCGATCGGGAACGGCACGCTCTGCTCTGCAAAGAGGATGCTTGAGCGAAGCGCGGCGTTCGATTCTCCGGTGCGCTGCTGCATCACCATGAACACGGCCCCGAGCGCGAGAAGACCGGTACCGATAAGAAGTATCACGATGAAAAGCGTGAACATCGAGCGTTTATTCACCTTCGGTACGGGGGAACGCTCCTCAATGCGATGGCGCTTCTCTTCCTCCAAGGCTACTGCTCGCACGTACGAGATCTTGTTCTCTTGCACGACGTGTTGGAGATCGTCTTTGAGTGTATGTAACGAACCGATGCCATCGGTTTTCGCCGGCTGAGGTGCTCCTGCAGGTTGTTCGGGCGGCGTGAATCCGGGAACGGCGCGCGGCATCTCGCGTGTCGGATCCGCGAGCGTCGTGTCGTATTTCTGTTGTGGAGCAGGTTCCTCCTTGATCTGATTGTGTCGTTCAGGAAGTTTGATGCCGCCTAAGATCTTCGAGATATCATTCTGCATTGATGCATCCGATGGCGGTGCAGACGATGTAACCGGCGTAGCTGCTGGAGGAGGCGTTACGGGCGATGTAACGGTAACTGGAGGCATTGGAGCAGGAGGAGCAACCGGCGCTGCAACAGGAGGCGGCACCGGTTTCGGAGCGGGCACAGGGATGGGATCCTCCGTGATAATCGGTTCCGGAACGCCGGGCGGCAATGCAGAACCCGCAGGTGCGGAACCTGCGGGTTGTGCGGAAGGAGCCCCGGTTTGCGGATTCTTAGATGCGTCGGCGGCGTTCTCCTTGGTGGCGTCGTCCCCCATGATCTTCTCGGCTACCTCCTCCTTCGCTTGGCACGAGTCCCTTTCGGGCTGCCCACTCCGGATCAGCTGCCTTGATTGAGAGATTATACCTTCCCTTGTCGTCGATTTCCTTCAAGAGGACCGGAACAACATCACCGACCTGTACCGCTTCGGAGACGTTGCCGATACGGAACGGGGCCACTTCCGAGACGTGAACCAAGCCTTCGGTATTAGGACCGATCTTCACGAATGCGCCGAAGTCCATAAGACGAGTGACTTCCCCGTCGAACTTCTCGCCGGGCATGTATTCGCGCGTAAGGTCTGAGATCTCCTTGAATGCGGCTTCTGCTGCACCGTTCTTGCCGGTGATGAAGATGGTGCCGTCCTCCTCGATGGTGATATCTTCCGCAAGCGTGCGCTCACGGATGCCGTTGATCATCTTGCCGCCTGGGCCGATGACGAGACCGATCTGGTCGGTCTTCACCTTGAGCGTAAGGATTTTCGGAGCGCGCGCAGAGATGTCAGCGCGTGGCGCTGCGATTTCCTTGGTGATCACATCAAGAATCTCAAGGCGCGCCTTCTTTGCCTGCACGAATGCTTCAGCCAGTGTCTTCAGCGGTACACCGTCTACCTTCACATCCATCTGGACTGCGGTGACGCCATCGCGGGTGCCGGCGACCTTGAAGTCCATGTCACCATGATGATCTTCCGGACCCTGGATGTCGGTCAATACTTTGTACACACCTGCTTTGGAATCCGACATCATGCCCATCGCGATACCCGCGACCGGCTTCGTGATGGGAACTCCTGCATCCATAAGCGCGAGCGTGCCTGCGCAGACGGTTGCCTGTGAGGTCGATCCGTTCGATGCAAGACACTCGGAAACGATGCGGATCGTGTAGGGGAATACATCTTTGTCCGGAAGCACTGCGCGAAGTGCCTTCTCAGCAAGTGCGCCGTGACCGATCATGCGACGATTCGCGCTACCGACACGACCGGTTTCCCCGACGGAGAATGGCGGGAAGTTGTAGTGGAGCATGAAGCGCTTCTTCGCTTCCTGATACTCGATGGTGTCGATGAGCTGTGCATCGCCGGGGCCGCCGAGTGTGAGTGCTGCGAGTACGTGTGTTTCTCCGCGGTAGAAGATACCGGTACCGTGGATCATCGGAGAGACGCCACCTGCCTGTGCGTAGAGGGGGCGGATCTCATCAAACTTACGGCCGTCGACACGCTTTCCCTGCTTGATTGCAAGGTCGTGCACATACTGATCGACACGATGTTCGTAGTAGGTGTCGATTGCGCTCGGGGTCGCATCAGGGAACATCTGTGCGGCATGCGCGATCCAGTCAGACTTCGCCTTACCGAGGTCCTTCTTCGTGAGGATGCCGCTCTTCGCATCGAATGCCTTCGTGACGACCTCATCGAATGCGGGAGCGAATTTCGTGTCGTCTTCGAACGGCGGGATAAAGTTGAATTTCTCGACGCCGCGTTCCTTGATGATCGAATGCTGCCATGCCTGGATCTTCTCGATTTCCTCGCTCGCCCTCTTCATTGCCTTCTCGAGGACAACTTCGTCTACTTCGCGCGCGCCGACTTCGATCATGTTGATGAGGCCGTCTTTACCGCATGCCAAGAGGTCGAGCTTCGCCTTCGGCGGAAGTTCTTCCTGACGCTGGAGGTATGTAGGATTCACCACGAATTCCTCTTTCTCTTCTTCCATGCCGATACGCACCGCTGATGCGGGACCATTCCATGGAATATTGGAAGTGCCGAGCGCGAGCGATGCCGCGATGACTCCAAGAACGTCCGGATCGTATTCATCGATCGCAAGAACGCTGAGGATGACCTGCACGTCGCGCTTCAAGCCCTTCGGAAAGAGTGGGCGGATGGTGCGGTCGACGATGCGACCTGAGAGGACCGCTTCGTCAGACGGGCGACCTTCACGGCGCATGAAGCGCGATCCAAGAATCGCGCCTGCTGCGTAGAATTTCTCCTCGTATTCGACGGAGAGCGGAAAATAATCGAGGTTCGATTCTTTCGAACCCATGACGGCGGTAGCCAAGATGGCGCTATTGCCGTAGCGAACGAGCACCGAACCATTTGCCTGATCCGCCCAGTCATTGAACTCGGCGGTCATCTTCTTTCCATCGATCTCGACGGAATATTCTTTTTTCTGCATGTTGTTAAGGTCTTACCGACCCTCGGATTTTAGGTTTCAAACTCCGCGTTTGAAGCCTACCTATCCGGGGGTCTTGGATAATGTTTTGAGTATATACCCCCTTCCCTAATTTCAAAGCGCGGACTTTGTCCGCGCTTTGAAGCTTATTCGCCCGGATTTTCCACCGGATCTTGAGGCGCGGCCTCTTGCTGCGGCGATCGTCCATTGCGTGGACGACGCGCAGGACGGTAATTGAGGAGATAGCGACGTGGATCCTCATCGAGATCGAGGAAATCGTCTGCCGCCTCCTTCAATTTTGCGGAAGTTGAGCGTCCGAAGGAGACCACTTCTACCTGACAGCCTCCATGGGTCTGCAAGTATTCAACCAGCGGGATGAAGTCACCGTCTCCGGTGACGAGAATGACGGTATCGAGCTTAGGGGAAGCCGTAATGGCATCCACGGCGAGACCGACGTCCCAATCGGCTTTCTTTGCACCGCCATAGAAGACCTGAAGGTCCTTGGTGCGCATCTCGATGCCGATTTTCCCCAGGGCCTCGAAGAAGCCCTTCTCTTCCCCGCTTTCCGTCGTGACGGAGTACGCACGGGCACGGATAAGGCGGCGACCAGCCACTGATTCCTTCAGGATGTTCCCGAAGTTGGCGCGTGCGTGATAGATGTTCTTTGCACTGTGATAGACGTTCTGGGTGTCGATGAAAACGCCGACACGCTGCTCCTGATGTTTGATAATAGACATATAAAAATACTAACAACGTTTAAAAAGAGGGATCGACTATCCCTAGTATAGCTGACGGACGAGGAGGCAGAACCCTGCCAGAGCCTACTTCTTGAGGCCGAGCTTCTTGGTCAAGGCGCTGTATGCGCGCTTGTTGGTCTCTTCGAGGTACTTCAAATGCTTGCGGCGGTCGGCAACGAGGCCAAGGAGTCCGCGGCGCGAGCTCTTATCCTTACGATTCTTATCCAAATGTTGAGAAAGCTCTTCGATGCGGCGCGTCAAAATCGCAACCTGCACCTCCGGCGACCCCGTATCGGTGTCGTGGCGAGCGGCTTTCGAGATTTCATTCTGCTTCTTTCGCTTTGTCAGCATGGGGGAACGATAGCACATTCCCCCACCTTTTGCAAGGTCTCCTGACCTAGACTTATTGTGCCGTTGTGGTCGAAGTTTGAGGTGTTGTGGAGCCTGCTTCTACCTTCACGAGGCGGATATCGAAGATGATGGTCGAATTCGCCGGGATGATGACCTTGCCCGCAGCATCTTTCACGTCCTGGTTGCCATAGGCAAACTCCGGTGGGATTGCGATGCGGCGCTCACCCCCTTCTTTCATGCCATTAACACCGATCTGGAAGCCAGGGATAAGGCCCTCAGCGCCCAGCTGGAAGCGGAGTGGTTGGTTGCCGTTCGCTTCAGAGCTGTCGAAGACCGTCCCGTCCTGGAGGCGGCCGACGTAGAGGACCGAGACAATAGAGCCTGGCGCTGCTTCCTTGCCGGTACCCACGGTGACGTCTTGGCCGGCGACCTGTTGCGTCGTGCTCGCGGTCTGCTGCGTATCAGATGGAGCAGGCTCTGAAGAGGGGGTCGCACCGAACTGCCAATAGAGAATTCCGCCGCCGATAAGAACTAAGATAATGATTGCTACGATCGAGATGGTTTTTCCGTTCATCGGATAACGATAACCTGTCAGATTTTTCGTGCAACTTCATTCGCTCGCTCTCGAGCGTGGAAAATGCATACTTAGACAATGGAGCCTCTTGCGTCACGTATCCGACCGTCAGAACTTCATGAATACGTAGGTCAAGAACACTTGGTAGGACCTGGAAAGCCGCTCCGGGTCGCCATTGAGAAGCACGAGCTCTTCTCATTTCTTCTCTGGGGACCTCCGGGAAGCGGAAAGACTACGTTGGCTCGTATCTATGCGAACGCAGTGGGCGCGGATTTCTTCGAACTTTCGGCTGTTGAGGCGGGTAAAGATGATATCCGACGCGTCTTGAATAAAGGCGGATCGCTGTTACAGAAGAAGCCGCGAGTGCTTTTCGTGGATGAAATCCACCGCTTCAATAAGGCGCAGCAAGATTATCTCCTTCCCTTTGTCGAGCGCGGAGACATCACGCTTGTCGGTGCCACAACGGAGAATCCGTCATTTGAAGTGATTGCACCACTGCTTTCCCGCTGTCGCGTATTCGTGCTCGAGCCGCTTTCAGAGAAAGAGATGGAGAAGGTTTTTTCCCGCACGAAGCTTAAGATTCCGAAGGATGCGCGCGAGTGGCTCATCCGTATGGCGCAAGGTGACGCGCGTCAGGCGCTAACGGTTCTCGAGACCGCAGATAAGCTGTATGGGAAGATTTCGGTCGAGACGTTGCAGGAAGCGATACAGTCGCGACACCTGCGCTATGACAAGAAAGGCGAAGAGCACTACAACACCATCAGTGCATTCATTAAATCAATGCGGGCCGGGCAACCTGATGCAGCGATCTACTATCTCGCTCGCATGGTGGAGGCGGGAGAGGACCCGAAATTTATCGCTCGTCGCATGGTTATCTTCGCGTCGGAAGATATCGGACTCGCACAACCGACTGCGCTTGTTGTTGCGAATGCTGTCTTTGAGGCGGTCTCCAAGATCGGATATCCAGAAGCTACGATTAATCTCGCCCATGGCGTGGCGTATCTTGCGACGTGTAAGAAGGGTCGAAGTGCCTACGATGCGATCTTCGCCGCGATGGATGATGTGCGCGAATTCGGCAACCTCCCTATTCCCCTGCATATCCGCAACGCACCGACAAAACTCATGAAAGAACTTGGGTACGGCAAGGGGTATGAGAAGTACGACGAGACGAGTTATCTTCCCGAAAAACTGAAGAAAAAGAAGTACCTGAAATAAGCAGTCCGGCTTGAAGCTCTGTCTGGAAAGTGGTACACCATGTGCTGGCCGTTTTGTTCTAAGAGGGCCATGTATAGGAGGACGTAATGTCTGATGATGTACAGGCACAGATGCGCCATGATCATGCGGTATGCATGCTGATGGCGGCATATGTGTATGCCGAACATGAAAAAGGCAGGGTCATGCTGGATTCGGAGGCATTCCGGAACAGGATGCAGACGATCAAGGACGAGTCCGACGTCGATTTCAAGTTCGTGACGAGCGCGTTCGCGCAGATCGTCCGGACGATGGGTTCGATTCAGTGTCGTGCGGCATGCGCGGCTCTCGGAGAACCGGCGCCGAGCATCGCTCTGACCCAGCTCACGGGCTCCATCGTGAAGACGGAGACGGCTGTCTTCAAGGAGGTGTGTATCGAGTTTATGCTCGAACACGATCGCGACAAGTTCGTCGTCTATGACCGTGGTTTCGAGCTGATGCTCGAGCGCATCGCGGCTGACTTGGGGTCTGAGTTCGATATCCGCAAGATTGCGAACACGATGATCGAGGTGTACGTCTCCGCGGAGCACCGTCACCTGCGCGAAGTCGCCGAGAAGGCGCTCGCGAATCTGAAGAAGGTTCCTGATTCGGCGGACGCGGAGACACCGCATCTCCGGCTTGCGTCGGGATAAGATTCTTCCAACTGGGTCGCGCCATGCGCGGCCCTTTCTTTTTGGTGCGGTACAATATTGTGCGACATGGCACAGGATCTGAAATCCCTCAAGACCCAGTTCCTCGAATACTGCGAGATCGAAAAAGGCCGCTCAGTTAAGACGGTCGAGAATTACGATCGCTACCTCACGCGGTTCCTTGATCACACGAAGGTCAACTCCCCTTCTAAACTAACCGAGCCCGTTGTGCGGGAATTCCGCATCTGGCTCAATCGTCAGCCGGGTGTTTCCGGCGACATGAAGAAAAAGACGCAGAACTACTATCTCATCGCACTACGTGCATTCCTTAAATATCTACGTCGACAAGGTATCGAGTCTCTTAATCCCGAGAGAATTGAATTAGCGAAAGTGGGCGGTCGCGATCTGGATCTCATCACGGCGGACGAGCTGAATCGATTAATGAAAGGCCCGACGGGAGAGAGTCTTCAGGCTTTGCGCGATCGCGCCATCCTCGAACTTCTTTTCTCTACCGGACTTCGTGTTTCGGAGCTCTGTTCCCTTAATGCAGATATCGATCTTACGCGCGACGAATTCTCGGTGCGCGGCAAGGGAGATAAGGTGCGGGTCGTTTTCCTCTCCTCTCAAGCCAAGAAGACTATTGCTGAGTACCTCAAGAAGCGGGGCGACATGGGAGAGGCGCTCTTCGTTGGCTACGGCCGAGGAGGTAAGAGCGGTAAAGGTAAAGATGCCGGCAGGCTCACGACCCGTTCAGTGGAACGCATCGTGAAGCACTATGCCGTGAAAGGCGGGATTACCCGCAAGGTTACACCGCACGTGATTCGGCACGCCTTTGCGACGGACCTCTTGGGAAATGGAGCTGATCTACGCAGCGTGCAGGCACTTCTTGGTCATGCGAACATCGCGACCACACAGGTATACACCCACGTTACAGATACGCATCTTCGTGAGGTTCATCGAACATTCCACGGTAAACGGCGTCGTTAATCTTCTCTCGCCGCAGTTCGTGCGTGAGACGGGTCTCGTATTCCATGTAGCCTATGCGCGTTTAAGGATAAGGAAACGGGCATTATTGGTGCCGAAGCGGACAATCTTGGGTGTAGATGGGGCCGGTGTACGGAACGTTGAAACCGTATATGCACCGGTATCCCTCTGCACCGCGTTGAAAGTCTGCCATTCAGACTGTCCCTTCTCACGGGGCTCGCCGAACATGTCTGGCATTAAGTTCTTCATGTGCTCTAGCATACGAGGGGGGGGTATGAGGTCACGGTGAAGCTTTTTGGTATCATTTCCCCATGAAACTGGTCTCATGGAACGTCAACGGCATCCGCGCAGTGCATAGAAAGGGCCTCTTTCTCCCCGCGGTGAGAAAGCTTGATCCGGACATTCTCTGCCTTCAGGAAACCAAGGCTGAACAGGGTCAGGCCGAGATCGATCTTCCCGAATTCGAGGAGTACTGGAATTCTTCCACCACTAAGAAAGGATATAGTGGTACCGCCATTTTCACTAAAGAGAAACCCCAGAGTGTTTTTTTAGATTTTCCGCCCGAAATACTCAAGAAATACAAGCTCGTAGACAGTTACGGTGACCCGAACGCCGAAGGGCGCGTCATAGCGGCTGAGTATTCGAAGTTCTTCTTGGTAAACGTCTATACACCCAATGCCAAACCCGACCTCAGTCGGCTCACCTTGCGTCATAAGCAGTGGGACCCGGCCTTCTTGGCCTACTGCCAGCACCTCGAGAGCAAGAAGCCTGTTATTTTCTGTGGAGATCTCAATGTCGCCCATACACCTGACGATCTGGCTAACCCCAAGGCAAATGAAGGCGAGCACGGCTTTACCCAGGAGGAACGTGAGGGGGTCGATAAGATCATCGCGTCGGGGTACGTCGATTCATTCCGCCTCTTCACTGAAGGTAACGGTCATTACAGCTGGTGGAGTAATTTCGGCAATGCCCGTGCACGGAATGTGGGCTGGCGCATCGATTACTTCTTCGTGAGCAAGAAACTGTCATCAAAAGCACACGGTGCCGCTATACACGCTGATATTATGGGGTCAGACCACTGCCCGGTATCCATTGAAATAGGGCTCTAAATCGGTGTCCTTTATAAAGGACAAAGGAGAATGCTGGCACTCATGAAGTTATCCACACGACGTCCTTTACAGTGTCCGATAGTGCAGTATCCTTCATCTCAGTGATCCTTCATTGGATCATATAAAGGTTCTTCCCCTAGGTAATAAGGGAAGCTGGCCTGAGGGAAAACCGATGTCAGGTACACCGTACTCGACATAAACCCGTATCCGTGTTCTTTAAGTGGATAAGTTTAGCTTAGATGAGCACTACCTTTGAAGTGGGGACTTCAAAGAAGTCCCAAAAATTGGAAAAAGTGCTTCAATAAAGCCAAACATCTAAATCCAAATGGCGTGAGCGGGAAAACAAAGCCGCCTTGATGTGACGTGAGGACAAGGGTCCGAACGTGACACCAAGGCGGCTTTTTTATTGTCAGCTGACGTGATGCTTCTTGCGTAACATGGCTACAGCCTCCTTCTCCTCGTCTTCCCTACGCTCCTTTCCCTCTTCTCCAAGCATGCGCAGCTCTGCATCAGGTAGTTCCAGGAGCTCACGTGTACGAATTTCAAGGTATTCTTCTGTGTTCTTTGATGGATCATCCAAAACCTCCTCTAAAAGGGCGTGCAGCACCCAGCCAATGCGAGGGCCGGGGGTAATCGACATCTTTTCCATAATTCCCCTGCCATCGATCTTAAGCATGCTGACGGAAATAGGGTCGCGAAGCGCCTCGTCAACCATAGACATGTACTTACGGAGCCTGAATGGGTGCGCTTTAGGTCTGCCGGTGCCGATTCGGTCACATACACGTAGATTCAAGAGGTCTTGGATGCTCTCCTTCCCTACACGGGTTATCACACGGCGCACTGCCGAGAGCGTAATGGTATCGGGGTCCGAGAAGAACATGTGCCATCGAATGAGAAGCTCTACTTTATGTGATAGGTCCTTCGGAAAACGTAAATCGGCAAGAATCTTCTTTGCCATGCGTGCGCTCACGACGTCATGGCCATAGAACGTCCAATCCCCTTTTTCGTCCGACCATCGACGCGTTGCTGGCTTACCGACGTCGTGTAAAAGAGCTGCGAGGCGCACATCCAGGGGCCAGTGTTGATCAGCAGCATGCTGCATGGAGCGGAGTAGATGCTCGAACACATCGAAAGAGTGTGCCTGATTCTGCGCGCAACCGATCCCTTCTTCGAGTTCCGGCACGATGTACTTCAAAATACCAAGCTTTTGTGCGACATACATCGCCTGCATAGGGCGATCGCTCTCCAAGATGCGTATGAACTCGTCGCGGACGCGCTCGCGTGATATCTGGGAGAGTTTAGCGGCATTTGCGGCAATTCCTGCGATGGTAGTGCCATCGAGTGCGAAATCGAGTTCTGCCGCAATACGTACCGCACGAAGCATGCGAAGCGCATCTTCAGCAAAGCGATCCTCGGCTTTTCCGACGGTAACCACGATTTTTCTCTCAAGATCCCCTGCTCCGCCGTGCTCATCGATCAGCGTATCTGTTGCGGGATCGTATGCGATCGCGTTAATCGTGAAATCGCGTCGTTTTAAGTCATCCGAGAGCGTATCGCTCCAAGCTACCTGGTCTGGATGACGTGCGTTCGTGTACTCCCCTTCGGTGCGGTATGGCGTGATCTCAACCACCTTTAAGCGAGGGTTTTCAGATTGTGTCACCACGCCGACGGTACCGTACTGGTTCTCGTAGAAGGTTTCTTCATAGAGAGGCTGGATCTCCTCTGGATTGGCATTGGTCGTAATGTCCCAATCCTTCGGAGTGCGGCCTAAAAGCATGTCACGCACACATCCTCCGACAAGATACGCTTCAAATCCGGCGGCCCGTAGCTTGGAATGAATATCCAACACCTCTTGAGGGACTGAAAGCCGCTGCATTCGGGCATTCTAGCACTGAGGGGCGGTTTGGCTGTATGATGCGCAGACGCTCCTGTGGTGAAATGGATATCACATCAGTCTTCGGAACTGACGTTCCAGGTTCGAGTCCTGGCGGGAGCACAAACGAGCGAAGCACGGTTTGTGCTCGTCGGAGGCGCGTCGGCGCCGAGACGGGGTCGGCGCGCTTTCAGCAGAAATCGACGGCTGACCACTAAGAGCGTCCTAAAATAAGGATAGATTGACTATTTGTGACCACAAAACCACCCCTTTGTGAAATTGCCCTCCCCTATTCTTCCTGTATAATCCCTGCGTTACATCGGGGGAACTTCTGGTGTACTGAAGCGGATATAGTTTAGTGGTAAAACGCCTCGTTGCCAACGAGAAAATAGGAGTTCGATTCTCCTTATCCGCACTGGAGCAGGCAAAAAGAAAGGCCCCGAGAGGGGTTTTTCTTTTTCCTGCGGCGACGTGTGGAGAAGCCTGAAAGGCTTATCGCACTGGGTCCCCTTCCCTACGACGTGCAGTCACGAGCGTAGCGAGTATCCGCCAGCGAGCGTTAAGAAGCTGAGCGATCTGAAGGTACGTATCTCCTGTCAATCTTTATCGTACCGGTGTCTCACTGAAATAAGACTTCGGACATATCCCCTGCCCTGTGTACGTATAAAACCCTTGTTTTAAGCCACATTTTATCAGTACATGTCCAAGATGTGGATAACCACGGGGATATGTGGATATAAGACAGTCTGAAAGCGGTACTATACCTAGAGAATATCGTTGATTTGAGCCAAATTTATCAGACACAAGCAATATGTTACATAAGCTACATACTTTTGCAGCTTTCACGTGAACCATGAATCAGACCACTTCAGGCATCGGGGCGCTTGGGGAAGAAATAGCTAGGAATTACCTAGTCAGGAAGGGGTATCGGATTATCGAAAGCAACTTCAGGAAGCCGTGGGGAGAGATAGACATCATTGCCGAAAAAGAGAGGGTAGTGCGGTTTGTTGAAGTAAAGGCCATATCCGGACGTTGGGATAACATTTCACGTGAAAGCTCCGAGCTTATGCCTGAGGAGCAGATTCATTCTGCCAAGCTGAGGAAGATCGCGCGGACCGCTGAGCTGTATATGGCTGAGAAGGGAGATGGGCGAGAATATCAGATCGACGCAGTGGGGGTGCTCATGGATATGAAGCTTCGTAAGGCGAAATGCAGGCTTTTCGAACAGATCCTGTAAAGGACGTCTTATAAGACGTGGAGCAGCCTGTGGTGTCCTTAATAGAATAGTGCTAGAATCCTGAGGATTTCGAGAGGGAAGGAGATTGCGGGGAGTCGTATAGTGGTAGTACGCATGGTTTGGGACCATGTAGTCCGAGTTCGATTCTCGGCTCCCCGAAACAATGAACAAAGAGGACGGTTCACGTGAACCGTCCTCTTTGTAGTAAGTCTGGTGCCGAATACTCGCTTCGCGATAGGCTGCGCGTCGTTAGAACAAATAAGCGCCCAGAACGGGCGCTTATTTGTTATTCACTCCTAGTGCGGGATAGGAGAATCGAACTCCTGTCCTCAGTTTGGAAAACTGATGTCTTACCATTAAACGAATCCCGCAGTACCCGAAGGTCTTCATACTCTACACGAGACCAGGGCATGCGAAAACCCGTCCACCCAAGGAAGACGGGTTTTCACGTGAAATGCCTTACTTGATTGCGTCCTTGAGGGTCTTCGAAGCGCGGAACTTCGGGACCTTCATAGCCTTGATCTGGATCGTAGCGCCGGTGCGCGGATTGCGGCCAGTACGGCCTGCACGCGTCTTTGCTTCGAAAATGCCCAAGCCAGCGATGGAAACCTCCTCGCCACGCTTCAGACAATCGGTGATGGTGCTGATGATCGCTTCAACAGCGCGCTCAGCGTCAGCCTTTGTAGAGCCGATCGTGGCGTGCACCTTATCCACCAAATCCATTTTATTTGCCATAGGTTGCGTTGGTTATTGATAATAAATCAAACAACCGACCAATCAAGCACCATTTTGAGCCGTATTTTGGCGATGTCAATGGTTGTCGGGGTGGGGGAATCGTTGTAGATTGAGCCTCATGAAAATCGGGGTAATGGGGGCAAAAGGATCATTTTCAGAGGAGGCGGCCCGAGTTTATGCGAAAAAGCATGCCCACCTGCGTCGGTATGACCCTCAGTACCTCGTATCTGCCGAGAATGTGCTCTCAGAACTTGAAAAGGGGACCATTGACCTTGCGATATTCCCGATTGAGAACTCGAACGGCGGCATTGTCATCGAAGCGGTGCACGCTATGGCCAGACATAACTTCCACATCAAGAAGATGTTTGAGATCGATGTGCATCACTGTCTGATCGTAAGAAACGGTACCAAAGCGGGGGACATAAAGACGATCGTCTCTCATGATCAGGCAATCAAGCAGTGCCGCATGTATCTGCGTCGTCTGTGGCCGAAGGTGAAAGTGCGGGAATATGCGGATACGGCAAAAGCTGCGGAGGATCTCGCGAAAGGGAAGTTACCGAAATCGACGGCGGTCATCGCATCAAGGAACGCTGCGCAGCTCCACGAACTCAACGTGCTCGAAGAGTCCATACAAGACCTCAAATTCAACTACACGACGTTCATCGCAGCAGAACGCGCATAATGACAAAAACCCGCCAGAAGGCGGGTTTTTGCTCGAAAGGGGAGGTATTTATCGTGCGTACTCGATGACGCGCGTCTCGCGCATGACGGAGACTTTGATCTCTCCCGGATACTGCATCTCCTTCTCGATCTGATCGGCGATGTCGCGTGCAAGCTTGCGCGCATCAAGATCATTGACGACGTCAGGCTTCACGATAACGCGAACCTCGCGGCCCGCGGAGATCGCGAAGCTCTTCTCGACACCTTCGTGGTTATTGGCGATGGCTTCGAGGTCCTCGAGGCGCTTGATGTAGTTCTCTACCGAGTCGCGGCGAGCTCCTGGGCGACCGCCAGAGACCGCATCGGCCACCTGGACGATCATGCTCTCCGGTGTCTCGTACGGATATTCCTCGTGATGCGCCTGCATCGCCTTGATCACGAGCTCATCGACGCCGAACTTCTGGAGGATGCGGCGGCCGATCTCGACATGGGTGCCGGGGACCTCATGGTCGAGCGCCTTACCGATATCGTGGAGGAGGGCGCCCGCGCGAGCGACCTGGACGTTAGCACCAAGCTCTTCGGCGAGCATGGCAGCGAGATTCGCCATCTCCACCGAGTGGTCGAGGACGTTCTGGCCATAGCTGGTGCGGAAGTAGAGGCGTCCGAGGATCTGGAGGAGCTTCGGATCGAGGTTGGTGACCTTTGCAGCGAAGGCAGCATCGGCACCCTTCTTTTTGATGATGTTATTGATCTCACCTTCAGCTTTCTGGACCGCCTCTTCGATTTTCGCTGGCTGGATGCGGCCATCGAGGATGAGGTTCTCGAGTGCGATACGTGCAATCTGGCGACGAACAGGATCGTAGCAGGAAAGGGTAATGGTGCCCGGAGTGTCGTCGATGATGACGTCCACGCCGGTCGCTTTCTCGAAGGTGCGGATATTGCGACCCTCCTTACCGATTATCTTGCCCTTGATCTCATCATTCGGTAGGGAAATGGTGGTCGCGATGACATCGGAGACCACCGAATTCCCGAGACGGTGGATCGAGGTGACGAGGATTTCGCGTGCACGCTCTTCAAGTTTCTCGTTACCTGAGATCTCAAGCTTGCGCATGCGGCCTTCAATGTCCGCTTCGTAGCGCTTCTCAATAGTAGAGATAAGCTCTGCCTTTGCTTCTTCGGCGCTCAGCCCTGCAATTTTTTCAAGTTTCTCCGCCTGTTGTTTGATGCCTTCTTCGGCCTTTTCCTTCAGACGCTGAAGTTCCTCAGCTTTTGCTTTAAGGGACTCGTTTTCTGCATCTACGTTCTGCTGGCGCTGATCGACCATCTCTTCTTTGCGGACGAGACGATCTTCAGTGGCTTTCAGTTCGCGTTCCTTCTCCTTGAATTCGTTGGTAAGGGTCTCCGTCTTCTCCTTAGCCTCTTTCTCAGCCTCTTCGATGATGCGCTTCGCGCTTTCCTGAGCATCGAGCTTCATCTGCTTGATCTCGAGCTCCATCGAGCCGCGCTTACCGAGCGAGATAATCCATCGGAGAAAGTATCCGAATCCGATTCCCGCCGCTCCCGAGAGGGCGAGGAGTACCAAGATTAATTTTAATGACATACGTGTCGGTTATGACCGTCCCGACCGTACACCAGCTGCGTCGTCAATCGATTATCGCATCGAAAATAGCACGGAAAACCTAAGCGATTCGGTTGGGAGGGCGTATGCGGCGTGCGGGAGGGATTGGATCAACATAATAGTAAGGTGTGAATGCACTATAGCACCGCCCTAAAAAAATGAAATGTCGTAAAAGGGCCCCAACTGTGGGCCCTTTTACGCACGTAATGAAGACTGGAACCCTACTCAAGGACCTTGTCAACGACACCGTATGCTTTGGCCTCGTCAGCGCTCATGAAGAAGTCGCGCTCGACGTCGGTTTCGATCTTCTTGATACTCTGGCCGGTGTTCTTGGCGAGGATGCGGTTGAGGCGGTCGCGGGTCGCGAGGATGTGTTTCGCGGTGATCTCGATGTCTGTAGCCTGGCCTTGAGCACCACCGGACGGCTGATGGATCATGACCTCCGCGTTCGTGAGAGCGAATCGCTTACCCTTCTTGCCCGCCGAGAGGAGGACCGCTCCCATGGAAGCTGCCATTCCGACACAGACGGTTGAGACATCCGGCTGGATGTGGTTCATGGTGTCGATGATAGCGAGACCCGCGGAGACGTGGCCGCCAGGGGAGTTGATGTAGAAGGAGATATCCTTCTTCGGATCCTCTGAGGCGAGGAAGAGCAGCTGGGCGATGACGAGGTTGGCGACGGTGTCATCGATAGGGCCGCCAAGGAAGACGATGCGTTCCTTGAGAAGGCGGCTATAGATGTCATACGCGCGCTCGCCCATGTTCGTCTTTTCGACGACCATTGGGACAAGCATCTGAGCGGTGATTGGTTCAATTTTCATATGAGCGGATGGTATCACAGCGGGTTTCTAATAGAAAACCGCCAGAGTAACCGGCGGTATTCAGGAGTTTTGCTTACTTACTGCTGTTCCAGCCACGTGATCACTGCCTCGTTGCGAAGCGCGTGCATGATGTGCGCTGAAAGATTGGATTCGTCGGCATTCGGGTAGTGCTGCTTTGCGTGCGCGAGTTCCTTCTGGAAACGTTCCGGATCGACATCAATCTTCTCCGCTTGGGCGATTTGCGAGAGGGCGAGGCGCATTTTCGCGCGGTTGTCTGCTGCTTCGTGCCAGCTTTCGCGGATTTCCGGAAGTGTCTTCTTGGTCTCGGTGAGGTATTTCTCCATCGTGAGGCCCATGCGCTGGATGTCATCCTTCATGCGACCCTCCATATCGTCGAGTTCGTAATCGAGAAGGATGGCAGGGTAGGAGATCTTCGCTTCTTTCACGAGCTCGTCGAGCATCGCTGCGCGTCGCTTCTCGACCTCACGAAGCTCCTTCTCATTCTTGATGTTGTTCCTGACTGCTTCAGTGAATTTCTCACTGTTCTCATAGCCGAGGGATTTGACGAATTCGTCGTCGAGATCAGGAAGATCTTTTTCTTCCATTGCGCGTGCCTGATCAAGTGCTTCCTGCGGGGAAAGGCCGAGTTCGACCTTCGTGATGCGGGCGCGCTCACGCTTGAGATGATTGAGCGTCTCCTTGTGCTCGTCGTCGGTGACGTCCACTTCCTTCTTATCTTTATTGTGCTTTGCTGCGATCTTTGCGTAGTCAGGGAGTTCGACTTTCGGTGCCATCGGTGCGCGGGCAGTGAAAACGATAGGTTCGGTAGCAGGAAAGGAGGAGGGGGCCTTCTCGACGGTGACCTGCGGGGCCGCCACGATGTTGACCTCTTCTTTGGCGAGGATTTCCGGCAGTTCGTGCTGGATCGCGTGCTCGATGGTGCGACGGAGGACTTCAGCCTCGCCGACGGCCTTCATTACCTGATCTTCGGGAGCTTTGCCCGGTCGAAAGCCAGGGAGATGGGCGTCCTTCTTAAGTTCGGCAAGGACGTGCGAGCGGTGCTCAGCAATAGCTTCCGGGGCGACTTCGGCCTGAACGATGAGCTCCCAGCGTTTCTCATCGCGGCTAATTGCAGGATTTTTTGACATGGGGCGGAGTTTACAAGCAAAAGCCGCCGTCCGCTAGTGCGGACGGCGGCTGAAGCGTGGCTTATATGCTGTTTAATTCGGCTTCGTTCTCTGCCTCCATCTGCTGCATGTTCATGGCGTTGAAGTCAGATTCTATTGAGCTGACCTCGTCGGAGCTGCCTTGTGGAGGAAGGCCGGCCGAGGTGTCGCTCTGCGGCTCGCTCACCGGCATCGAAGCCTCCGGCATCATGTAGCCATCGTCAGGGATGTACGGCATCTCCTGCGGCTGCATCTGTGAATTGAGCTTTGCTCCCCAGAAGTAGAGACCGCCGGCTATAAGGAGGACGATCACGATGATTGCTCCCGCGATCGGACCGATAGGCTTTCGCTCTGGAGTCATCGGCATCTGGGTACCGTTGGCGATGGGATTCTGATTAGCGACAGGATCCATATGATTATTGATTAGATGCTTCTACTTCTGCCTCAGCTTCGACGGAGGCTGAAACGTCTGCTTCTGGTTTCTTTTCTTTTGCTAATGCGACAAGAGTCTTGATGGTCTTTTGGAGTTCGAGATGCGCTTCCTTGATGCTCTCGTTCGCCGTCTTCACGAGCGCCTTGAGCTCGGTACGGACCTGTGCGCGGTCGGTATCCTCATCGATGCTCTCGACGAAATCGCTCACCGCCTGAATGTCAGCTTTTGCGGACGCCTGTGCCGTCTTTGCGATTTCGAGCTGCGCTTCGACGGATGCGGTGTCGACGCCGGCAGCTGCCATCTTATCGATACGGGTCTCGATACGATCGACGAACCGCTCGAAGTGACGAAGTGCGAGACCGAAACGCTGCTTGATGACGCCCGTATGTTGTGCGAGCGCCCCGCGCACTTTCTGCATGAGGTTGGTGGTAGAAGCCGGACGATCCTTGGCTGGCATCGGACGCTTTTCTGGGCCCGATGATGCATTCTGCCAATCGCCTTTAGCATTCGCGCCCTGTTTGAGCTCCATGGCCTTCTGGCGTGCAAGATCGAGCGGGCGAATCGGTGTGCCAGAACCCGGCGGCGCGGTTACCGTCACCGTTGCTTCGGCGTTCACATCGGCTTGTGCGAGCGTATGGTCATGGCCTTCATGTGCAAGAGCGAAGCCGACGAAGGCGAAGGAGATGATGATGACGAGTATGAGGGGGAAGTGCTTGGATCCGGATTTGAACATACGGCAGGAATTAAGGAGTATGGGTACAGCATAGCGCTTCGGAGATGAAGGCCGGTTCCGACCCATGTGTATAACCTTGGCAATAGTCATGCTTCATGGTCTGTGTTACAACGTCCGCAGAGGCGTACGGAAAAGGAGGATCCGATGACGCAAGCAGCAGTAGTTGCATTTGTTTCGACGGACGAGACGATGAAGCTGAGGCGTCTCCGTAAGGAGCTTGTCAGGCAATTGCTTGCAGGCTCGAAGGCTTTCATCGAGGCAAAATGGCTGAAGACATCGCGGACACATCCGATGTTTTCCATCGAATTCGATGAACCGCTCCATCGAGATGGGTTGCTCGAAGACGATATTGCCACCGTCGTGCGTGCCTGGGTATTCACCGAATACCAGGGCAGACTCCGCTACAGGAACTATTTCGAGAATTCGGTAGGTCGATGGGCGATCTGCTTGGAAAAAACATAATGACGAAAGCCGCAGACAGTAATGCCTGCGGCTTGTTTCGTGCAAAGGGGATTACTTCGCGAACTTCGCCGTGTAGAGCTCGACCGATTTCTTCACCGCCTCGAGCGCTTCCTGCTTGCCTTTGAATCCCTTGATCTCGACGACCGCAGCCTTTCCTTTCAAGGCCTTGTAGGTCTCGAAGAAGTGCTGGATCTCCTTGAGTGAGTGCTTGTTCACATCAGCCAGATCCTGTACATCTTCCCAGCGCTTGTCGTCGACAGGGACCGAGATGACTTTGTAATCGCTTTCCCCGGAGTCGATCATCTCCATGAGCCCTACCGGGCGCACTTTGACGAGGATGCCGCTCGGGATAGGGAAGGTCGCGAGGATGATGACGTCCAGCGCGTCGCCGTCCTCCCAAAGGGTCTGCGGCGCGAAGCCGTAATCACAAGGGAAAGCCGCGGCAGAATAGTTGGCACGATCGAGCTTGATGATGCCGGTATCTTTGTCGATCTCGTACTTATTGGGAGAGCCCTTCGGGACCTCCACGATGACGTTGATCTCATCGGGGGAGCTCTCTCCGAGCGGGATATCGTGCCAGAGGTTCATATATGGATGAATGATTACCTAATTGCCGCCACTGTAGCAGAGGCTGTGCTTTTTGCACGCGTTGACGCGCCGGGACGGTGGTGATTAAGTTGCGCGAGATGCGCATAAAGGAGGTGGTATATGGAAGTGCTTATCGCCCTGCTCCCAAATTTCTGCATTGGCACAGTCGGAATACCGCTTGCAGTCAGGTTCGTCGGTAAAATCAGCTTTCTCCATGTCATGGTCTATGTGGGCATATATATGCTTGCGGCCGTGGGTGTCGTCGTCTGGTTCATCGTGCGATACGGGACGCCTGAGGCGGGTGTCGGGGGATTTCTGCTTTCAATCCTCTCGACATTCGTAGGTCTCGGTGTAGGGGTGTTGATATGGATGCTCAATGCTGAGCGTGAACATCAGCAGCGTCATCGCTCCAGCCAGTAGGTCGCTAACACAGCGGGACCGGCATTGCCGGTCCCGCTGAAATTTTTTATAGGGAAGAGATTACTTCTGCTCTTCTTCTACCTGCACTGAAGGGATATCACGATCCTCGTTTCCGTCGGGATTCGCGAGCTCTTCACCTTCGGACTGCTTCTCTTCATCGGTCGATTCTTCAACTGCAGCATCAACGGCGAGTTCATCCACGGTTTCGGCAGGGGATTCTTCCTTTGCTGTTTCCGTAGTGCCGGTCGAGCGGATGTCGATCTTCCAGCCAGTGAGGCGCGCTGCAAGACGGACGTTCTGGCCGCCGCGACCGATAGCGAGCGACTGCTGGTCTTCAGCAACCGTGACGATCGCGCGGTTCTCGTCTTCTATGAGCTCGATATCCATGACCTGTGCCGGCTTGAGGGCTTCTTTCACGAATTCGTTCGCAGCCTCAGACCATTCGACGACGTCGATCTTTTCTCCACCGAGTTCAGAGGTGACGACGGCAACACGAACACCGCGCTGGCCGACGAGAGAGCCGACCGGATCGATGTGCTCGTCGTTCGAGAAGACGGCGATCTTCGCACGCGAGCCTGGCTCGCGGACGACGCCCTTCACTTCGACGACGCCGGACGCCATCTCCGGCACTTCTGCTTCGAAAAGCTTGGTGAGGAAACGTGGATGCGAGCGGGAAAGACGGATGAACGTACCGCGGACACCTTCGTCGACACGGAGGAGGAGTGCGCGTACGCGCTCGCCCTGACGATAGCGCTCGCCCGGGATCTGCTCGTCATACGGAAGGACGGCAGTCGCACGACCGAGGTCGATGTAGAGATTGCCGCGTTCGAAACGCTGGACGTGACCGGTGACGATCTCGCCTTCGCGTTCGCCGTACTCAGAGATGATGGAAGCGCGTTCTGCTTCGCGGATCTTCTGCATGATGACCTGCTTCGCGGCCTGAGCGGCGATGCGGCCGAATTCCTCGCGGGTCTCAAGCGGGAAGGAGATCTCCTCGTCGAGCTGCGCATCCTTCTTGATGCGCTGTGCGTCGGCGATCATGATGTGTTGTTCCGGATTGAAGCGGGAACGATGATCCTCGTCAGAGGTCGGTTCCTCGTCCTCCTTACGTACGAGTGTCTCGTCGACGACGATTTTCGCCTGGCGGAATTCCAAATCACCCATTTCAGGGTTGAAAGTCGCACGGATGATCTGGCCGCGCTTGCCGTACTCACGGCGATATGCCGCAGCGAGTGCGGTCGCAATAGCCTCGATCACGCTGTCGCGCGAGATGCCTTTCTCAGTCTGGAGCTCATCGAGCGCCGAGTTGAGGATCTTGAGGTCGAACAATGCCATATATAAATGAATGATTATGAGTGGTTTCCTTGTGTAAGGCAGCCGTTTTTATAAAAAACGTCCGGCTTCCGGCCGGACTGAATACATTGCTGTATGCAGCTGTAAGGGAATAGTAGGCCGTCCAAGAGGGTCTGTCAAGGGTTTGACCTCGCTATGGACGGCGGGTAGGGTGGGCTTAGTAGCGACTACGTAGGGAGGGGTGCATGAGCACCGACGATATGAAGATACCGCCTCGCAGGGGCTCGGTCCATGCCCCGCAGCCATGGGACATCGTGAAGCGCGTCTCCGATTATGTGAAAAACGATCACGACCCGTACCTGATCACGGCCGAAGCGTTCGGGCAGGCGGTGGCCGTACTCCTGAAGAAATTCAAAGGACGTACCATCCTTGAAGATTTCAAGCGCGGTTTCGACAAGGAGTGGCAGACCTGACAAAAACCCTCGGCACTGCCGAGGGTTTTCTCTTGGTATACTACGCGTGATAACGGCAGGGAAACCGTATGTACATCTCCGACACGCAATTGAAAACCTTCCTCTCGGATGCGAATCTCATTTCGCAGAAGGATTTCGACGCCGCTGATAGTGAGGCGAAACAGCGCAATCAGCCGATCGGCGATATCCTGATCGCGCGCTCGCTTATCGGCGAGGACGAGTTGCGTCGCACGTACGCCTACATTCTCGGCATTCCATTCGTTTCGCTGGTCGGTACCACGATTCCATTTGAGACCCTCTCCCTCATCCCGGAGCCGGTCGCACGACGCAACAACATCGTCGCCTACAACCATAAGGGCGACGATCTCGAAGTGGCAATGTTGGACACCGACGATCTCGCGGCGATCGATTTCATCAAGAAGAAGACGCGGCTTAAGGTTTTGCCGCGCCTTACCGACGGACCGTCCATCAAAGCGGCGCTCAAGCAATACCAGCGTGGATTGAAGGATAATCTCGGCGATGTCATCAAGCGCGAGACTGATGCGCTTGCGGCAAGCGGAAGCTCAGAAGGGGATGAGCGCAAGATAGCCGAGGGTGTGCCGGCAGTGCGCATCGTCGATACGCTCTTGCGTCACGCGAATGCGCAGGGTGCGTCCGACATCCATATCGAGCCTTTAGAGGAAGCGCTCCTCATCCGCTACCGCATCGACGGCATGTTGCATGACGCGATGGAGTTACCGAAGCATGCAGCTGCGGCAATTACCGCGCGCGTGAAGGTCTTGGCGAATATGCGCCTCGATGAGAAGCGTCTTCCGCAAGACGGCCGCTTCGGAGTTGAAGCGGGCGGTGAGAAGATCTCATTCCGTGTTTCCATTCTCCCCACGTACTACGGCGAGAAGATCGTCATGCGTCTTCTGCGCGACAATATTTCAGGCTTCTCACTTGAAGCACTCGGCTTCCACGGCGTCGCGCTCGAGCGGATGCATAACGCGATGAAGAAAACGACGGGCCTCATCCTCACGACCGGTCCGACCGGTGCCGGTAAATCGACCACGCTCTACACGCTCTTGGATATCGTGAATACGCCGGATGTGAACATCTCGACCGTCGAGGATCCGATCGAGTATCAGATGAAGCGGGTGAATCAGACGCAGGTCCGACCGGAGATCGGATTCACGTTCGCCAATGGTCTTCGCTCGCTCGTTCGTCAGGATCCGGACATCATCATGGTAGGCGAGATCCGCGATAAGGAAACTGCTTCGCTCGCGATCAATGCCGCACTCACCGGTCACCTCGTGCTCTCGACACTGCACACCAATTCCGCAGCGGGAGCCATACCGCGTCTTCTGGATATGGGGGTGGAACCGTTCTTGCTGGTCTCCACCTTGAAGGTGATCATCGGCCAACGCCTGGTGCGAAAGCTTACCAATGCGAAGGATAAATACGAACTCAATCGCGATGAGCAGGCGCAGCTCGAGCATGTCGTCGATGCGGGTGTCGTCTTGAAAGCGCTGAAGGATGAAAAGATCGTAGCTCCCGAAGCGACTTGGAAGAATGTGCCGTTCTGGCGGCCGAAGGAGGGCGAGGGAGGATTCTCGGGACGTATGGGTATCTACGAAGTCTTGGACGTCGCGCCGACGATCAAGGATCTGGTCATGAAAGGCGCGACGGCGGACGACATTCATATCCAAGCACGCAAAGAGGGGATGCTCACCATGAGCGAAGACGGTATCTTTAAAGCTTCACAAGGCGTGACGACGATAGAAGAGGTGCTGCGCGCGATCACGGAATAAAAGAAGAAGCCGCCCGAGGAGGGCGGCTTTGAGTCAGTGTTCGCGATGCATGAACGTGACCTGAACGTACTCCTCCGCGAAATTTACCTCGTCGATGTGAAGCAGCGGGCCGTGGGTCAGTTTGCGATCGTTACCGGTGGTACCGAAGCATTCATACGACGCGCTATGCAAGCCGCGTGTATGCGTATGAATGACGATCTTCACGAACTGATTGCCGCGATACTCTGCATGCATGCAGGCAATAAAGCGACAATCTGCATACCCGAAGATCGTGCGCAGTCTCTCGCCGTCCGCGTTCTTGGCGCTATCGAAATGACTGTCTTCTGCGAATGACAGCACGAGTGTCTCGCTCGCGAGCGCATTAGCATTCTCCACGGGCGCCGTTCGTACCATATCAAGCATGGTCTCCTCCTTTTGAAACTGGCCGTATCCTAGCTGTTCCCAGCATATTCGCAAGCTGCGTGTTCCGACACTATATAATTGTATGAATGGCTCGTTTTTCGTACACCGCCGAGAAGGCGGGCGGGGAAGTGTACAAAGGTGTCGCAAGTGCGCGCGACCGTTTCGAGTTGTATGAGATAGTCCGTCGCGAAGGCGGACGCATCATCTCCGTCGCCGAGGATAACAGCCAAAGCTACTTCAGTCTGCAGTACTGGAACTCGAAGATCTCCACGGTTCCTGAATACGAGAAGATCCTCTTCGCGCGCAACTTGGGAGCGATGCTCGGTGCAGGGCTTTCTCTGGCACGTGCACTTGCGGTCATCGAACGCCAGACCAAGAACGCTCGATTGGTGAGCGTAGTATCCGAGCTTTCGAGCGCGGTGCGCCGCGGTGAGACGCTCCACAGTGCGCTCGCGAAATTCCCGCACGTCTTCCCCAAGCTTTTCGTCGCGATGACGCGTGCGGGCGAAGAGGGTGGTCAGCTTTCGTCCGCTCTCGGCGTCGTCTCGGATCAGATGGAGCGCATGTACGTTTTGAAGAAGAAGATCCGCGGCGCACTTTTGTATCCGGCCATCATCGTTATTGCGATCATCGGCATCGGCGTATTCATGATGATCAACGTCGTGCCGACACTGGCGCAGACGTTCGAAGAAATGGATGCAGAATTGCCCGCATCAACGCAGGCGATCATCGCGGTCTCGAACTTCTTGGTGAAGTACACCATCGTTGCGGGCTCGCTCGTCGTCATCCTCTTCGGTGGCCTCTATGGATTCCTGCGCACCGAGCTCGGTTCGCGTATCAAGGATTTCGTCTTCCTCCACATCCCGCTCATCGGTCCTATCGTCAAAGAAGTGAATGCGGCACGCACGTCGCGCACGCTCGCATCGCTTCTTTCGGCGGGTGTTGATGTGATAACCGCGCTTGATATCGTCGCGGACGTCGTGCAGAACTCGTACTTCAAGCAGGTGATCGTGCAGGCGAAGGAGAATGTGGGAAAGGGTGAACCGCTCTCCGCTGCGTTCGTGCGTGCGGAGCATCTGTATCCAGCATTCGTCGGCGAGATGATGTCAGTCGGTGAAGAGACCGGCGCATTGACCGAAATGATGAAGAAGCTCGCGATTTTTTACGAAGACGAAGTCGATCGAAAGACGAAAGACATGTCGACCATCATCGAACCGTTCCTCATGGTCGCGATCGGCGGTGCCGTCGGTTTCTTTGCGGTGGCAATGATCTCACCGATCTACCAGCTTTCGGAGAACATCTAGGTTTGTTGAATACTCGGGCGAAGTTACACGACATCGCGTTACAATAGTTTGATGCAGTGCCCTCGAGGGGAACGAGGTTCTACTTTGCTTGATGCGGTCGTCGGGACCGCACTCATGCTCGTCGTGTTCGTCGGTATCGTCGGCGCGTTTCGACTGACGGTGATGGCGGTCTCGAACAACAAGGCCCGTGCAGGTGCGATCGCACTCGCGAACGAGCGGTTGGAATTCATTCGTAGTCTTCCGTACGCGTCGGTCGGAACAACGGGCGGTATTCCTTCGGGAAACATCGCACAGAGCGAGACGGTGAATCTGAATGATGTCTCGTACACACGTCGCACCTTTATCTCTTGGGAAGATGATCCGGCAGATGGTAGCGGGGCGGCGGACACGAACGGCGTGCGCACCGATTACAAGGCCGCGAAGGTCACGGTTTCGTGGGTGGTGCGCGACGGCACACACACGATCACGCTCATCTCACGCATCTCCCCGCCGGGTGTCGAAACATCAGTGCCGGGCGGCACGCTCTCGTTCAACGTCGTCGACTCGCGACTCGTTCCGGTTTCGAACGCACAGATACGCGTGGTGAATGCCGGTGTTTCTCCGTCGGTCGATCTCACGACGTACACCGATGCAGCGGGAACCGCCGTCATTCTCGGTGTGCCATCAGGATCGGGGTATCGTGTCACGACAACGAAGAGCGGATACTCAACGGCACAGACCTACGGTTCATCGGCAACAAACACGAATCCGATTCCCGCACATCTCGGTGTCGCACTCAACCAGACGACCGCCGCAACCTTCGCGATCGATGTCCTCTCCGACAAAACCATCGAGACCTATTCGCCGGTTTCGACGGGTACAACGACGGAGAGCTTCAATGATGCGAGCGGTATCGGATCTTCGTCGGGTGTCACGGTGTCCGGCGGAGCGGTGCGACTGACTGTTGGTGAAAATGGTTTTACATCTCCGGGAAGTTTCCTTACGACGAGTTTCTCAACATCGTCCCTTGTCGCATGGAAACGTCTCACGTGGGCGACGAGCACGCCATCAGGTACGAGCATCGCGTTTCGTGTGTATGACTCATCCGGCACGAATCTGATTCCTGATTCGCAGATTCCGGGGAACAGTGCGGGTCTTACGGTTTCTCCGGTCAGTCTCGCGAATGTTTCAACATCGACGTATCCATCACTGGTCATCGGCGCGACGCTTTCTACTTCGAACGCATCGAACACTCCTTCGGTTGATGCGTATTCCATCTCGGCAGATACCGGACCGCGTTCGCTTCCGAACATCGGACTCACGATGACGGGCGCAAAGACGATCGGCACGACGGTCGGCGGGGCGCAGGTGTACAAATATCAGAACTCATCGATCAATAGCGGATCGAGCGGCAGTGTCACGCTCAGCGGGATCGAATGGGATAGTTACACGATAGGCCTCGCGGCATCGACGACGTATGCGATCCAGTCGGTATGTAATCCGCAGCCGGAAACCCTTTCACCGAACTCGTCGCAGACGACGCGTGTCTTCGTCGCGCCGTTCACCACGAACTCGCTGCTTGTGGATGTGAAGAATGCATCGGGCACACCCATCAAGAACGCGAACGTGCGGTTGTACCGCACGACGCCGGCGTACAACACGACGATCGCGAGCGACGGTTGTGGCAACTCGTACTTCAGCGGCATCGCCGCCGGAACCGGCACAAGCCGGTATTCGTTACAGGTTTCCGCGAGCGGATACCAGATCTTCAATGCGACGAGTACCATCAATGTTTCAGGCACCTCACGCACGTCGGTCATCCTCAATAATTGATATGGAACGCGGTATGACATTAGTAGAGACGGTGGTGTGGGTGTCGGTGACGCTCGCTGCGATGCTCGCGATCGTGAATTCAGTGCAGTACTTCTATCGCACGAATAACTACACCGTCGAACAATCCGCCGCTGTTTCATCAGCGCAGCGCGGCATCGAAAGCATGGTGAAGACGATGCGCGAAGCGGCATACGCATCGGATGGCGCGTACCCCATCATCTCGATCTCGACGAGTTCCGTCGCGTTCTACGCGGATGTCGACAGTGACCCCTTTATCGAGAAACTCAGATTCTTCGTTGATGGTAATTCTCTGAAACGCGGCATCATCGATCCGGTGGGGGACCCTCCGGTCTACTCAAGTCCGGAAGTCGTATCGACCGTTTCGGATTCGGTGCGCAATATCGATCAGGGCATCGCGACGTTCAGGTACTATGATGTGAACGGGAATCTCATGACGAACCTGAACGACATAGCAGCACTGCGCTTCATCGAGTCGACGGTCGTCGTCAATATCAATCCGTTCCGCATGCCGAACCAATTCACGTTGCGTAGCACCGCTGCGCTCCGTAATCTCCGTTGATATGCGAAACGAACGCGGTGTCACGGTGATGCTCGTCCTCGCGTTCATGGGGATCTTCCTCTTTCTGCTCGGGACGATTCTGAGTTACGTGCTCACGCAAGGGAAGTATGGTCGCGCGCTCTACGCACGCGAACAAGCCGTGAACGTTGCGGAGGCAGGGCTCGAATACTATCGATGGTTCCTCGCGCGCAATCCGAACATCATGACGACAGGCGCCGGGCTTGTCTCGCCGGCAAGTTACACCGTAAGCGATCCTGAAGGAAGCACGATGGGAAGCGCATCGGTGACGGCGACACTCAACACCTCGTGCGGCCGCGTGCAGTCGGCGGATCTCGTCTCGCAGGGAACGGCGAACATCAATCCGCTCTATAAACGCACCTTGAATGCTCGTTACATGCGTCCGTCGGTTGCGGAATATTCGAACATCATCAACGCGAACGTGTGGGCGGGCGATGACCGCGTGATCACGGGTGCGTACCATTCCAACGGCGGCGTGCGCATGGATGGGGATAGTAACTCGATCGTCTCGAGCGCGCTTACGACATGGTCCTGCACCTCGTCGTTCGGTTGTTCGCCGACGCAGACGCAGCCGGGCGTGTTCGGATCCGGCGGCGGTTCCGCGCTCTGGAAATATCCGGCAGCGTCATTCAGTTTCGCGGGTATCTCGACTGATTTCCCGACACTGCAGACCTATGCGACGAACGACGGCATCATGCTCAATCCGACGAACGTACGTGTGAACGGCGTGCAGCAGGGCGGCACCTTCACGTCGGTCGGTGCGAGCGATCAGCGTGGATTCCATCTCGTGCTGCGCGCGGACGACACCGTGGATGTGTACCGTGTTACCGGCACCATCGGGGTCGATGCGCAACGTATCGATAACATCGGCACGTGGACGACCGATTACCACATCATCTCCAGCGAGACGTACGTCGGCCGATATACGATTCCCTCGGATTGCCGCGTCATCTTCGCGCAATCGAAAGTCTGGCTTGAAGGGACCGTCGGTACGAAGATCACGGTGATCGCGGCGGATACCGGAACGTTCCAGCCGGACATCGTCCTCTCCCGAGACATCGTGTACGCATCCGGCAGCGGATCATCCGGCCTCACGGCGATCGCCGAACGATCGATCCTTATTCCGCTGAATTCGCCTGATGCGATGACGGTGCGTGGCGTCTTTGTCGCGCAGAACGGCTATGTCGGTCGCAACTACTACACGACGACCGGGGAGAACGATGTGCCATCGCAGTACGACTCCTATGTGATCCAGGCATCCCTTACCACGATCGGCAGCGTCATTTCCAATAATCGCGTCGGTACGCAGTGGTCGAGCGGGGGAACAATGGTCTCGGGCTATCAGACACGAACCGATACCTATGACCGACTCCTCGCGTTCGATCCGCCGCCCTTTACGCCGTCGGCGTCTCCTGATTACAAATTGGTTCTCTGGAGGGAGCAGTAAGATATTGACTTTTTCTGAAAATGCATTATAATAACAATCAGTCCAATTTCCTCAGAACAAGGAGAAAGCAATGCTTGTGGAACCGTGGGCTTCAATTGCAAGCATCCCGGCGTACATGGTGAGCGCGCTCGTCGGAGTGATTATCGGCGTTCATTGCGCTCTCCCGGTGATTCGAGTGCTGGGCCGGCTCTCGATCGTCGCGATTGCGGCAGTTGTCTGGACCTATCTATTCGCGGCGAGCGGTCTCATCCAAGGAGAGTGGCAAACGTGGATGTTCATGGCATTTTTTGCCATGGAATTGATACTCGTTGGCCATCTACTGCTGGTCGCAGTCGCCAGCGGGATCACTTTCGGGATTCGGCAGGTTGTGCGAAACAGTTGAGAACAATCAAAGGCATTCATCCGTCAGGATGGATGCCTTTTCGTTTCAAAATGACCCGCATGCTACAATCGCCGCATGAAATCCCTCATTGTCGCCAACTGGAAGATGAATCCGGCGACTCTGAAAGAGGCAATAAAGCTCTACGAAGAGACGAAGAAAGCCTCGCTTGCCGCTAAGAATGTCTCCGTCGTCGTCGCTCCGCCGGCGATCTTCCTGCGCGACCTCGCGGCGGCGACCAGGGGTGCAAAAGTGCCGCTCGCCGCACAAAACGTACATTTCGAGAACGCGGGTTCCTATACGGGAGACATTTCCATCCCGCAGGTCGCCGATGCGAAGGCTGCCTATGTGATCGTGGGGCATGCGGAACGCCGCGCACTCGGGGAGACCAACGAAGAAGTGGGGAAGAAGGTCGCCGCGGTGCTTGAGGCGAAACTTACTCCTATCTTCTGTATCGGTGAGAAGACCCGTACGCCTGCGGGCGAGCACTTCGTGTTCGTGAAAGAGCAACTCCGCGCCGGCTTGCAGCATGTCTCTCCTGCGAAGATCGGAAAGGTCATCATCGCGTATGAGCCGGTCTGGGCGATCGGTGCAGCGCAACCGATGTCGCCGCGCGATATGCACGAGATGAGCATCTTCATCCGCAAGGCGATCGTCGAGAAGTATGGGGATCTCGGCATGAACATCACGGTGCTCTATGGCGGATCGGTGGATGCGGCAAGTGCGCCGCTCATGCTGCGCGACGGCGATGTGAAGGGGCTTCTCGTCGGGCGGGCCAGCGTAGATGCGAAAACCTTCACCGAACTCCTGATCGCGGCCTCTAAAAAGTAGTATGTTCACCTGCATCGATGAGATCCCAGCAGAGGAGCTGCGCGGCAAGCGTGTCATCGTCCGTGCCGGATTCGACGTTCCTCTCGACGAGAAGGGGGAGGTTGCAGATCTCTTCCGTGTGAAGCGTTCGGCCGAGACGCTGAAGTTCCTCTCGCAGCTCGGCGCGCGCGTCATCGTGCTCTCCCATATCGGTCGCGACCCTAAGGAGACGAATGCGCCGGTCTCGCGCGCGCTCATGCATCACGTGAAGCATACGTATCTGCCGGAAATCGACGGGCATGCGGCGCGCAATGCCATCCAGGTGATGGAGGACGGTGACGTCATCCTTTTGGAAAACCTTCGACAGGATCCACGCGAGGTCGCCAATGATGATGAATTCGCGAAGCAGCTCGCGAGCCTCGGCGAAGTGTACGTGGGGGATGCGTTCTCAGCTGCTCATCGCGCCCATACATCTATTGTAGGGATTCCGAAGTACCTGCCGCATTACGCAGGGCTGCTCCTTCGCGATGAGGTAAAAGCCCTCAAGGATGCACGCGTACCCGATCATCCGTCATTCGCCATCCTCGGCGGGGCGAAATTCGAGACCAAGGCACCGCTCATCAAGACACTTCTTGGCTCATATGATCATCTTTTCGTAACCGGAGCCTTGGCGAACGATGTCTATACGGCGCAGGGTCATCCGGTGGGAAGGTCGCTGATCTCCAAGGAGCAGCCGACTCCTTATATATTGAATCACCCGCACTTTATCGCACCGCGTGATGTAACGGCTCAGCGCAGTGATGGTCATGCGAGGGTAGTGAAGCCGGAATCCGTTGAGGCTGACGATAAGATCGTCGATATCGGACCGGATTCAGTCGCCGCAATCGCACCGCACCTCGAAAAAGCGAATTTCATACTCTGGAACGGTCCGACGGGTCTCTATGAGGAGGGTTTTACCTCGTTTACGCATGCGATTGCCGAGATGGTCAGTCGCCGTGTAGCCGCGGGAGCCCGCGCAGTCATCGGTGGCGGGGATACTATCGCTGCCATTATGGATAGCGGTATCGGGGAAGATAAGCTCGGATTCCTCTCGACCGGCGGCGGCGCCATGCTCGAGTATCTCCTCGATGGAACGCTTCCGGGTATTCAGGCGCTCGAGTAAGGGGAAGAGTGTAGAAACTCACATGCAGTGCTTTCTCGGGTCGCTATCTGACGCTGCTGCGCCAGCGCTCAGTCTCGGCCCCGTCGGGCCTGCGAAGACCCTCGTAAGCTCTGCATGTGAGTTTCTTGGGAAGGTGAATTAGGTATAGAATCACCGCATCTATATGTAACTTTATTTGATATGAAAATCTTATACGCGCTTATCGGTTTGGTGGTGGTTGGGGCAGGGGCGTGGTTCGTCATGAATCAGCAGTCTGCATCGGATACCGCCTCGAATGCATCAGGTTCAAGCGAGATGGTTTCTTCCGAGACGCAGGATTTCAAGGGTTCCATGCAGGAACTCATGGGGCGTGGCGGTTCCTGGAAATGCGACGTATCGGTAACCACAGAAGGCATTACCTCAACGGGCACTACCTATGTTGCGCAGGATATGGTGCGCGCAGATTTCGTCTCTGAGATCCCGCAGGTGGGGAAGATGGAATCGCACATGCTGATGCGCGATAAAACCGCCTACACCTGGACCAGTATGATGAGCAAGGGGTTCAAGTTCCCGATCTCCCGCAACGAGGGTGAGCCGGAAGTGAGTGCTGAGGTTTCGGCACAGCTCAATCAGGACTACGATTACCACTGCGTCGCATGGCCGACCGACGAGAGCAAGTTCGCACTCCCGAGCGGCATAACTTTCTAGCCTTCATCGGGCCTTCCCAGGCTCTCCCGCAGGCTATACAGTACCGCTATGCAAGCAGTCATACTCGCCGCCGGACGTGGCACACGAATGGGCGCTCTTACGGAGCAGCTTCCTAAGCCGATGCTTGAAGTCGCCGGCAAGACGCTTCTCGAGCATAAATTCGATGCGCTGCCGGATGATGTGCACGAGATCATCCTCATCGTCGGGTACCTGAAGGAGACTATCACCGCCAAATTCGGCGATTCCTATAAGGGGAAAAGAATAATCTACATCGAGCAGGCGAACATCGTGGGCGGTACGATGGATGCGCTTCTCCAGGCAAAACAATATCTCACTGAGAAATTCCTCGTCATGATGGGGGATGACATCTATGCGAAAGAAGATATCCGGGCGGTACTCGCGCATGATTGGGCGTTACTCGTGCAGCGCGTGCCGGACACGAAAGTCGGTGGCCGTGTCGTTATCGATATCGAGCATCATGTAAGCGATATCATCGAGAACGGCGAAGGGGAGGGTGCGGTGTCGACCAATATGTTCGCCCTCGATCCGCGCATCTTTGATTTTCCGGCCATTCCCAAGAAGGCGGGGTCGGACGAATTAGGTCTGCCACAGACCGTGGTCGCCGCATCGAAAGCGAGCGGTATCCCGCTCAACGTCGTCGAGGCGACGAGGTGGATCCAGATCACGAACCCCGATGACATCGCGAGCGCAACGAAGCTTCTATCCACACCAGTCGCCTGAGCCGCGATTCAGAGCATACATACTATAGGAATGCGTACCGCTGCTGTTTTTCTTATCGCACTCATCCTTATTCCTGCGGCATCTTCCGCTCAGACTGCGGAAGAGCTCCAAACGAAAATCAACGCGCTTCTCTCGCAGATCAAGGCGCTCCAAGACAAGATATCAGGAGCACCCGCCGCGCCGGCTAGCGCAACTCCGGTAGGTGCCGTAGGGTGTCCCGCCATTGCCCGCACTCTCAGTGTCGGTGCTCGGGGGAGCGACGTGACCGCGCTCCAGGACTTCCTGCGTGCCAAGGGCTATATGAGCGATGCTTCAACGGGATATTTCGGCGCAATTACCGAAGCGGCGATCAAGAAGCTCCAGGCAGCTAATGGTGTCGTCTCGAGCGGTAGCGCGGCCACGACCGGTTATGGAGCCGTAGGGCCTAAGACGCGATCGGTTATTCTCACCCTCTGTTCGGGTGTAGTCTCGACGCCGGTCACCACGACTCCCGTTACCGCGAATCCGCAGCAGCAATGCGCGCAGGTCACTACCGCGACTGCGCCGAACATCTCGTGCGGCGGTACCTGGGAGCGAATGATGAACAATACCTGTCATATCGGGTGGCGCTGTGTCGTTGCGCAGGGAAGCGGCAATAAAGCGCCGGTCATCACCGGCATCACCGGGCCGACCGAGATCGGTGTCGGAGAGTTTCGTAGCTGGCAGGTGCAGGCAACTGATCCGGAGGGTGGCGCACTCACGTACAACATCACCTGGGGCGATGAGGGATTCGAGGACATCCTGAAGACCATCGCGGGGATCAGCGGCACCTTTACTTCGGTTTCTACCGGCTCGCACTCCTATGCGAAGGCGGGTACCTATGCCGTACAAGTTACGGTGAAAGATGTCTCCGGCGCCACAGCCGTAGGAGCGCTCAGTGTGAAAGTAACTTCCGGCAGCGTAAGTGCGAACACCTCCTCGAATCCGCTGAATCCGACTGCCTCGCTCGCGAGCACGACGAGCGCTGCTGCGTGCATTACGCCATGGGGGAATCAGGTCGTCGCATCAGGTGCGACCGCCGTCTGGCAGCCCTTTTTCACCGAGGGAGTCTATCTTTCAACCACATCACCGATCATGAAATGCGATAACGGGGGATGGCAGAAGTGCAGTCCGACGGGTACGAATTGTCAGAACTATACGCATCCGACGTCTACTCCAGAGACGGCTGCGCTGCCGAGCTATGCGACACAGATCGGCGGCAAGTGCAGTCCTGAAGGTTCCACTAAGAAAGCCCAGGTTCCCCCGGGAACGCAGCTCTGCCAGTGGCTCACCTGCAGGACTACGACGGTCGTCGAAACCATCACGCTCAAGTGCACGCACTCGGGTTGGACTGATTACGCAGGATATTAATCATTACACGTAGCGAAATTTTTATGAAAAAACAATTCCTCACCGCGCTCGTCATCGTGCTCTGTGCCGCACCGTTCGCGACCTCGGCGCTTACCGGGAGCGACGTGCAGTCCCGCATCAATGAGCTCCTCGCGAAGATCGCCGAGCTTAATCTGCAGATCAGGTCCCTCCAAGGCCAGGCGGTGGTCACCACGCCATCGGGCACGACACCGAATGCGTGGGGGTTGAAGCATCGCGTTTGTACGGTGCTTGATCGCTCGATCACTCAAGGCCAGACGAACGATGATGTGAAGAGCGTGCAGGAATTCCTTAAGCAAGAAGGGTATCTCAACGCTGAGGCATCAGGATTCTTCGGTAATCTCACGAAGGAAGCGCTCGTGCGCTGGCAGGCATCGCAGGGAGTTATCGCGACCGCTGATGCCCGTATCGCCGGTGCAGGACTTTTCGGTCCTAAGACGAAAGATCGCCTGCGTGTCTGGTGCGGCGGTAACGGAACTTCCGGCACAGACCTGACCGCCACTCCACAGAAGGGAGGTGCACCGCTTACGGTGACGTTCACCTCGAAGATCGGCGATGGCACGACGCGTCCGAGTGCCTATGACGGACAGGACACGGTCCTTGATTTCGGCGATGGCAGCGAAGCACAGTGGATCTCCTGCGGAGAAACGGATAATGCCATGCAGCAGCGTTGTGCGAATCCGGTCTCGCTCCAGCACACCTACTCCAAAGACGGCACCTATACCGCGACTCTCAAGAAAGTAGGCGGTTTCTGTGCTCCACCGGGTTGTCCGGTGACCGTCATCGCGAAGGTGCAGATCACGGTCGGTTCAATCGCGTGCACCAAGGAATATCGTCCGGTCTGCGGCATGAAGCAGGTTGTCTGCATCACGGCGCCCTGCAATCCCGTGCCGACCACGTACAGCAATACGTGCATGATGGAGGCTGATGGGGCATCCTTCGCATACGAAGGACAGTGCCGAACCGGATCGACTGATCCGTCAGCGGACGCCCAGTGCAAGAGCTGGTATGACGGCTGCAATAGTTGCGGTCGCTCGGAGCCGGGAGGTCCTGCGTTCTGCACACTGAAGGCGTGTCCTGCAGCGACGATCGCTAAGAATGCGTACTGCACCGCTTACTTCGGCGGTTCAGGAAGCGGTAAGGCGCCAAGCATCTCGGGATTCTCAGGTCCGACGTCACTGACGACGAACCAGTCAGGAACCTGGACGGTAAAAGCATCTGATCCCGAAGGACAGCAGCTCAGTTACTACATCACGTGGGGCGATGAGAATAATTACGCATCTGGTCTCCAGACGAGCCTGCCGGTATTCACGCAAACAGCTACCTTTACGCATAGCTATGCCGTAGCGGGTACCTATACGGTACAGGTGATAGCTCGTGATGCAGAAGGGAAGGAAGCAAAAGCATCAATTACGGTACGCGTGAGTAGCGAATCAGGTTCGGTTGCCTGCACCATGGAGTATGCTCCGGTGTGTGGTCGTCCTGCCGGCTGTGCGAATACCTGCGCTCCCGGAATGATCTGTCCGGCGATCTGTCAGCTTCATGATGCGAAGACCTACGGTAACCGCTGCTCGCTCAACGCTGCAGGTGCTGAGTACCTCCACGACGGCGAGTGTCAGCAGTAAGAAACGGGAATATGCACACGAGCGCCGGCGGAAGCCGGCGCTCTTGGTATACTTTTCCCATGAGAAAACTCGCCGTCTCGGTCACGCTTACCCCGTTATTCCTCCTTGCATTATTCTCGGTAACGAACGCCCAGACCTCTTCTTCACTGCAGGCTGAGCTCAACGCGCTTCTCGCCCAGCTTGCGGCGCTTCAATCCCAGCTCCAGACGACGACCGGTTCGTCGAGCGGTATCCCGACTGCCGGCGGTGGCAGTGCATATGGCTCATGTCCGAATATCGTCCGTACCTTGAAGCAGGGCATGTCGGGTTCCGATGTGACAGCGCTTCAGGCATTCCTCGCGGCGGATTCCCGCATCTATCCTGAGGGGACCATCAGCGGGTACTTCGGCCTCCTGACGCAGTACGCGGTGCAGCGATTCCAGTCACGTCACGGGCTCGTCACGTCGGGAACGCCTGATTCGACCGGATACGGCCTTGTGGGACCTGGTACGCGCAATCTCATTACGAGCGTCTGTCGTTCCGGAGGAACACCGACTCCGCAGAATCCGACGACCGGTGGCGGATGTGTCGCTGGCG
Organism: bacterium; assembly: GCA_016789445.1. Classification (NCBI taxonomy): domain Bacteria; species bacterium. Next base: position 247,066 of record JAEUQT010000001.1, on the reverse strand, counting down.
GGGTGCTCGTCGCGAGCGGCGCAACCGCGAATTTCTATTCGGTGCAGTATGTCCCTGCAGGCTCGAGTTGCGATTCATACCGTCAGACGAGGCAGTGTATCAACGGCACGCTCTCGGGTAGTCCGAGCTATCAGTACGCATCCTGCGGCGTCGGTGCTTCGAGTGTCCCCGGATCATGCACCTACAACGGTACTGTCATGATGAATGGGGAATCCCGTACGTTCTACCGCAAAGAGAGCCCGGTCTTCGGTGAACAATGCCAGAGTACGGTGCGTACCTGCTCGAACGGCATCGTCACCGGTTCGACGGACTACGCGTATCCATCATGTACGGTCGCGACATCGCCCGCATCGTGTACGCTCAACGGCGTAACGGTTGCCCACGGCCAGTCGCGCACGTTCTATAAGCGCGAGGATGTCCTCTTCGGGCAGAGCTGTTCGGCATTCGCCGGCACCCGCTCGTGCGATAACGGCACACTCAGTGGCGATAGCGATTACCGTTATGCGAACTGTTCGGCTGCAGGAGCAAAGTCCTGCACCGTCGTCACTACGGTCGGCACGACGACATCGACGACAACGGTCGCACACGGCACCAGCCGTAACTTCTGGTCGGATGATTCGGTGCCGTACACGACAAGCTGCGAAGCGCATCAGCTTGCCCGCACCTGCAATGACGGCGTTCTCTCGGGCTCTGCAAGCTATAAGTATCCGAAGTGTACGGTCGTGGCGGAGAAGGGATGTGATATCGACGGCATAACGGTCGCAGGAGGAGCGACGCGCACGTTCTATACCGCGCGCGTCAATGCGAATTGTGCGAACATCGATCAGCAGCGCAAATGCACCAACGGCGTCCTCAGCGGTACTGCGTCGTACCAGTATGCGTACTGCGCGCCATCCGGCCAGCGATACTGCGTACTCGATGGTGCGTACGTGAAGCACGGCGAGAGCAAGGCGTTCTACACCACTGAGAATCCCGCCTTCGGCAGCTCGTGCTCCCAATTCGATCAGATGCGGAAGTGTACCGATGGTACGCTCGATGGGTCAGCATCCTACTCGCATGCCTCATGCACCGAACCGACCGGACGATCCTGCACCCTCGACGGCAAGACCGTGAGCCACAACCAGAAGCATACGTTCTATTCACGCAGTACCTCCAGTAATTGCGCCCAGTACGGCCAGGAACGCACCTGCATCGACGGTACGCTCTCCGGCAGCGCTGATTTCAGCAGGAGCAGCTGTACTACCGCATCGATAGAGGGAACCAGTCAGGTCGCCGCAGCTCTTGCGGCGATGGAAGAGCTCCTCAAGGACGCGCTCGCGAAACTGGGTTCCTGGTTCTAGAGAGTAGAAGAAATCTTCGTGGAAATCTCGTCGCCTTCACCGGCGGCGATTTTTCGTGTGGGCCAGTGTTGGAGGTCGTCGCCCTTGTAACGGGGGATTATGTGGATGTGGAAGTGGTCGACGACCTGACCAGCGTGCTCGCGATTGTTCATGTTGATGTTTACGCCATCGGCCTGCATGGCTTTTTCTACCGCGTGAGCGACCTTGCGTACGGTTTCCTGCGCCAAGGACCATGTGTCGGGAGATGTTTCGAAGACGTTCGGTACATGCTCTTTCGGGATGACGAGCGTGTGACCCTTGCTCATCGGCTCGATCGTGAGGAATGAAAGCGTATTTTCATCCTCGTATACTTTGAATTTCGGGAGTTCCCCTGCGACGATCTTGCAGAAAATGCAGTTCGGGTCGGTCTTCATACGCCCTATAGTACAATCGCCTTTATGAATCGTGAAGGAATCTCGGAACTGGTAGCGAATCTCCTCGCGAAACGCGGATTGGCAGGGGAAGAAGCAGAGCGGTTCCTCAGCCCTGACTTTGCTCGTGATACACACGATCCTTTTCTTCTGGCCGATATGGACCGCGCCGTCGCGCGAATTCTGGCGGCGATGCGACAAGGAGAGCGGATTGCCGTATACGGCGATTTCGACTGCGATGGTATTCCGGGCTCGGCCCTCCTTTTTGATACGTTCCGCAAGATCGGATACGAGAATGTCGAAGTGTACATCCCGCATCGTGATCGCGAGGGGTATGGATTCCATACTGCGGCTATCGATGCGCTCGCTGAGCGACGCGTTCGCCTCATCATCACGGTGGATGTGGGAACGGTCGCATTCGAGGGGGTTGACCATGCGAAGTCGAAGGGGGTTGATGTAATCGTCACCGATCATCACGAGATCCAAGGCGCATTGCCGGAGTGCATCGTGATCAATCCGAAGCGTGAACCCTATCCCTTCAAGGATCTCTGTGGCGCAGCGACGGCATGGAAGCTCGCGTGCGCCCTTCTCACGGAGGGGAAGCGACAGAAACTCGAGAATTTCGCGGCCATTCCCGATGGTTGGGAGAAATGGCTCCTTGATTTAGTGGCGATCTCAACGGTCGCCGATCTCGTGCCGCTCGTGGGCGAGAACCGCGCGCTTGCGCATTTCGGCCTTACGGTGCTGCGCAAATCCATCCGACCGGGCATCCGTGCGCTCGCGACACAGACTCGGGCGCGTCTCGCAACGGTAACCGAAGATGATATCGGTTTCTCGTTCGCGCCGCGCATCAATGCGGCATCGCGTATGGACGAGCCCGAACTCGCGCTTCGTCTCCTCACGACGCAGGATGCCGATGAGGCGAGCACGATAGCGGCGCAGCTCGAATCGCTCAACCGGAAGCGGCGCGGTGTCGTCGCAGCGATCGTGCGCGAAGCGAAGGCGCGTGCGGCGGCCCGCTACACGGAATCAGATCGCGTCATCGTCCTCGGAGACACCGAATGGAAGCCAGCCCTCATGGGGCTTGCCGCGAACTCGCTTATGGAAGGTCGTGGCGGCGTCGTCATCATGTGGGGAAGGGATGCGAATGGAAAGCTGAAGGGTTCGGCGCGTTCAGACGGTACGATCTCGGTGGTTGAGCTCTTCGCTGCTGCCGGAGACGCACTCGAAGAATTCGGTGGGCATCACGCCTCGGGGGGCTTCTCGGTCTCGCACGAGGCGGTACACACCCTACAGGAGCGATTGGCTGCCGCACTTGTTTCTCTCGCGCCTGCGGGAAAAGTGAAAGAAGAGAAAGCGGCGGATGCGGAGATCCTCCTCTCCCAGGTCTCGACGACGCTGCTGCGTGATTTTTCTCGACTTGCTCCATTCGGTATGGGGAACCCGAAGCCGCTCTTCCGGGTCGTGCGTACGGTCATTACGAGCGCCCGAAAGTTCGGAAAGGAGATGAACCATACCGAGGTGATGCTGGTATGCAGCGAGACCGGTGCGCGCCAGAGGGCGTTCCAGTTCTTCCGATCCCCGAAGGATTTCACGCTTATGCCGGAAGCGGACCTGCAGGCCGATCTTCTCGCAACCCTCGAAAAAGACGCATTTCGAGGGGAGCATGCGCTTGCTCTCAGGATTGCGGATATCCTCCTTCCACGCGCCTGACCCGTGCTATAGTGGCGCCATGAAAACACTAGCGGTTGGCGAATTACTCCGTTTCGGATGGGAATCGTTCAAGAAGCGTCCTTGGTTCTTCATCGGGATTGTGCTTCTTATTGTCGTCATTTCCGGGATCATGGAAGGGTTTACTCCGGACCCGGTACAGACCTTCTCTGATTTTGTCCTTGCGGCGATTGCGCTTGTGGTAGGTATCTTGCTCGAGATGGGACTTGTAGCCTTTGCGCTCAAGGCACACGCTGATGTGGAGAAGGTTGAATTGAGGGATCTCTGGCATCCGCAGCATCTCTGGCAATACGCTGTAGTAAAGATTCTTACCGGCATCATTGTGGTGATCGGTCTCGTCCTCCTCATCGTCCCGGGCATCATCGCGGCCCTCTCTCTCATCTTTGCGACGTACCTTGTCATCGATAAGAATCTCGGCCCTATCGAGGCGATGAAGGAAAGTGTACGCATGACGAAAGGTCATCGCTGGCAGCTCTTCCTCCTCGCGCTTTCTCTCATCGGTATCAACATACTCGGCGCCCTTGCGCTCATGGTAGGACTTCTGGTAACGATTCCGGTCTCGCTCTTGGCGGTTGCGCACGCATACCGCAAGCTCTCGGCTGCTGCGTAAAATGTCGGTCGTTATCTACACCGACGGCGGAGCACGGGGAAATCCGGGCCCTGCAGGCGCGGGCGCGGTCATCCTTAAGGATGAGACCGTGGTCGCTGAGGTGAAGAAATACCTCGGTCCGGTCCAGACGAATAACTGGGCAGAATACGAGGCTGTGGTCCTCGCGCTTACGAAGGCGAAAGAAATCGGTCTCACGGGGGATATCGAATTCCGCTTGGATTCGAAGCTCGTCGTCGAGCAATTGATGGGGAACTGGAAGATCAAAGAGCCGACCTTGAAGCCGCAGGTAGCGAAAGTCCGCGAATTACTTAAGGATTTCGGGAATGTGCGCTTCGGCTATGTTCCGCGGGCAGAAAACAAGGAAGCAGATCGCTTGGTGAACGAAGCTATCGACGAAGCCTAATGTTGCTATACTGACGCTATGGCAGAAGAACTCACGGTAGTGCCGGAAGGGGAGAAGGAGCCGCGGAAGACCGGTCCCTTCATGGGGTTCGTGGAATTCGTGCGCGAGCGCGGCGTGGTGGGCCTCGCCATCGGCTTTGTACTCGGTTCTGCGGTGCAGAAAGTAGTCACGGCATTCGTGACCGACATCGTGAATCCGTTCGTCGGCCTCCTTCTGGGGCGTGCGGACGGCATCAAGACGTTTGCGGTCGGGAATTTCCTCATCGGCGATTTCATCGCGGTTCTCATCGACTTCTTCATCCTCGCATTCATCATCTATTTCGTATTCAAGCTGTTGGGCCTCGAGAAGCTCGATAAGAAGAAGGAGTAGTTTTGACACTCGCGTATGCCGGGTATATACCTCTTTGAGAGGCTCTTTGAATGCGAAAGGAGCATGTAATGAAGAGCGACTACGATACGACGTATCTCGCCCAGCGAGACGCGTTCCGGAATCTGTGTGCAGATTTCGCGCCTCCTAACAAGAAGGATCAGATCGCGCTCGCCGCCGCTGACGAGTTCGATCGGCTCGTTAAATCGCAGGTATTCCCTCAAGTGGCGATCCGAGAAGGTCTCGTGCTGGCGCGGACGAGGTTTGTGTGGATTCCTACGAAAGATAAAGTGTACCGCCTCGGCGAGTATCTCGTGGAGATCGGAGAGCATTATTTTTCTGCCCACAACCTCACGAAGACCGTATCTGAGTATCATCATCCGCATATCAACGCGGCAGGAAACGTGTGTATGCGCGATGGTCGGGAGGAAATCATGCAGATGATCAAAGAGGGATGGCTTGCACGCGCCATGTGGGGTGTAGAATCCGCCCTCTGGATCGTCGACACATCGAGTCAGTATCCGGCCGGCGGTCTTGAGAAATGGCCGGTCGAGCCGGATGGAAAGGAGAAGGGGAATGATTGATGTGACGCGGCATAGGCCGCTCTTTGATCCTGCGATGTGGGATGATCCAATCGTAATCATCGGTTGCGGCGGCCTGGGCAGCCATCTCGCATGGAGTATCGCCCGCCTCGGTGTGCGAGAAATCGTGCTCGTCGATGGCGATGTGCTTGAATCGCATAATCTCGCGAATCAGGCATATGCGTCGAGCGATGTGGGGAAGCTTAAGGTGGAGGCGCTCGCGTACGCGTTGCGGCGATCGCTGGATGTCGATGTCTCGATCGTGCCGGAATTCATCCGGGAAGCTCGTATGCTCGCGCCCGTCGTCTTCATGTGCGTGGATACCATGCGTGATCGTAAGCTCATCATGGACACGTGCCTGAAAGGAAATGCTGATGTGCGCTATGTGTTCGATGGTCGTATGGATGCGTCACATGGCGTCGTCTACTCGATCGATCCGAATAATCCTGCCCACATCGCGCTTTGGGAACATTACTGGTTCCCTGATGCGGATGCTCAGAACGACGGCGATGGCTGCGGCGGGAAGATCTCCGTGGTATACACTGCGGCGATCGTTGCGGGCATGATGGCGCATGAATTCGTGCGCTGGAACGCCTCACTGAACGGGGGTCTGCCTCCCGCACAGCGGCGAGACATCAGTCTTGCCGAGGATCGCATGCAATCCGATCGCTGGTGATCACCTCGCACCGCGCCGTCATCTTGACGACGCGGTGCATCTGTTTAAAGTACAAGCAGGCCTGTCATATATCTTCTTGTCATCCCGCCGATGGGTCTCTGATGCGGGATGATGCATGCAAGGAGAAGTTCCATGGCAACTATGCAAGATAAGTTGCAAGCGCTCGAAGGTGGCGTGCAATCAGGAAGGCATTCGGCTCCGGCTCCTACGGGCCGCGCCGGATCGCAGCGACCTGAAAGCGCTTCGCATCCTGTTCCGCGCGTCTCGCTCGGATAACCACATACTACCGGCGGCCTCTCATCGAGGCCGCCACCCTTTTGCTACGCTACAGTGGATGGCGATCCGCTTCTGGCTCGTACTCGTCTTTTTCGTACTCGGTGTCTTCGTGCGGACGTTTGTGATGTTCGGATGGTTTACGATTCTTTTCCTCCTCTTTGCCGCGCTTGTCGCGGCGGTTGCGTATTGGCGTGAGCATACTGCTCCATTTCTTTTCACCTGCGTGGCGCTTTCAGCTTTTGCTTTCGGCGCAGCGCGTATGCACACGGGTATCGTTGAACGTGAGCCGCAGCTCGATGCGGTGGTGGGGGAGAAGGTGGTGATCGAAGGGATAGTGCAGGACGAGCCTGATGCGCGCGAGAACAATGTACGCATTCCGGTGCGCGTGCGGATGGTGGCAAGTAGTACGGTCGATAGCGTCGCGGTTTTGGTTGTCGCACCGCTCCATACCGAAGTTGCGTACGGCGATGTCGTGCGTGCGGAAGCGAAGCTCGAATTGCCGGAAGCATTCGAGACCGGTGAGGGTAGGGTGTTCGAGTATCCGGGCTTTCTCGCAAAAGACCGGATTCTGTACCAAATGTCATTCGCGAAAGTGACGCTCCTTGGTGAGAACGAGGGATTCTTCCTCAAATCGTGGGCGATCCGTGCCAAAGAGAAGTATCTCGATGGATTGGCGAATGCGCTCAACGAACCACAGGCGGGACTGGCCGGCGGCATCACGGTGGGGGATAAACGCGGGCTTGGTGAAGAATTATCTGACACATTCCGCATCGTGGGCCTCACGCACATCGTGGTCCTCAGCGGATACAACATCATGGTGGTCGTCGATGCGTTGTTGCGCTGGATGGTGCGTACTCCGCAAGCGTTGCGACTCGGGTTTGCGGGATTCGTCGCGTTCTTCTTTGCAGCCATCACCGGATTCGCCTCGGCATCGACGCGTGCCGCAGCAATGGCGGTGATCGCGATAACAGGGAAAGCGACAGGAAGGACGTATCTCGCGTCGCGTGCGCTCGCGCTGGTGGCGACGGCAATGATCATCTGGAATCCGTATGTGCTCGTATTTGATCCGGGATTCCAGCTTTCAATCATCGCGACGGCCGGTCTCATATTCCTGACGCCGGTTATCGAACCGTATCTCGTCCCAATCACGGAGAGATTCGGGCTGCGCGAAATCGCTGCTGCCTCGATCGGTACGCAGCTCGCCGTCGTACCGCTCCTCCTCTATCAGAATGGAATGCTCAGCCTCTATTCTTTGCCGGCAAACCTTCTGGCGCTCATCGTAATCCCGTGGGCGATGCTTCTCAGTGCCATCGCCGCTCTCTTCGGGCTTTTCACCGGTATCGTCGCCCCGTTCTTCGGATTTCCGGCATATGTCCTCCTCTCCTATGTGATCTATGTCGCGGAAGCATTCGCGACGCTGCCGCTATCGAGCGTGCAGTTGCCAGCGTTCGGAGCGTGGCTGCTTTGCCTTATCTACGCTACGCTCGGGGTGGTATACAAAAAGAAAACGGCGGGATCCTGAGATCCCGCCGTGAGTATCTTCTACTGGTAGGCGAGGGCCGATTGGCCGAGGCCGTAGCCGAAGGGGTGTCCGATCGCGGAACCGCCGACTCCTGCTGCGCGCGGCTCTATGCACTGATGCTTCTGAGCCAGCTGTCGGACCAAGGCACGAACTTCGGCATGCGTATTCAATCGGAGTCCGATTGCGTCCCGCACGATCTCGCGACGGAGTTCACGCAGTTCGCTTTCCGTTCCGATGACTTCCTGCGCACGCATTTCGCCCACGAGCGTCATGAACGCTTCAGAGGGGCGCTCGTTCGTATAGAGCGCTGCACCGACTTTCTCTTTCATTTGCTTCAAGCAGTGGCTTGCAGCGACAGTCCGGGTCACCATTACTGGTTCGTCCTTCTGTAGTTGATACTGACCTTCAAACGAAGGTTCGAATATAGTACCACATCAAGCGGGAGTGCTCAAGATTTCGATGCCTGTGTATAGCGTGTTTCGATGACATTCCAGTTCAGATTCTTGAAGAATGCCTCGATATACTTCGCTTTTCCGAGGGCGCCGTAGTCCAAAAGGAAGGCGTGTTCCCATACATCGAGTGCAAGGATGATGGGAAGTGTCGCAAAGTGACCTTGGTGCTGTTCTCCGGCGAATCCGGTCTGGAATCGTTTGCCGATGGGATCGTAATAGAGGATCGCCCAGCCCGGACCGCGCATATTCCCGATAGCGGTGAAGTACTGCTGGAAGTATTCGTGGTATTCGGCTTTGAGGGCGTCGGCAAGGGGAGAGGCGCCGAGTGCCTGTGCACCGCCTTCAAACTGCTCGAAGTAGAGTTCGTGCAGGCGCATACCGTCGAACTCGAATGACTTGCGGCGGATGAGTTCGGAGAGTGCGTGCTGGTTCTTCTCGCTATCGGCCGCGTACTCGACGAGCTTCGTAGAGATGGTGTTGAAATTCTTTACGTAGCCCTGGTAAAGACCGAGGTGCTCATCGACAGACTTCTGCGAGATGCCATCGAGGGTAGGGAGGGTAAAGGTCCTTGCTTCGTAGGGGTTCATATACGTACGGAAGGGTACTAAGGGAGTCTGGTAACGAGGTGAAGTATAGCAAAACAGAGCGCCGCGTTCCCAGATGGAACGCGGCGCGCGGACATTTTCGAAGCGATCGCCCTCAGGCCCGCTTCGATTCCTCGTAGTATTTCTTGCCTTGATGGGCGAAGCCGTAGAGGCCTCCTGTGAAAGTGCCGGTCAGCGCTACGCCGACGAGGCCTGTCATTGCGATAAGCATGATTTTTCTCCCTGCAAAGTTGAATGAACGTGTCGGTTACCCGAAGGAGGTAGCATACTCTCGCTTCTTACGATTGGCAACATGAAAAAACACCCCGCGAGCAATGCTCAAGCGGGGTGTTTTGGTAAGAACGAAAGGTACAAGCAAACAGTTATGCCAGAGTCGCGTTTCCGCGCCTCGATGGGATAACCAGGCTTATACAACTGCTGTAAGTATAGCATGTCCATTCCCAGAGTCAAGGTCTCGAAAATGGCTCTATACTTGGCTGATGCAGCGCAGTTCTGCCATCCTCTTCATCACGATTTCGGTCCTTCTGGTGGTGGCGTTCATCGTCGGACATTCGCTCGTGAGGGGTATGCGGACGCCAGAGCTGCGGGTTTCGTTCCTCGATGTAGGGCAGGGGGATGCGATTTTCATCGAAGCTCCAGGTGGGCGACAGATGCTGATCGATGGCGGGAAGAACCGGTCAGTCATCCGACAGCTCGCCACGGTGATGCCGTGGTACGACCGCACGATCGACGTGGTTCTGGCGACGCATCCGGATGCGGACCATATCGGTGGTTTACCGGATGTCTTCAAGCGATATCGCGTGGGTCTTGTCATCGAATCGAGCGTGCGCGACGAAGAAGGGGCGGATGCTCAGGCGTTCGAGAAGGCGGCTGCCGCAGAAGGTGCAGAGCGGTTGGTTGCTGAGCGCGGACAGGTCATTGATGTAGGAGAGGGGGCTCGACTCGAGATCTTGTTTCCCGATAGAAGCGTGCCGGGAATCGAAACGAATACCGGCTCCATCGTCGCACGGCTTGTGTACGGCGAGACGGCTTTCATGCTGACAGGGGATTCGCCGAAAGAAATCGAGGATTATCTCGTGCGCCTCGATGGAAAGATTCTTGAATCGAGCGTGCTGAAAGCGGGGCATCATGGGTCGCGCACCTCCTCATCTTTCGCATTCGTCGGATTTGTTTCGCCGGAATATGCGGTCTATAGCCGCGGGTGCGATAACTCGTATGGTCATCCGCACGACGAGGTGAAAGAGATGTTCGCGAAACATGGCGTGCCGACATTGGATACCTGTGAAGACGGGAGCATTACATTCGTTTCTGACGGGAAAACAGTAGTGCGGAAGTGAGTAGACTTCCGCCGTGGGAGGCGTAGGATTATCCGTGGATCACCAAGAATCCGGATACAAGAATGGAGGAAACCATGTTCGACGTGCTGTTGAGCCGGTATCCGCGGCTCACGAGCCTGATCGGCGTCGCCCTGTGTGTACTTTTCATACTGGGCATCATGTTCGGCTACATCAAAGCTTGAAAACGAAAAGACCGCCCGATTTCTCGAGCGGTCTTTGGTTTTGAGAGGAGGGGTTACTTGACCAGGCCGGCGGCGCGGAGGGTCTTGTAGACGCCGCGCTTCTTCATGGTCTTCAGGCCCTTCGCCGAGACGTTGACGATGACCTTGCGGTTGAGCTCCGGGATGAAGACGGTCTTCTTCTGGATGTTCACCATGCGGCGCTTCGCACCGGTAGGGTTGAATTTGGTCGCACGAGTGCGATTCGAATAGCCACCGCCGACGCGGCTCTTCTTACCTGTGATGACGCATTCCCGTGCCATATGTGGGGGGAACTATACGATATAGGGCCAAAAAATGCAAAATCCGTCCTTCATAGGGCGTGGTACACTCCTCCCAATGGCTTTCATCGACGCACTCTTCCTCATTGCCATCATCATGTTCAGCGCGATCATCCACGAGGTGGCGCACGGGGTGGCGGCCGATAAGCTCGGGGACCCGACCGCTCGCTATGCGGGGAGACTGACTCTGAACCCGATTCCGCACCTCGACCCGTTCGGTTCGCTCCTCTTGCCGCTCATCCTCGCGCTCTCCGGGTCGCCGATCTTCTTCGGGTGGGCGAAGCCGGTACCGTATAACCCCTACAATCTGAAGGCCAGCCCACGCTGGGGGGAGGCGATCGTCGCCTTTGCAGGACCCTTGTCGAACTTCCTCATCGCCATTGTGGCAGCGATTACCATACGTTTGGGTGTCCTGCCAGAGGAGGTGGCCGCGGTGGTTTTCCTCGTCGTCCTCGTGAACGTCATGCTCGGCATCTTCAACCTCATCCCGATCCCGCCCCTGGACGGCTCAAAGATCCTCTCGGCACTCCTCCCGCATGGCGCACGCAGGGGCTATGACGAATGGCGTGCTCGCTTGGAATACAACCCCTTCCTAGGATTCGGGCTGGTCATCCTCTTTATATTGATAGCAGGGAGCGCATTCAGCTCGTTCGTCTATAGCGTGAGCCGTTATCTTGCCGGGGTCTGATGCTGGTGCTAGGGTGGCGACGGTTGTGCTACTCAATGGAGGAGAAGATGGGCGGTACTGAATACGTCCTAATGGTCTTGTTGGCATATGGGGGAAGTGGCAACTTAGCCGTCCCGCCGCCGACGCGAATACCGAAAGTGGAATGTGAAGCCGCTAAGGCCGCGCTTGACGGGAAGACGGACAAGATAGGCCAGGAGTTTAGTGGGCCGATCTACCACGGGGCTACTCGTGTCCACTGCATCCCCTTACCTCGGACGTAAGGTGTCGCGGAGCCCTAGGCTCCGCGATTTGCTTTGTATAGAGCGATATAGTACACTCACCGAGCGCTGAAAAGCGCGTTTTTTGTAGAAAACATGTCTACCATCAATCAGCTCGTACGTAAGGGACGCGGCAAGCGCGTCTACAAGTCCAAGACCGGCGCACTTGGTCGTGGTTTCAATACACTCGAAAATCGCCCAACCTATTTCAACTCGCCATTCAAGCGTGGTGTCTGCACCAAGGTAACCACCAAGACCCCTCGTAAGCCGAACTCGGCTATCCGTAAGATCGCCCGTGTCCGCCTCTCGAACGGCATGGAGATCACCGCGTACATCCCGGGTGAAGGCCATAACCTCCAGGAGCACTCGGTCGTCCTCGTCCGTGGTGGTCGCGTGAAGGACATCGGTCTTCGCTACACGATCGTGCGCGGCAAGCTCGACACCGCAGGTATCGAGAAGCGCCGCCGCGGCCGCTCCCTCTACGGTGCTAAGAAGCCTAAGGCAGCTAAGTAATCACTCATATGCGACGCCCTGTTAAGAATCGAAACATGCCAGCTCCGGACGAGATCTACGGATCGGTCAAGGTGCACAAGCTCATCAACTACGTCATGGAGCGCGGCAAGAAGGACACCGCGCGCAAGATCGTCTACACCGTCTTCGAGGAGTTGAAGAAGGACGGCGATCCGGTTGCGATCTTCGAGCAGGCGCTCGAGAATGCAGCTCCGTCGGTGGAAGTCCGCTCCCGCCGCGTCGGTGGTGCAAACTACCAGGTTCCGCGTGAGGTTCGTCCTGAGCGCCGCCTCGCCCTCGGCCTCCGCTGGATGGTGGATGCAGCTGAAAGCACCAAGGGTAAGCCGATGGCAGAGTCCCTCCTCAATGAGATCAAGGCAGCTGCGAAGGGTGAAGGTGCAGCCGTCACCAAGAAGGAGACGACGCACCGCATGGCAGAAGCCAACAAGGCATTCGCGCACTTCGCGTGGTAGTTCCAAGAAACCAAACGAGAAATCCCGCCGAAAGACGGGATTTTTCTTTATCACGTGCGCTTCATGCAGGGTCGATACGATGCGTACATGCCTATCATTTTATGGCTCCTCGGAGTCCCGGTCAGTCTTATCATCGTGCTCTGGCTTCTCGGTGTCATCGGAGGATAGTCATTCGCCCGCCTTCGCCGTACCATACAAGAATGACACGAGAGGTGAAGATCGGTGGCGGATGGAAAGAAAAATTGGAGAGCGAATTCGGTGAGCCCTACTTCGGGGGGCTCACCGATTTTGTGCATGCAGAATATGCGAAAAGCACGGTGTATCCGGCACCCAAGGATATCTTCCGCGCGTTCGATCTGACGCCTTTTAGTGAGGTGAAGGTCGTCATCCTCGGACAAGACCCGTATCACGGAGCAGGGCAGGCGAACGGGCTCTGCTTCGCCGTGAATCCCGGCGTGCGTCCGCCGCCTTCGCTGCAGAACATTTTCAAAGAGATCGAGAGTGATCTCGGGCACGAGGTCTCGCATGACACCGATCTTTCGCGCTGGGCGAAGCAGGGAGTGCTCCTCCTCAATGCAACACTCACGGTGCGCGCCGCGAGTGCGGGTTCGCACCAAGGTAAGGGGTGGGAGCAATTTACCGACGCGGCGATACGGAAACTGAACGATGAGCGAGAGGGGATTGTCTTCATATTGTGGGGGAATTACGCGCGGCAGAAGGGGAGTTTCATTGACCGCTCGAAGCATTTCGTCATCGAGAGTGCGCACCCGTCGCCGTTCTCGGCACACAATGGTTTTTTCGGCTCGAAGCCGTTCTCAAAGACGAATGAATACCTGAAAAAGAGGGGGGATACAGAGATCGAATGGTGAAGGAATTTCTTGCATTTCCCTCGATTTCCCGTACATTGTGGGGACGCCTTTGGCGGTTTTCTTTTTAATGAAGACTGCTGGAAAGGACGGGTCGGAATCGTCGCACACGTCGTCGCGGCAGAGCCGCTCCTTGAGAACCCTCGGTTCTCAACGGACGGCAACGCTTCGCTCGCCGCCCTGCTCTCCGACACGGGAAAACTAGAGTTTTCCCGACCCCTTTCCACCGCCGTGCGCCACACGTAGTTAATTACACGTTATTAAAATCATATGAGTCGAGACTATCCGTTGGAGAAAGTACGAAATTTCGGGATCGTGGCGCACGTCGACGCCGGAAAAACGACCACGTCGGAGCGCATCCTGTTCTACACCGGCATGAGCCACAAGATCGGTGAAGTGCACGACGGCGCGACGGTGACCGACTGGATGGAACAGGAGCGCGAGCGCGGCATCACCATCACCGCGGCGGCGATCACCTGCTTCTGGAACCCGACCTACATGGGAACCGACACCTCCGCGAAGGTCCGCTTCAACGTCATCGATACCCCGGGCCACATCGACTTCACCTCAGAGGTGAAGCGCTCCATGCGCGTCCTTGACGGCGCAGTCGTCGTCTTCGACGGCGTCGCCGGCGTCGAGCCGCAGTCCGAGACCAACTGGCGCTACGCTGAAGAAGCGGAAGTGCCGCGTGTCTGCTACATCAACAAGCTCGATCGTACGGGTGCTTCGTTCGAGAAGTCGTACGCATCCATCCTTGACCGTCTCTCCAAGAAGGCGGTCCGCCTCCAGATCCCGATCGGCGCAGAGGGCGATTTCAACGGCGTCGTCGATCTTCTTTCGATGAAGGCATATAAGTTCGAAGGCGAGATGGGTAAGGAAGTCATCGCCTACGACATCCCGGCTGAGCTCATGGATGATGCGAAGAAGTTCCATGGCGAGCTCGTCGAGCGCATCGTCGAGAACGACGAAAAGCTCATGAACGACTACCTCGAAGGGAAGGAGATTCCGCTTGATGTCTTGAAGGCGAACCTCCGCAAGGGCGTCATCGCCAACGAGATCTTCCCGGTCCTCACCGGCTCTTCTCTCAAGAACAAGGGCGTGCAGCTCGTCCTTGATGCGGTCGTCGACTACCTCCCATCACCGCTCGATCTTCCGGCAGCAACCGGTATCAACACCGACACCGGCGCAGAAGAGACACGTCCTGCGAGCGACGAAGGTCCGTTCGCGGCGCTCGTCTTCAAGCTCCAGGTCGACCCATTCGTCGGTGCGCTTACCTTCTTCCGCGTCTACTCAGGCTCGGTGAAGGCAGGAGACACTGTCTATAACTCGGCGAACAACAAGAAGGAGCGCGTCGGACGTATCGTCCGCCTCCAGGCAGATAAGCGCGAGGAAGTCGAAGTCGTGTACGCAGGTGAGATCGCCGCGTTCGTCGGCATGAAGGAAGTGAAGATCGGTAACACGGTCTGTGATCAGGCACATCCGATCGCACTTGAAAGCATCGTCTTCCCGACGCCGGTCATCTCCATGCGCGTCGAACCGAAGACGAAGGCCGACCAGGAGAAGCTTGGTATCGCGCTCTCCCGTCTTTCTGACGAAGACCCGACGTTCCGCGTTAAGTCTGACGAGGAAACAGGGGAGACCATCATCTCCGGCATGGGTGAACTTCACCTCGAGATTCTCGTCGACCGTATGAAGCGCGAGTTCGGCGTCGAAGCGACGACCGGCAAGCCGCAGGTCGCATTCCGCGAGACCATCCAAGGCACCGCCGATGTCGAATACAAGCACATCAAGCAGACGGGTGGTCGTGGTCAGTACGGTCACGTGAAGATCAAGATCAAGCCGCTCGAGCCGCTCGTCGAAGGCGAGAAGCTCAAGAACAACGTCGATCGCGAAGACCACTTCGAATTCATCAACAATATCAAGGGAGGCGTCATCCCGGCGGAATTCATCTCGCCGATCAGGAAGGGCCTCAAGGAAGCCATGGATCGCGGCGTTCTCGCCGGATTCCCGGTCGTCGATATCTCGGTCGACCTGTACGACGGTTCCGCGCACGATGTCGACTCCTCGGAAATCGCCTTCAAGCTCGCAGCGCTCAATGCGTTCCAGGACGCTATGAAGCAGGCGAAGCCGGTCCTCCTCGAGCCGGTCATGAAGCTCGAAGTCGTTACTCCGGAGAAATTCCTCGGTGACGTCACCGGCTCCATCAACGCGAAGCGCGGTCTCATCGAATCGATGGGTGAGCGCGGTCAGGCACGCGTTGTCGTCGCAAAGGTCCCGCTTTCGGAACTCTTCGGCTATACCACGCAGCTCCGCTCTCTTACGGAAGGTCGTGCGGTCCCGAACCTTGAGTTCTCGCACTACGCCGTCGTCCCGCGCAACGTTGCTGACGAAGTCATCGCATCCCGTCAGTAATCTCTGGATGCAGAATGAAAAACCCCGCTTTCAAGCGGGGTTTTTCATTAGATGGTAAGCGGTGTGGCGTTGCGTTTGAACCAGCTGAGCAGCTTCTCGACGTCGTTCTTACGCTCTTCGGAGCCGAGGATGACGATCGCGATGGTGCTGGTCGCACCGCGCACCGGTACTTCGAAGACGGCGGTCATCGTCTGGCGGGCTTCGTTGGTATAGCCGACTTTACCGCCCAAGAAGTCCTTATTGCCGGCGAAGTGATTGAAGTTGGCGAAGGTATACGTGCGACCGTTCTCCGCCTTGAGTTTCTTCTCCGGTTCGCGCGAGAGATTGAGGATGAAGGATTGGCTGTCCTCGATATAGCGCATCAGTTTAAAAAGATCGCTTGCGGTGGAGACGTTCTCGGGAGAGATGCCCGACGGGTCTTTCATGTGCGTCTTGTCCATGCCGATCGCTTTCGCTTTGTCATTCATCCAGCCGACGAAATTCTCCTGACCGTTGTAGCGCGCGAGCGTGTAGGCGGCGGAGTTGTTCGATTCCATGAGAAGGGGATAGAGCAGCTCGCCCACGGTAAAAGTATCTCCCTTCACGATAGAGCCTGGTGTGCCATCAGTTTGCGCGCGGTCGTCACCGTTGACGGTAAGCGTGCGATCGAAGTGGATGGTCTCGTTGGCGACGAGCGCCGTAAGAAGCTTCGACACCGATGCGATAGGGTAGGCTATCTCGGCATTCTTTTCCGCATATACATCTCCCGTATGAAGATCCGCCACGATGAATGCTTTCGCGTTTACGCGAGGGACCGGCGCCTTCGAGAGTGTCATTTCTGTGGTTGAGGCCGCTCCGTCTTCCCATACGAAAATCGGAGTCCCGCGCTTCACGAATTCGAAGACCTTTTCCGCATCCTCCGTCGAGAGACGGATGCAGCCACCGGAGTAGCCTTCGGGTACCGGCTCGCCACCCGGGTAGTACGGCCAGCCGTGGACGAAGAAATTGCCGAAGAACTGCATCGAGTAGGGCATGTGCACCTCGCCGATCGACGAGAAGTGGTCTTTTTCCTTGCTCTCTATCTTGTAGAGGCCGGTCGGCGTCTCCCAGCGGGAGCCGCGCTTTCCTTTAGAAAGGATATCTAGTGTTGCGGTCGCATGACCGTTCTCGAAGAGGTAGAGCTTCATGTTCGTGAGATCCGCGGCGATCATGCGTTCGTGCGCTTGGGCGATGGTGTCGATTGAGGCTGTGCCGATGGTGCGTGTTGAGAGGGTGTCTTCATACTTCTGAAGCTTCTCAAGCATCTCTTTCTCGTCTTGTGGCTGGTTCTGACGGCGCTCTTGGAGATATTTAAGCTCTGCTTCCGCTGCTGTCGTTCCGCTTTCATCAACGGCAACGAGACGATCCGAAGCGATGGCGGTCCCATAGTGTACCGCCGTGAATACAAACGCGAGCGTGATGAGGAACTTGCCCGCGAACTTAAGGCCCTGCATGTCGAAGGAGTGTCCGCGCTTCATCGCTCGGATTATATACGAAGTCGCGCGACGTCAGTTCATGAAAGAGATTAGTAATCCCCAGTCTTCATAAGGTGTGCGCAGAAGCGCGGTATTATTGCCAGATGGAAATCGGCTCTGATAAGAATGCACGACGCATTCTTGCTATCGGCGTTCTCTTTGCAACGGTCGGTGTCTTGGCGTTGGTCATAACGCTCATGCAGCCTACGGTGCAGGATGAGCGTGAGCGTCTCGCCAATCAAGTCTTTTCCGATGTGCCCGTGGAAGAAAAGGCGCGCATTCTCAATGAGCTCAGTGCATCGGACGAGCCGGATGAAATATCCGAAGAAGAGAAGCTCCGCGTCCTCGAGGCTCTGAGCCAGCAGTAATATATGCGATATCTCGCCGCGCAAGGGGAGAAGTACATCCTAGCGATTGCAGTCGTAGCTACGATTGCGGTCTCTTTTTTCATCGCGCCTGAGCCGACGCTCTCGCAAGCCGCATCGCCGCTCACAGGCTACGCCTGGAGCGACACGATCGGCTGGATCAGTCTCAACTGTTCGAATCTCGGTACCTGCGGCACGAGCAACTACGGTCTTTCGATCGCGGCAGACGGTGCCATCAGCGGTTATGCCTGGAGTGAGAATATCGGCTGGATCAGCGCGCAGAGCGCGAATCTCACCGGATGCCCGACGGCGCCATGTACGGCGCGCATGGATGAGTACGCACTCAAGGGATGGCTTCGCGCGCTCGCATATTCTGATTCCCAGAGCGGGGGATGGGACGGATTCATCAGTTTGAGTGGTACGAACTATGGACCGACGCTGAATCAGGCGGGGGATACGTTTACCGGCTATGCCTGGGGAGATATGAATATCGGCTGGCTCAGTTTCGGTGCCGGCACGACGCCGGTACAAACGACGTGGAATCCACAGTGCTCGACACAGTACAGCTGTGTCAGTTCAACGACGCGCCGGACGGCATGCCAGGGCGCGGTGCCGGTTGCGTGTGGAGGATCACTGATATGCAGCTCGGGTGCATGTGTCACCCCTCCGGCACCAAGTACGGCGCCAGGAGATGAGCTTTCCATCGAGCCACGCCTCGTGCGTCCGGGAGGCACCGTTGTTGTCCTCTGGAGTGTCCGCGATGCCACGTCGTGCTCAGTTACTGAGAACAGTCCTGATTTCAATAACACCTGGAATGCCACCTCTTCAGCAGCAGTTTCGTGCACACACTCAGGAAACGGTTGTGTGACCGGTGCCATCCGCGGCAGCGTCACGTACACGCTTTCGTGCACCGGACCGGGAGGCACGCTCACCCAGAGAGCGACCGTCTTCTCGAATCCATCGTGGAAGGAACTCTAATCGTTATTTATTATTTTTATACATAACCATCACGTATGACCCGTATCGCAACTCTCACCGCCAGCCACCTCACTGCTTCGGCAGTCGCGCTCGTTCTTTTCGGTACTGTTGTTGCGTACGCGTGGACAGGACCGACCGGTACGGCGCCGAACAGCAACGTTGCCGCCCCCATCAATACGAGTGCGACGGCGCAGGTGAAGAACGGTGCGCTCTCAGTGAGCACGCTCACAAACTATGGTGCGATCATGCAACAGATGAATGCATCGTACGATGTGTGGGTGCAAGGAGGGAGCACGACTGCCAGCGGCGATGCGCGCAACCTGGCGTTGCTCGGCGTCATCTCCACCGACCGCATCTATCTGAACTACAACGGCGAGTATGCAGGTGGGACCTATCTCGGCGGGAATGTCTATGCTGCAGGATACTTCCACACCTCGGATGCAAGTCTCAAGAAGGATGTCCGCCCGATCAAGGGACTCGATATCGTCAAGAAGCTGAGCGGCGTCCTCTTCACATGGAAGGAAAGCGGCAAGGCGTCCGCCGGTGTGATCGCGCAGGATGTCGAGAAGGTATTGCCCGAAGCGGTCATCACGGATGGCGATGGCATCAAGTCGGTTGATTACGACGCGCTCATCGCGCCGCTCATCGAGGCGGTGAAGGAGCAGCAGTCTGAGATTGACGGTCTTAAGGCGGAAATCGAGGCGTTGAAGGCGGCGCGATAGGCGTATGCGTGGGCACCTTCAAGCAGGCCTCACGATCGTGGCGATGCTCTCGCTCTTCGCAATCGCCATCGACGCCTCCGACAACTACACCGTGAATTACGGTACCAATCAGAGCATCACTGCACATACCGAGTGCCGGAAGGTAACAAATGCAAGCGCGACGGGGGCGAGTGTGTATGTTCCGACACAGACAGACGCCGAGTGGCAGTCGTTTTATACCAATCCTCCCGCAGGCGTAACGGCATCCGGGTGCGTAACACCCGGATCCCAGACCTTTAGCACTGCGGGCACATACTCCTTTACGGTTCCCGAGCATAATTCCATCACGGTGCAGGTGTGGGGTGGCGGCGGTGGCGGCGGTGGCAAAGATGGAGCAGCGAATATCGCGGGTGGAAGCAATGGCGGAACATCGAGCTGGGCTTCAGCAGTGATTGCGGGAGGCGGTGCTCGCGCAACTGTATCAGCAGGAGGTGCGGGCGGCACTGCTTCTGGCGGAACAACGAATACCTCTGGCGCAGCAGGCACCACCGCAGGAAAGGGGGGTAATGGCGCCAACGGCGGTGCTGGTGGGGCTGCACTCCCGAGCTCGGATCCAGGCCCGGGTAATCCTGGAAGTGCACCAGGTGGTGGAGGGGGAGGAGCTGCGCTCTATACGATGAAGACTGGCGTGTTTATTCCTGCCTCAGGCGGCGGCGGCGGTTCGTATTCGACACGTACTTATACCTCAGGCACCTATACGCCGGGTAGTTCGGTCACCATTGTAGTTGGGGCAGCAGGAGCAGGGGGAAATGGCACTGCACAGGACGGCGGCCGCGGGGGCGCGGGTCGCGTCATCGTGACGTGGAACTAATATGCACAACAGGCTGTCGGCAGCCCTCACTTCAATCGTCGTCCTCTCCCTCTTCGCGATCGTCATCGACGCGTCGGATAACTACACGGTCAACAATGCAGCGAGCTTGGATATCACGGCGCATACCGTGTGCCGCGACGTCACGAACAACAGTGCGACGGGCGCGAGTGTCTATGTGCCGACCGAGAGCGCCCTTGAATGGGAGTCTTTCTATACAAACCCTCCTGCGGGCGTGACGGCAGGTTCGTGTGCGACGACGGTTACGATCACTGCAGACAGGTCGAATGTGAATCTGTGCACGCTCGCCGGCAATCCGACTGCTCCCGGGGACTACATCTTCGTCATCGAGTCAGGGGTCGATGTTTATTCGACGAACACGTCGAATGCCGCACTGGTGACGGGTAGCTGCTGGCCGACGGGCACCACACTGACGGTCATAAATAAAGGGCGTATCTATGGCAAAGGCGGCAAGGGCGGCGATGGTAGCGATGCTAATTCATCGAATCCGCCGAGCCCACAGGCAGGTGCGGCAGGAGGTCCGGCGATTTCCATGTCGTATCCGCTCAGCATCAATAATTCGAGCGGATATATCTACGGCGGTGGGGGTGGAGGCGGTGGGGGTGGGGCATCGTACGGAAAAGGCGCTTCAACGGGAGGTAATGGTGGCGGTGGCGGGGCATCCGGGCCATCAAGCTCGGCGGGTGGCGCGGGCGGTTCTTCGCAGAACACAAGTGCTGGTGTGAAGGGGGCTTCGGGGACGACGTCTGGCGGCGGCGCTGGAGGTGAGAAGGGTATCTATGGTATGGGTGGCGACGGAGGGGCTTTCGGTGCGTCCGGCACGAAAGGTGGGACCGGTAGCGGAGGGAGCCATCCAGGAGCGAACGGCGGGGCCGCTGGCAAGGCGATCGACATGAATAATCGCGCCCTCACCTGGCTCGGCGGGAACACCTCTTCGCGCGTGAAGGGCTCTGTCAGCAATTAAGGGCTCAAATACAGGCTGAAATGGGCGGTTATTCACTTGCGCTCCATGGGAGTTTTGGTAGTATGCAGGCACGCACGCTCTGTGCGTATTTCTTTGCCTATTCTTTCTGTGCGGCGTAGCGACCCGCATATAAGCAGGGAGGGGAAAAGCGAAGAAAATACCGGAGCACTCTAACGCGTTGGCAAATTATTTAGCAGGTAATTATTCAATTCCATATGGCAGGAGAATTTGCACGAACGAAGCCGCACGTGAACGTCGGAACCATCGGTCACGTCGACCATGGCAAGACGACGCTCACCGCAGCGATCCTCACCGTCCTCTCGAAGGCTGGCAACGGCTACTCGGCGACGACGAAGGGTGTCGATGAGATCGACAAGGCACCGGAAGAGAAGGCGCGTGGTATCACCATCTCGCTCTCTCACTCGGAGTACGAGACGCCGACGCGTCACTACGCGCACGTGGATGCACCGGGCCACGCCGACTACATCAAGAACATGATCACGGGTGCCGCTCAGATGGACGGCGCCATCCTCGTGGTTGCAGCGACTGACGGTGTCATGCCGCAGACCCGCGAGCACATCCTTCTTGCGAAGCAGGTTGGCGTGCCGAAGATCGTGGTCTTCCTCAACAAGGTAGACATGGTTGATGACAAGGAGCTCGTTGATCTCGTCGAGGAGGAAATCCGCGACTTGCTCGACAAGCAGGGCTTCGATGGTAAGAATGCACCGGTCATCCGCGGCTCGGGCCTCAAGGCGCTCGAGAATCCGGATGCAGGTAACGAGTGGTCGGGTAAGGTCATGGAGCTCATCAAGGCACTTGATGAATACATCCCGGAGCCGGCTCGTGAACTCGACAAGCCGTTCCTCATGGCTATCGAAGACGTCTTCTCGATCGAAGGTCGTGGAACCGTCGTCACCGGTCGTATCGACCGCGGTGTCGTGAAGGTCGGCGAAGAAGTCGAGATCATCGGTATCAAGGACACTGCGAAGACCACGGTGACGGGCGTTGAAATGTTCAACAAGTCCCTTCAGCAGGGTCAGGCAGGCGACAACGCTGGTATCCTCCTTCGCGGTCTCAAGAAGGAAGATGTCCACCGAGGCCAGGTCCTCGCGAAGTCGGGCACCGTCAAGCCACACACCGAGTTCGATGCTGAGGTCTACATCCTCACCAAGGAGGAAGGCGGTCGTCACACACCGTTCTTCACCGGTTACAAGCCGCAGTTCTACATCCGCACCACGGACGTCACCGGCGAGGTTACCCTCGCACAGGGCGTCGAGATGGTCATGCCGGGCGACACTGTCACCTTCAAGGTGAAGCTTGTCGGTCCGATCGCGATGGAAGAGCAGATGCGTTTCGCTATCCGCGAGGGTGGCAAGACGGTCGGCGCAGGCGTCGTGACCAAGATCACTGCCTAATCCCTCTAGGATTCAGCACGAAAAAATCCGCCGAGAGGCGGATTTTTTCGTGCGCCATTCTCCCAATCTTCATGCGTGCGGTTCATGATGTATTGTTACGGCATATGTTGAAGTACCTTTTTGCGCTCGTGGCGCTCATTGCACTCGGGGGAGGTTACTGGTATTACTCGAATGGCTCGCAAACTATGAACAATAATTCTGACAGCACAGAGATCACGGCCGGAGACGTCGCATACTTCGGGAATGCGACCGGCTACTTCGCGCGTCCTGCAGACGATCGCACCTATCCGGGAGTCGTCCTCATCCACGAGAACCGCGGACTCAGACCGGAGATAAAGAAGACGGCAGAGGATCTCGCGAAGGAGGGATACATGGTGCTCGCTGTGGATCTCTACAAAGGTAATGTGCTCGAGACACAGGAGGAAGCGCGTGCGTATTCGTCGCAGTTCAATCAGGAAGAGGGAACCGCGAATCTCCGCGCCGCAGTGAAATACCTCCGCGATAACGGTGCTACGAAGATCGCCTCGTGGGGCTGGTGCTTCGGTGGCAGGCAGTCGGTGAATCTCGCCATCTCAGGCGAAAAGCTTGATGCAACGATTGTGTATTACGGCTCCGGCATCCCGACGACCACCGAACAGCTCTCTCCCATCAAGTGGCCGGTCATGGGCGTCTTCGGTGATGCCGACCAGGCGATTCCTACGACGACCGTGAAAGCGTTCGAGGATTCTTTGAATACTCTCGGCGTCGAGAACGAGATCTATATGTATCCGGGCGTCGGTCACGCGTTCGCGAATCCGTCGAATCCGAATCATGCACCGAAAGAAACCGCTGACGCATGGCAGAAATCCGTCGCGTTCCTCGATAAGTACTTGAAATAGGGAAGTAAGAAAAGTAAAAGGCCCTGCCAAAATGGCAGGGCCTTCGTCAGTACTGGTTGATGATATGCGTCAGGGATTTGCCTGTTTCCTGATTGATTACCTTCGCCGCAATCGCGATGCGATTGTCGGGATCAAGCGCCTGCCAGATCTGCAGGGCGATCCGTGCTGGCATGCGGCTCTTGATACGCATCAGGTACGGATGCTGCGAGAACGACGGCAACGGATCGCCGTCTCCGTCGTACGTATGGACGCAATACCCGTATCCGCGTCGCATGACTTCGTACTCGTAGTACGTACGGACGCACTCTCCCAAGAGCGAGCGCGAGAGTATTGCGATCTGGAATGCGGGCCGTCTGCCGCCGGCGAACCGGTCATACATCGCCGTGATGCGGGGAGTGTAATTCGGTTCATCCGGTTCGTATTGCCACTCGAACATCGCTTCGCGGAAACCGCTGCCGAGGTGCTTCTCGGCGTTGAAGATGGTGTCGGTCTGCTTGCCGTTCGAGACGACGTATCGATCGTCTTCCTCGCGCATCGCGTTGTAGATGATGAGCGAAGGGTCTTTGACTTTCTTAGGATCGATCGGCGCCGTCTTCACGAGATGATCTTCCTGCACCAGTTGCCGATTACGACTGTTGTCGCTGCGGCCCATCAGCCAGTACACCTGGACGATAGAGTCACCGTCAGGCGATCGGCCCATGATGAATCCGCGTCCGGGATAGGAGTTCGTCCTGAGGAACTCCATGTTCCTTTCGACTTCGGTATCAATGATGCGTTCCATCAATTGCTCCTTTCTGAACATTCCCGCGGGCACCCTAGCATAGGGGGAGGGGTTCTGCTATTGTCTGGCCAGTTTGAAATTGGAGGTCTGCATGGACATGTATACGTTCCTCGAGAGTGAGCTCGCGAAGCATGTGAAGTTCTACGCACAGAAGCTGCGCGAGACGAAGTCGTCGTTACGTCATCTGCGGATGCGTCGAAATACCGAGCGAGTACGTTTCTCGGTACATCTCCATGACGGTTGGTCCGACGAAAAGGAGGTCACGATACGATCGCGGCCCTCGCTCGAAAAAGCCATGAAGGCTGCGACAGCCAGCTACCGGAAGATCAATAATCGTTCCGATGTGCAGGCGCGATGCACCGTAACTGCGTTCGTTCCTGCTCCGGGCGGGAGTGCGCGAATAAATCTCCCGAGATCGATGTGGGGGCAGTATTTCGACGAGTACTCGAAAGCGCCTCCTCCGAAGCCACCACGTGGCGGCTCGCCGTTTCGTGACTGACCATCGCCCGCAGCGCTCACGCGCCGCGGGCTCTTTCACTTCGGGTTCATAGCCGGCCTATACAACTGGCGTATTACTCATATTCGAAATACGCATATGGCAACCACCAAGAAAAAGCAGTCCAACTATTCGACCCTCCACGATCTCCTCATCCTGAAGCTCAAAGCATTGCACTACACCGAGAGTGAACTCATGAAAGCGCTGCCGAAGATGGCGAAGGCTGCATCGGATACGCAGCTGAAGCAGGCGTTCACGACGCATCTCGATGAGACGCGCGTACAGAAGGATCGCCTCGCACAAGCGCTCGGGATGCTCGGTGCAACCGGCAAGATGATGGAGAAATCCGCCGCCATCGATGGTCTCATCGAAGACGCCGCATGGTGCATCGCCAACATCAAAGATGCCGAAGCGCGTGATGCCTCGCTCATCGCCGCAGCGCAGTACATCGAACACTACGAGATGGCCGGGTACGGCTCGGCGAAAGCGTGGGCGGAAGAGATGGGGCATAGGGAAGTCGTCGATCTCCTCCAAGAGACGCTCGATGAGGAAAGCGCGGCCAACGACAAGCTGACGACGCTTGCAGAGAGCGGCATCAACGACGAAGCCAACGACATGCATGAAGAAGGCTCGCTCGTCGAGAAGGTGAAAGACACGATCGAATCCGCGGTGCGGTAGTGTGTTTCCGTTGCGCCATCGCGCTGCATCTTTTCTGTCGCTACATGACCAATGGCTGGCAGGACTCTTGGGTGGGTATAAGTCACTTTTCAAATAGAAAACCGCCGCGCATTACTGCGCGACGGTTCCGATCTTCGTGAGCTCCTTATCCATGAGATGCATCAGCTTCTCTGTCGGAAAGAGGATGTACTTCCGTTTGTCTCGCGGATGATTCTCGACCCGTATGAGACCGGCGTCTGCTGCTTGACGGATGTACTTCGGTCCGCTGCTCGCCGGATCCGCATGCATGAATGCTGCAGCGTCACGCATCGTCGGGTATTTGCCGCGCCGGTGCCAGACGTACACGCCGAGCAAGAGGCTCGGAAGGAATCGCCGCGCTTCGCGAGACCATGAATAGTCCAGCCAAGTGCCACGCATGAAGTCGAGCAGATAAGCCGCAAGCGCGATATCAGGTTGCCTCATGTTGCCTCCTGCGAAGAACCTACCATGCGCTGGATCGATCGGGCAAGCAGCAAATAGGGGAAGGGGCACCCCTGTCAATGTGGCCTAGAACTTGCGTTTTTCCCTCGGGTAGGGCATACTCGCGAAGTTCTATGACAGCGACCAAGACAGCTAAGCGCGCGAAGAGCGCGAAGAAGGGGGACGGCGGAAGCCGCCTCCGCATCAAAGTACGTGCCTATGAGCACGCGGTCTTGGATCGTTCCGTCAAGCAGATCATCGATACTGCTTCCCGCTACAACGCAACCGTCATCGGCCCAGTCCCGCTCCCGATCGACATCAAGAAGTACACCGTGAACCGCTCGGCGTTCATCGACAAGGATTCCCGTGAACAGTTTGAGATGCGCGTCCACAAGCGCATGATCGACATCGTGAACCCTGAGGCGAAGGTCATCGAGGCGCTCACCAACATCGACCTTCCATCCGGCGTCTCCATCGACGTGAAGATGATGTAGTCCATCGGACGACCCCTGAAAAATCCCCAGAATACGGGGATTTTTCGTTTCTGGCCCCTGCAAGGGGATATACTGCTGCGTATATGGCTCTCACTCGTCGCCTCGCGCTCTTCTTCGTCATCATCGCCCTCATGCCGTTCTGGGCCGGAGCGCAACAGGATGACGCGGCGCTCCGCGAAGCTATCCGCGCGGACATCATGAATGATCCACGCTCTTCAAGCATGACGGAGGCCGAGGTGGAGGCGATGGTAGACGCCCTTGCGGTCGAGGCGCAAGAGCAGGGAGCTGCTTCGGACTACCTCGAGGCCCGCAGTTCGACCTTCAATACTCCTGAAATCCCAGTCTACGACCCGCCCCTCCTTACCACCAGCAACGCCCTCGCTATAGCAGCTTTGGCCCTGCTTCTCGTCTTGGGTGGGGTAGCGACCTTCCTCATACGCAACCGCCGGAAGGCGCAGCCGACCGAATAGGCCGGACATTTGCGTTTCCTAAGAGTGTGGTGTATATTTCGGCGACCTCAAACGAGGCACCCATGTCCCCATAGGGACCACTGGCCCGGAATTCCCAGAATCCCGCGCTAGTGCGCGGTTTTTTCATTCAAAAACTATGAAATTCATGCTCGGCGTGAAGGGTCGTATGACCCAGATATTCGATGACAAAGGCACCGTTTCTGCGGTGACGATCATCACTGCTACCCCGATGAAGGTGACCCAGGTGAAGACCATCGAGAAGGACGGCTACCAGGCTATCCAGGTAGGCGCAGGGGAGCGCAAGGAGAAGAACCTCTCCGCACCGGTAAAGGGCCATCTCAAGGATTTGGGCGCTGTCCGCCACATCCGCGAATACCGCACGACCGAAGCTTCGGAGCGCGGTGCAACCATCGACGTCTCGAACTTCACGGAAGGTGATGTCGTTGCGGTCTCTGCAATCTCGAAGGGTAAGGGCTTCCAGGGCGTCGTTAAGCGCCATGGTTTCAAGGGAGGTCCTCGCTCGCACGGTCAGAAGAACAAGGAGCGCGCACCGGGCAGCATCGGTGGCGGTGGTCGTGCAGGTGGTCGCGTCGTGAAGGGTATGCGCATGGCGGGACGCATGGGCGGCGATCGCATCACGGTCAAGAACCTCAAGGTCCTCAAGATCGATGCCGCAAACAATACGCTTATGATCTCCGGTGCTATCCCAGGTCGCCCGGGTACGCTTGTCGAAATCCGTGGCTAAACATTTTATGAAAACCGACATCTACAACGCACAGGGTAAGAAGGCAGGTTCCGTCGAACTTCCGGAGAACATCTTCGGTGTCGAATGGAATGACTCGCTCATGCACCAGGTCGTCACCTCGATGCAGGACAACGCACGCACCAACGTGGCGCACACGAAGGGTCGCGGCGACGTCCGCGGTGGCGGTCGCAAGCCGTGGAAGCAGAAGGGTACCGGCCGCGCTCGTCACGGTTCGTCCCGTTCTCCGATCTGGAAGGGCGGCGGTGTGACCCACGGTCCTCGCAACGAGAAGATCTTTGCGCGTACCATCCCAGCGAAGATGCGCGCAAAGGCACTCTTCATGGCGCTCTCCAAGAAGCTCGCCGCAGGTGAGATCGTCTTCGTCGATTCCTTCGGAATCGAGAAGCCGTCCACTGCATCTGCAAAGAAGACCCTCGTCGCACTCTCGAAGGATTTCACCAAGCTCTCC
Source organism: bacterium (assembly GCA_016789445.1). Classification (NCBI taxonomy): domain Bacteria; species bacterium. The sequence goes on along the minus strand of JAEUQT010000001.1, from coordinate 218,777 downwards.
GCAAAGAAGAAGAACGCCGCTCTCGTCGCATTCTCGGATGCGAAGGAGGCATCCTCGAAGAGCTTCCGTAACATCGGCAACGTCGTTTCGAGCTCCGTGAAGGATCTCAATCCGGTCGCGGTCCTCAAGCACACCTACATCGTCATCGAAAATCCGGATGCTGCTGTCGCGATCCTCGCGCACCGCGCTCCGAAGAAGGCATCTAACTAACGCATATGGCACTCTTTTCTCGTAACACCAAAGCAACCAAGAAGGCAGCTGCGCCGAAGGAAACCAAGGCGGTAGCAGCGGCTTCTGTCCCGGCAATGAAGAACACGTACGCACACGTGCTCATGAATCCGCGCATCACCGAGAAGGCGACCTTCGCATCCGCGAACAGCGTCTACGTCTTCGACGTCGCTACCTCGGCGAACAAGAAGCAGATCGCATCCGCGATCGAAGCTACCTACAAGGTGAAGCCTCGTCAGGTCCGCATCGTCACCATCCACCCGAAGACGGTCCGCAATATGCGCACCGGTAAGTACGGCACGAAGCAGGGTGGCAAGAAGGCGTACGTCTACCTCGCGAAGGGCACGACTATCACAATCTCGTAACGCGTATGTCTATCAAAACCTATCGTCCGATCACCAAGAGCTCCCGTGCAATGACGCGCATCAACTACCGCGCGGCACTCTCCGGCCACAAGCCGCACAAGGCACTCAAGGGCGGCGGCAAGCGCGGCTTCGGTCGCAACAACCAGGGCCGCATCACCATGCGCCATCGCGGCGGCGGTCACAAGCAGCTCTGGCGCGATGTCGATTTCAATTTCGACAAGAAGAACATCCCAGCGAAGATCACTACGATCGAGTACGATCCGAACCGCTCTGCGTTCATCGGTCTCGCAGTCTACGCAGATGGCGCGAAGCGCTACATCATCGTCCCGAAGAACGCGCAGGTAGGGGATAGCTTCCTCGTTTCCGAGACCGCGCCGGTCACCCGCGGTAACCGCCTCCCGCTCAAGAACATGCCGGTCGGTACCTTCGTCTACAACATCGAAGTGAAGCCGGGCAACGGCGGCAAGATCGCCCGCTCTGCAGGTAATTACGCAGAAGTCATCGCACAGGATGGTGGCTACACCCACCTCAAGATGCCGTCGACGGAAGTCCGCCGCATCATCGGTGGTGCATGGGCAACCGTCGGTGAAGCCTCGAACGATGAGCATCACCTCGTGAACATCGGTAAGGCAGGACGTAGCCGCTGGATGGGCAAGCGCCCGACGGTCCGCGGTACGGCTATGAACCCGGTTGATCACCCACACGGTGGAGGTGAAGGTAAGCAGGGTCGCGGTTTGCGCCGCGCAAAGACCCTCTGGGGTCGCCCGTCTGGCAAGGGTCAGAAGACTCGTCGCCCGAAGAAGTACTCGAACGTCTTCATCGTCAGCCGCCGCCGCGTCGGCAAGAGGAAATAATGCGAAAATATTTTGACTTATAGCCAAATTCCAGCTACAGTAGCCCCGCACAACTATGACACGCTCACTTAAGAAAGGTCCGTACATCGACGAGAAGTTGATGAAGAAGGTCTCGGCACGCAAGCCGGGCGCTGGCGGCATTAAGACGTGGGCGCGCTCATCTCAGATCGCTCCGGAATTCGTGGGCTTCACCTTCCTCGTGCACACCGGCAAGAACTTCGACGAAGTCTTCGTCACCGAAGACATGGTGGGTCACCGCCTCGGCGAATTCGCACCGACGACCAAGTTCGGCCGTCACGGCGGTAAGATGCAGAAGGAGATCGAACAGAAGGCAAAGGAGAGCGAGATCGCTGCTGCACAGGCTGCAAAGGGCGCCGCTGATGCCAAGAAGAAATAACTATGAAAGCACTTCTTACCAACTTCAAGCAGTCTCCGCGTAAGGTCCGCCTCGTCGCAGACATGATCCGTGGCAAGCGCGTCCTCATCGCGCGCGATCTTCTCGCGTTCACGCCCAAGAAATCTGCTCCTGAACTCGAGAAGCTTCTCGCGTCTGCTATCGCGAATGCGCGTCAGCAGGGGATGAACCCGGAAGACCTCGTCGTGAAGTCGATCTCCGTCGACAAGGGAGCAGTCCTCAAGCGCTTCATGCCGAAGGCTCGTGGCCGCGCAGGCCGCATCCTCCGCGTCATGTCGATCGTAAAGATCGAGCTCGGCGCTGCAGGTGCAGTTTCGAAGAAGGCTGCAAAGAAGGAGACAAAGGCTGAAGCTCCGGTTGCCGAAGCTGTTGAAAAGAAGCCGGCTGCTAAGAAAGCCGCTAAGAAGAAGGCCAAGGCCGAATAATTTATATGACACACACAGTACATCCATACGCACATCGCCTCGGCGTCATCCGCGACTGGAAGTCGCGCTGGTTCGCTGCAACGCCGCTCCAGTACCGCCAGAACGTGATGATCGACACGCGCATCCGCAGCTTCCTCAAGAAGCGCCTCCGCGGCATGTATGTCACTTCGGTCGAGATCGAGCGCACCCGTCAGGCTATCCGCATCCTCATCAAGACCTCCCGCCCGGGTATGGTCATCGGTCGCGGCGGCGAAGGCTCCCAGACGCTCACTAAGGAGATCACCAAGGTCGCACAGTCCGTGAAGGGTGCACCGAAGCTTCCGGTCAAACTCGACATCGAAGAAGTCCGCTCTCCTGAATCGCAGGCTCCGGTCGTCGCGTACATGATCGCGGAAGGCCTCGAAAAGCGCCAGACGTTCCGTCGCGTCCTCAAGCAGACCGTCGAGAAGGTCATGGCAAACCGTGACGTCCAGGGTGTGCGCATCGCGCTCTCCGGCCGCCTCGGCGGCGCTGAGATGTCCCGCCAGGAAGAGATCAAGCGTGGCCGCGTCCCGCTTCAGACCATCCGCGCCGACATCGACTTCTGCCGTGAGAATGCATATCTCCCGTATGGTGTCATCGGTATCAAGGTCTGGATCTACCGCGGCGATATCTTCGACGACAAGAAAGGCGCACGCGCATAATTGAAACCGTATGTTGACTCCTAAGAAAACCAAGCATCGTAAGTGGCAGACCGGTCGCCGCCGCAACGCGCGACTCGTAAAGCCTGAGACCCGCGGTATCACCGTGGCATTCGGTTCATTCGGCATCAAGGCGACGAGTCAGGCTCGCGTCACGTCGAACCAGATCGAAGCTGCTCGCCGCGCGCTCTCGCGCGCTGCAGGCAAGACCGCGAAGATCTGGATCCGCGTCTTCCCCGACCGTCCTTTTACTCAGAAGGCTGCAGAAGTCGGCATGGGTTCGGGGAAGGGTGATGTGCAGGGCTACGTCTTCGACGTCCGTCCGGGCCGCGTCATCTTCGAAGTCGACGGCGCACCTGAGGCGATGGCTCGCGAAGCACTCCGCAAGGCAGGCACCAAGCTCCCGTTGAAGACCCGCGTCATCGCACGTCAGTAATACGCATATGGCAGACATCACTAAGAAATCAGCAGAAGATTTGCAGAAGGAGATCGCGGAGAAGCGCGAGGCGCTTCGTGTGTTCCGCTTCGGCGGCGCAGGTTCCCGCACCCGCAATGTCCGCGAGGGCCGCAACCTCCGCCACGAGATCGCCCGCATGCTCACCGAACTCAAAGCCCGCACGATTGCTAATTCGAAGAAAAACGGCTAAGATGCGCCGACTTTAAGATATGGAAACCAAAACCAACAACGGAAAGATCCTCCACGGCGTCGTCGTGAAGTCGGCTATGAAGGACACCGCAACGGTGGCTGTTTCCCGCTACGAGAAGCATCCGAAGTACCAGAAGTTCATGCTCAAGACCAAGAAGTTCCTCGTCCACGACGCAGGCAATGAGGTTGCGGTCGGCACCAAGGTCGCTATCCGCGAGATCAAGCCGATGTCCAAGCGCAAGCACTTCGAGATCGTGAAGTAATACCTATATGATTCAGGACCGCACACTCGTAAAGATCGCAGACAACTCCGGAGGACAAATCGGACGCATCTTCAAGGTGCTCGGCGGTTCCAAGAAGCGCTACGCACAGGTCGGCGACCAGGTCGTCATCTCCATCCAGACCGCACAGCCGCGCAAGGCCGTGAAGAAGAAGGAAGTGCACAAGGCAGTCGTCGTCCGCCAGACCAAGGCTATGCGCCGCAAGGATGGCAGCTACATCCGCTTCGATGACAACGCCGTCGTCCTCATCACCGGTTCCGGTAAGGACCCGAAGGAGCCGAAGGCATCCCGTGTGTTCGGTCCGATCCCGCGCGAAGTCGTCGAGCGTGGCTATCAGCGCATCGGTACCTTGGCACCGGAAATCGTCTAACTATATGAAGATCAAGAAAGGAGACAAGGTGATCGTCATCGCCGGAAAGAACAAGGGAAACACGGGCACGGTCGTGCGCGTCCTTCCTAAGCACGACGCGGTCGTCATCGACGGCGTCAACATGGTGAAGAAGCACCGCAAGGCTACTCGCACGAGCGGTAAGGGTCAGATCATCGACAAGGTGATGCCGATCCACATTTCCAACGTCGCTGTCATGGATCCGAAGGATGGCAAGCCGTCCCGCATCAAGATCACCCGCGGCAAGGATGGCTCGCGCCAGCGCGTCGCAGTAAAGAGCGGTTCGAACCTCTAATTTTATGGCAACAACTCACACCGTTAAGGAAAAGGCACAGGGCGCATTCGCCGCGATGAAGGGAGATTTCTCCTACACCAGCGCGATGCAGGCTCCACGCATCCAGAAGGTCGTCGTCTCCACCGGCGTCGGCTCCGTCCACGACAAGAAGAAGCGCGAGCTCATCCTCGATCGCCTCACCAAGATCGTCGGTCAGCAGCCGGCTCCTCGTTCGACGACCAAGTCCATCGCGACCTTCAAGACCCGCCGCGGCGATCTCGCTGGCTACATGGTTACGCTCCGTGGTGCTCGCATGTACTCCTTCCTCGATAAGCTCAACAACATCGTCTTTCCGCGCGTCCGTGACTTCCGCGGCCTCAACGCGAAGGCTATCGACGAGATGGGGAACATCACCATCGGCCTCAAGGAGCACACCGTCTTCCCGGAAACGGCAGACGAAGAAGCGAAAGATCTCTTCGGCCTCGCAGTCACCATCACGACGACCGCGAAGACCAAGAAGGAAGCAGAAGCCTTCCTCCGACACATCGGCCTCCCGCTCAAAGCGTAAGAAAGAAAAGACCACTCGCGAGAGTGGTCTTTTGATTTTTCTAATCGATATACTGCAGATCAGTGAAGGCATCTTTGAAATCAAGGATTACGCGGAAGTTATGTAATACTCGCGTGCCGAGCAGGGCGTATTCTACGTGAGCGCCTTCAAACACATCGATCGGCAGGTTTTCGAATAGTACGGGATCGATCAAGATGCGAGCATATCCTTGCTGGAATTCAGCGTCGGCGCCGCTTGCGGTTTTTGCGAAGTAAACAGGTTCTTCAGTCAGAATCCCATACCGGTCGGCGATACTCTTTCCCATCCACAAAGTGCCAGCGTAGCCCGTATCCAAGATGCAGCGAAGCGGCCGCTTATTGCATTCGATGATGATAAGCGGCCGCGAGAATATCGGATCGAATGCATGTCTCATGCGCCGACCCGTTGCGTATAAGGATCGGGGCCGATTTTCCGCCCATATCCTTTAGTCTTGTTGCCGAAGAGGTGCTTGAACGCAGGGCCGGCCTCATAGATATCATCTCCCAGAACGTATAAGCCTGTAGTGACGTCGATGATGATGACCTTGCCGTTGAGCTTCGGTTCCAGCTTCGGCTTGAGGCGTCGATAGATACGCTCGCCCTTTTGCCGGATCTCTTCACCTTTCTGGCTCATGTGAACCTCCTTAATGACCAGTCTCTATACACCATACGCGCACGCAATCGATTGGGCAATGCATATTCACACGAGGGAATAGTGCGTCGCTCAGTCCCGCTTATACTGACCGCACCTCTCGATCCCGAGGGGATTGTTCTTTGGAGGATGTTCGATGAAAAGTCTTCTGTTGGGCGCGGCTCTCGCGGCGTGTCTTTCGACGAGCGCGTTCGCGCAGAGCGTCTGCGGCTTCACCATGCGTGCGGCGAACGATGGTTCGGATTCGTTCGCGATCTCCGGCCCTGTCTGCAACAGCATGGAAGCGGCGATCGCGGTCGCGTACTATCAAGCGACCGAGGGCTTCAGTCCGCGCGAGTCGGTCAATTACGTCAATGGCCGTCGGCACGACCAATCGTGCTTCATGGCTTCCGGCGGCACCGCGCGGAAGATCTCCACCGAGGTGAAGCACGACCAGGACAACGACGCTCTTGTCGTCCAGATCTGGGAGTTCAAGAGTCCGACCCTCGTACGGACCCTCATCTCGGCCCACTACCGCGACTGGTGCTAATTCGCACCCTACACTGGCTCGCCGCGTGCCTTAACGCGGCTTTTTCTTTTATTTGACTTAGGCCCCCTCAGGGGGTAGTATGCACGGGCCTCGTAGGGGGCCTGAGTTTGAGTAAGTCCGAGGGGGAACCTGAGGAAACTGCCAGAATCTAGGCCACGAATCGGGAGTCCATAACCCACGGCGGAAGCCCGGGTGCAGGCCTCGAAACACTCCTCAGGCTTACAACCAATCTTTTATCTATGGCCAAGAAATCGATGATCGTGAAAGCTAACCGTACGCCGAAGTTCTCTTCGCGTACCGTACGCCGCTGCTTCAAGTGCGGCCGTCCGCGTGGCTTCATGCGCGATTTCAACCTCTGCCGCATCTGCTTCCGCGAGGAGGCGCTTGAGGGCAACATCCCGGGCGTTAAGAAGTCCTCTTGGTAATTCCGTATGATTACTGACCCTGTCGGAGATCTCATCAACCGCCTGCAGAATGCCGGCGCTGTGAAGCAGACCACCGTGTCTGTCCCGTTTTCCATGTACAAGCTCGCGATCGTCGAGAAGCTCAAGGCCATCGGCCTCGTCGGTGGTATCGAGAAGAAAGGTAAGAAGGTCAAGAAGACCCTCGACATCACGCTTAAGTACGACGCAGCAGGCAAGCCGGTCATCAACGGTGCGAAGCGCGTCTCGAAGCCGGGCCGCCGCCTCTACCGCTCGGTGAGCGAAATCGTCCCTGTCCGCTACGGTCACGGTCACCTCATCCTCTCGACGCCGAAGGGTATCAAGACCGGTCTTGAAGCACGCAAGGAGAAGGTCGGCGGTGAAGCCCTCTTCGAAATCTGGTAAATCTATATGTCACGAATCGGAAAACTCGCAATCGCAATCCCAGCAGGTACCGACATGTCGGTCTCTTCTGAGAGCATCACGGTAAAGGGGAAGGGCGGCACGCTCGTGCGTCCGATGCACCCGGCAGTGAAGGTTACCGTCGAAAACGGCAACGCTTCTGTCGAACCGGCAAACAACACCCGTCTCGCAAAGGCGCTCTGGGGTACCTACGCTGCGCACGTCCGCAACATGATCGCCGGCGTCAACACGCCGTTCCAGAAGAAGCTCCAGATCGAAGGTATCGGTTTCAAGGCTGAGCTTCAGGGCAAGAACCTCAAGATGGCACTCGGTTTCTCGCATCCGGTCATCGTCGCGGTTCCGGAAGGTCTCACGGCAGTCGTCGAGAAGAACATCATCACCATCTCGGGCGCAGACAAGGATGCGGTCGGTCAGTTCGCTGCATCGGTCCGCGAGATCAAGAAGCCGGAGCCATACAAGGGCAAGGGCATCCGTTACGAAGGCGAAGTCGTACGCCAGAAGCAGGGTAAGAAGGCCGCAGCATCCTCATAACGCATATGCAGACTCTTTCTAAAACACAGCAGCGAGAACGACGTCACCGACGCGTCCGTGCGAAGGTGATGGGCAGCGCAGAGCGCCCACGCCTTTCGATCTTCAAGTCGAACACGCGCGTCGTCGCACAGATCATCGACGACAACGCAGGAAAGACGCTTGCGGCGGTTTCTTCTTCCGAAGCAAAGGGCAAGACCCCGCGCGAGAAGGCAGAAGCAGCAGCAGAGACCCTCGCGGCAGCAGCACAGAAGGCAGGCGTGAAGAAGGTCGTCTTCGATCGCGGCGGCTTCCAGTATCAGGGCACTATCAAGGCGTTTGCTGATGCAGCGCGTAAGGCAGGACTCGACTTCTAATGTTATGACTAACGAAACGACACAGGTGGCAGATACGCAGACTCCGGCAGACGCTCCGCGCCAGGATTTCCGCGGCCGTGGTCCGCGCCCAGGTGGGGATCGTCGTGGTGGCCCCGGCGGCCGTGGCCCTCGTGGTCCGCGCCGTGATCGAGGGGACGCTCCGCGCTCCGAGTTCGCTCAGAAGATGCTCGGCATCCGCCGCGTCGCCCGCGTCATGGCAGGTGGTCGCCGCTTCAATTTCTCCGTCTGTATGGTCATCGGCGACAAGAAGGGTCGTGTCGGTGTCGGTCTCGGCAAGGCAATGGACACCCAGCTCGCGATCGAAAAGGCGACCCGCCACGCGAAGAAGAACATGATCACGCTGGACCTCACCAAGACGAACTCCATCAAGCACAACATCGAGGCGAAGTACGCAGCCAGCGTCGTCGAGATCCGCCCATCTCCGGGTCGTGGTCTCGTCGCCGGTTCCGCTGTCCGTGCGGTCCTCGAGCTCGCAGGGGTCACCGACGTTACCGCAAAGATCCTCTCCCGCAGCCACAATTCCATCAACAACGCACGCGCTGCTATCGAAGCGCTCAAGACTATCGAAAAGAAACACTAATATGACCGGCCTTCACACACTCAAGCGAATGACGAAGCGTCCGTACCGCCGTGTCGGTCGTGGCCAGTCTTCTACCCGCGGCAAGACCTCCGGGAAGGGCGGCAAGGGCCAGACTGCGCGCGCAGGTGCGAAGATCCGCCCGGCTCTCCGCGACATCATCAAGAAGATCCCGAAGCGCCGTGGGTACGGCAAGAATCGTGGTCGCACCGTCTGGGAGGCAAAGCCTCGTCCTGTTACCGTCTCACTCGCGACGCTCGAAGCACGCTTCGACGGTTCGGAGGTCACTCCGAAGGCGCTTGTCGAGAGCGGTATCGTCCGCGCAGGGAAGACCGGCGCACCAAAGGTGAAGATCGTCGGCTCTGAATCGAAGAAGAAGTTCAAGTTCTCTGGTGTCATCGTTTCCGCAGGTGCGAAGGCGGCCATCGAGAAGGCAGGGGGCAGCATTTCCTAACCTAAACAAAATCCTATGTTCGACGCATTCATGCGAAAGCTCAGGATCGTCGTAGAAGATACGACGCTCCGCAACCGAATCCTCTTCGCGCTCGGCGCGCTTGCGGTCTTCCGCTTGCTTGCGGCGATCCCGATCCCGTCGGTGGACTCGTTCGCGCTCCAGCAGTTCCTCTCGAACAACCAATTTCTAGGCCTCCTCAACATCTTCTCCGGCGGCGGCTTTTCCAATCTTTCCATCGTCATGCTCGGCGTGGGTCCGTACATCACGGCATCCATCGTCATGCAGCTCCTCACGGTCCTCGTGCCGAAGCTGAAGGAGATGTATCAGGAAGAAGGTGATGCCGGTCGCGCTCGCTTCATGCAGTACTCGCGCTTCCTCACGGTCCCGCTCGCGCTCATCCAGGGTTTCGCGTTCCTCCTCATCCTCCAGCAGCAGGGGATCATCGCACCGATGACGCTTGAGAGCGCGATCACCAACACGCTCATCGTGGCAGCCGGTTCGATCCTTCTCATGTGGATCGGAGAGCTCATCACCGAGTTCGGCATCGGCAATGGCGTCTCGCTCATCATCTTCGCAGGTATCGTGGCGATCATCCCGTCGACGCTCGCACAGCTCATCTTCAGCTTCGACATCGCACAGCTTCCGACCTACATCGCGATGGCAGCAGTCGGTGTGGCGATCACGGCAGGCGTCGTCTACATCTCTGAGGCAGAGCGTCCGATTCCGGTTACCTACGCACGTCGCGTCCGCGGTTCGAAGGTCATGGGCGGTGTTTCCACCTACCTCCCGCTTCGCGTGAATCAGGCAGGTGTCATGCCGATCATCTTCGCGCTTTCGTTCCTCTTGTTCCCGCAGATGATCGCGACCTTCCTCGCTAACTCCTCGATCCCGTGGCTCTCGTCGGGTGCGAACAGCGTCCTCGCCGGCCTCAACAACCAGGCGCTCTACGGCACGATGTACTTCGTCCTCGTCTTCGTATTCACGTACTTCTACACCGCTATCACATTCGAGCCGAACCAGATCGCGAAGAACCTCCAGAAGAACGGCGCATTCATCCCGGGCGTCCGCCCAGGGAATACGACCGCTGAGTACCTCGGCAACATCATCACGCGCATCACGCTCGTGGGAGCCCTCTTCCTCGGTCTCATCGCGGTCATGCCGATCATCCTCCAGGGTCTGACCGGTATCACGGCGCTCACGATCGGTGGTACGGCGCTTCTCATCGCCGTTTCCGTCGTCCTCGACGTCGTGAAGAAAGTCGACGCACAGACATCCATCCGCGAGTACTAGAAGAGGTAGTTTGACAAAGGCCACTGAGATGATATAATATATCTCAGTGGTTTTTTGTTAGGGAAGAAGGAGAGAGAAGTGAAAGCGATTCTTCTTGTGGCCATGCTGATGGCGAGCGGCACAAAGGAGCAAGAGTGCCAGATCCTCTACAAGGATTCGGTGACGGGTGAGCAAGGGGGTGTCGGCTGGATGCCGTATACCGAAGCGCACCAGACCGCCGCTATCTGGCGGAAAATGTCTCCGACGACCAGGTACACCGTCGTCTGTCGCGGCGAATTCCGCACCTAGCCGATCATAAGGACTGCCAACAATGGCAGTCCTTTCTTTTTTGCGGCATAATCCTAACAGGTAATGTACTTCAGGAGGCACCATGTCTACTGCAGAGAAGTGGAAAAATCGCGGTGAAATCCGAAAGCAAGCTCGAATCAAAGGTGAAGAGATCTTCGGTAAGATTCAGGAAAAATTGAAAGGCTTAAAACCTGAGATGCTTGTTGTCATTAACACGACCAATGGTGAATACTTGGTCGGTGAGAATGAGAAGGATCTGATGATTGAATTTCAAAGACGATTCGGACAGAGCGATATAGGTTGGATGCGCGAGATTGGGGGTGGCAAATGACCACCCCTTCCTTTATCAGAGGCCGCATCGATACGAAAAAGCGCCCTTTGGCAATGCTGGAGTGGCGAAATGGTGTTCGTGCGTTAGCGATTATCGACACGGCTTTCGACGGGTATCTATTTCTTGGCGATACACTTGCCGGGGAACTGAATTTCGAACCAACCACAATTTTTCGTCCTGTCTCCTACGCAAGCGGGAACGGAGAAATAGAACTATCGCATGGCGAAGTATTCTGGAAAGGACAGTGGATACGTATAAGTGCACATGTCGTAGATGACTCAGAGCGAACACATGCTACGACAGAGCCTGCGGTCTTAATTGGTACAAGATTGCTCTTTCCAGATGTTCTAACAGTCGACTTTCTTGAAGAGTGGTGGAAAGTCGAGTCGAAATGATTTCGGGAGCTCGCTTATGTCGCGAGCTCCTGATTTTCTTTTTTATGCTAGGATGCCGTTCATGTTACGTAACGCCGTCGTGATAGCGGGGCCCGCAGGTAGCGGCAAGGACTCCATCATCAAAGGGGTCTTGGCACGTTGTCCGAACACTGTCTTCGCCGTGAACGCGACGACGCGCGCGCCGCGCCCTGGGGAAAAGCATGAGAAGAACTACTACTTCCTCTCCAAGGACGAATTCCTCGCCGGACTCGCTGACGGGAGTATCCCCGAGCATTACCACCGACCGGATACTGATACTTACTACGGCCTCTACAAGCCCGGCCTCGATAAGAATGTTTCAGCAGGGAAGGTAACGCTTTTCCAGATACAAATTGTTGGCGCGAAATACTTGAAAGAAAACTACGATGCGACGACATTTTTCATCATGCCGCCGTCGCTCGATGCATTCGAGAAGCGCATCCGCGCCCGAGCGCCGATGAGCGATGTGGAGTGGGAGGAGCGCCGGAAGTTCACCGAACGGGAGATCAAAGAAGAGGCTCCATTCTACGATTACCGCATTACGAACGAGGACGGGAAGCTCGATCAGGCGATCGACGAGGTGATAGAAATCCTGCGCAAAGAAGGGTATACTCTCGGTGCATGACAGACACGCCCAACCCTGCCAATCCGCGGCCGTTATCGGTCCTTTTTTTCGGTTCCCAGGGGGCCGGTAAGGGGACGCAGGTAAAGATGCTCATGGAGCACCTCACAAAGACCCAGCCGGAGCGCGGCATCATCCACATCGATATGGGTGCGGAACTGCGCGCACTACGTGACACCGGTTCCTACACAGGGAAACTGACCGGCAGCGTCATCGACCAAGGGAACCGCATGCCGGATTTCATGGCTATCTATCTCCAGACCAAGAAGATCGCGGAGAATCTCATCGCCGGAGACGAGCACATCATCGCGGATGGCCTCGCGCGCGGACCAGAACAGACGGCCGCATTCGACGACGCGATGAAGTTCTTCGGTCGCGATGATTTCACCATCGTCTCGATCGAGCTCACCGAAGCATCCGTGATGCAGCGACTCCTTGCACGCGGCCGCAACGACGACACCGAAGAGGCTATCAAGAAGCGTCTTGCCTGGTACCATTCCGATGTCATTCCGCAGCTCGAACTCCTGAAATCCCGCGGCCGCAAGGTCATCTCCGTCGACGGCGAGCCAGACGTCGAGACCATCCATGCCAACATCCTCCGTGAGTTAGGACTTTCATGATCGCGAAGACGAAACAAGACTACGAATTGCTGCGCGAGAGCGGCCGACGCCTCGGTTCCCACTTGAAAGAGCTCTCGAAGATGGTGAAGCCCGGGGTTTCTCCGAAAGAGATCGATCTTAGGGCGCGTGAGCTTTTGAAGGCTGATGGCGATACCGCGGCATTCCTGGGCTACGGCTCTGGTCGCAACGGTGAGAAGTTCCCGTCAGTCATCTGCATTTCGGTGAACGACGTCATCGTCCACGCGCCGGGCAGTATCATCACGAAGCCGTTTGGAGAAGGTGATGTGGTCACACTCGATTTCGGTGTGAAGCACAAAGGCTATTTCACGGACCATGCGGTCACGCTCATCGCCGGAACGGGCGATCCGAAGGACGAAGAGATGGTGAAGGCCGCGTATGAGGCGCTCGCGGCAGGCATAGCGCAGGCACGCGTGGGCAATACGACGGGCGACATCGGTGAAGCAGTAGAAACCGTCGCGAAAAAATATGGATTAGGCTTCCCGAAAAACCTCTCCGGACACGGCGTCGGCAAGAAGGTTCACGAGGAGCCGCACGTCCCGAACTACCGCGACCCGCGTTTCGATGTCCCGCTCGAAGAAGGACTCGTCATCGCCATAGAACCGATGTTCACGCGCGGTTCCGGGTCGCTTTTCGTCGACGAGGACGGTTTTTCATACCGCACGAAAGATGGTTCTCGCTCCGCACATACCGAACACACGATTATCGTCACGAAAAAAGGGCCGGAGATCATCACTGCGGTGTAGCGCGATGCTATACTTTTCCCCATGCAACCGCGCACAGGGGAGCGCTTCAGGCCTGCGACGGCATTCAAATCTCCCGAAGAGGAGCTCGCATTCCTGCGCGAGCGTGTCGCCGAGAAAGAGCGTGAGCTCGAAGTAGAGGGAAACGCGTTCGAGAAAGAGCGTATCGCGAAGCGTGAAGTGGCCGAATACGGCGTCGCTCCGGCGAAGGCGGTCCTCCACGAAGCGACGGTGCTTCCCGAACACGAGACGCTCCGCATCGCGCTTGATCTCCAGCCGGAAGCACATGATGCACAGATGGACGGGCTTCTCAAGGTCGTCGCCGAGCACGGTATCCGCAATGCGCTCTCTGTCGCGGCCCGTCTCAAGAACCCCCACATCGAAGACGATCTCCATCGTATGTTGGTGCGCTATATCGCCGAGGGCTTGCCGCAGAAAGGGATGAAGCCGCCGGAGAGGATCGCGCGCGCCCTCCACCTCGTCCTCTTCGAGATACATCCGCAATCCCACGGGGAAAGCGAAGATAAAAGCCAGCACAAGCTTGAACAGTTCTTAGCGTCATCTGAGCAACTTTACTCGGGATTTCTCTCGCTCATCGGCGCTGATGAGGGTTTTTCTATTGAAATAGCAGTCCCGGAGGGTACTGAGGAGGCATCGATTTTCGTGGCCGTACCGCGTGAGAAGCAGGCATTGGCGGAGCGCCTCATCTCCTCGGTCTTCCCGAATGCCCGCATCAGCGAGTTACGTGGCGATTATAACCTCTTCAATTACGACGGCCACCATGCCGCAGCGTACGCGACGCTCCATGAGCATCCGGCATACCCCCTGAAGACCTACGAATCCTTCGAGCATGATCCGATGAATGTGCTTCTCGCGGCGTTCGCGAAGCTCGCCAAGCATGGAGAAGGTGCGGGACTCCAGATTGTCGTCTCGAACGAAGGAGAGCGGTACAACAACCACTACAAGAAGATCTTGCGCGCACTCGAACACGGAAAGCCGCTGGAGAAAGCATTGAAGACCGCTGAGACCGTCTTCGGTGATTTCGTGCACGACGTCGTCGACGAACTGTTCTCCTCCAAGGAGGCGAAAGCGAAGGCGGAGGGGCAGCAGATGCGTCGTCAGGGGGATCAGGTGGCGACCGAGGCCATCGGCCGCAAGATCAAGAGCCGTATCGTACCGACGGTCATCCGTCTCGTCACTTCAGCACCGGATGAGGCGCGAGCGGAACAGCTCTTGAAGAACCTCATTGCGCCGTTCAACCAGTTCGATGATCCGAAGGGGAACCGCATCCACTTCAAGCATGTCGGTAGCTGGGGCATGACAGCTTTCCTGCGCGAATTCACCTACCGCACGTTCGATCATTCGACCGCCATTCCGCTCAATCTCGCGGAGCTTTCCACGATGGTCCATCTCACTGCCGAGCGTGTCACTACGTCGCGCGAATTGAAGAAAGCGCACGCGAAACAGGCGCCAGCACCGGTCGAGATGCCGGCGGATGGTATCCAGCTTGGTCTTAACCGCTACGGTGCTGATGAGCGGGAAGTCCGCTTCGGTGCGCAGGATAGGTTGCGTCACTGCTACGTCATCGGACAGACGGGTACCGGTAAGACCGGTCTCATCAAGAACATGATCATCCAGGACATGCGCAACGGGGAAGGTGTGGCCTTCATCGATCCGCATGGCAATGACATCGAGGATGTACTTGCGGCGGTCCCGCCCGAGCGTATCGAGGATGTGATCTACTTCGACCCGGCGCATTCCGACCGCCCCATGGGACTCAATATGCTCGAGTACGATCTCTCGCGACCGGAGATGAAGACGTTCGTCATCGACGAGGTGTACCAGATCTTCCGCAAGCTCTATGCGGATGTCCCTGAGGCGTTCGGTCCGATGTTCGAGCAGTACTACCGCAATGCAGTGCAGCTCGTCGTCGAAGATCCGGACACCGGTTCCACCTTTCTGGAGATTCCGCGTGTGTTCGCGGATAAGTCATTCCGCGATCTCAAGCTTTCGCGCTGCAATAATCCGGTTATCGTCCAGTTCTGGAAGAAGATCGCCGAAGGTCCGCAGGGTGATGCGGCGCTGCCGGAGATCGCGCCGTACATCACCTCGAAATTCGATGTCTTCCTCGCGAACGACATCATGCGCCCGATCGTGGCGCAGCAGCAATCGGCATTCGATTTCCGCGACATCATGGACAACAAGAAGATCTTCCTTGCGAACTTATCAAAGGGCCGTCTGGGGGAGCGTAATGCCTCACTCTTGGGACTCGTGCTGGTCTCGAAGTTCCTGCAGGCGGCATTCTCCCGCGTAGACACCCGTAGCGAGCTGCCGACCTTCTATCTCTATATCGACGAATTCCAGAACTTCGCGACGCCATCCATTTCCACCATCCTCTCCGAGGCGCGTAAGTACAAGCTCTCGCTCACCGTCGCCCACCAGTTCATCGCGCAGCTTCCTGAAGAGATCCGCGATGCGGTCATCGGCAATGTGGGGACCAAGATCGCGTTCCGCATCGGCACCACCGACGCGGAATTCCTGGAGAAGCAGTTCCATCCGGTCTTCACCCGCAATGACCTTGAGAATCAGGAGAATCGTCATGCATCGGTGGCGCTTCTCGTGAACGGCACGCCGGCGCGACCGTTTACGCTCCGCACCTCGGATCTTCCGCGCTTCAATCATGGTCATGTTGACGCACTCAAGGAACTTTCGTATCGTACGTTCGGTCGCGACCGGGAGGGGATCGAAGCCGAGATACGTGCTCGCTTCGGTCAGTCTCCCGACGCATCCACCTATTAGATAATCGTTCGGCAGGCGTATCCCCGGGATACCTCCTTGGTAGACGCCTGCCATAACCACACTCATATGCCTGCACATCCGAAAAAGGAGCGCACATTCGTCATTATCAAGCCGGACGGCGTCCAGCGTTCGCTCATCGGCGAGATCACCAAGCGCTACGAACGCACCGGCCTCAAGCTCGTGGGCATCAAGTTCGGTATCGCCGACGAGAAGAAGCTCTGGGAGCACTACAACAAGGACGATGCGTGGTTCCTCAAGAAGGGGACCAAGATCACCGAAGACAAGAAGGCGGCCGGTCTTCCGGTCAACAAGGAGCCGATCGAGTACGGCAAAGACATCATCCGCCAGCTCGTAAAGTTCATGACGTCGGGTCCCGTCGTCATGATGGTCTGGGAAGGAAATCAGGCAGCAGTCGTGGCACGCAAGGTGACCGGCGATACCGAGCCTGCTACCTCTGACGTCGGTACCATCCGCGGCGACCTTACGCTCGATTCGTACGGCATCTCCGCAGTCGATGATCGTGCAGTCCGCAACCTCATCCATTGCTCCGAGAACGTCGAAGACGCGAACCGCGAGATCGCGATCTGGTTTACGGAGGGAGAATTGCTCAACTACCGCTTGGTAAGCGAGGCGATCCTCTACGACGTTAATCTTGACGGCATTCTTGAATAAGCTCGCTAAAATCCTCCGCTACGTCGTTGCGGGTCCCGTACGCATTTGTCGCCGTATCACAGTACGACTCCAAATGCGTACATCCCGCGCCTAGTATCGGAAGGATTTTCCCCGAGCTTCTTCAGAAAACTGAAAGTGATATACTGACTCCAGCGGCTGGTACTAAAACCTGCTGGTACAAAATAGGGAAGCCTCATATCGTCCATGACCGTGGTTGTGGTTCTGCGGGCTCCCACCTGGACTATAAAGCCAGGATTGCCGTACCTGCCGCCTCAAAGACACTCCGCAGCGCGGAGTTTCTTTGTACCGGATTTTCATGCGTCATATCTTTTTCATACAAGCATTCCTGATCGCACTCATCGGTGCGATACACATCATTGCGCTCAAGCTCTATCTCTACTGGCTCTTCCCGTGGCTGGATGTCTTCATGCATTTCGGCGGTGCGATGTGGGTCGCTCTCGCGGCGATGTGGCTGTTCTCATCGGTGCATCGGAAGCTCACATTCATGCGGGTCCTCCTTATCATCATCGCGGTCAGTGTCGGCTGGGAACTCTTCGAGCTTTGGGGCGGCATCCCGCGTGAAGCGAATTTCGCGTTCGATACCTCGCTCGACCTTCTCATGGACGTCCTTGGCGGTATCACCGGCTATGCTGTGGGTAAGTATCTCCTGTCGCGTGATAAAATAATTCCTCATGGCACGGCTTAAAGTGATCCATCCGAATCACGTCACGCCGCCGAAGAACTTCTGCCGACTTCCGAATGGATACGGCGTCGTGAAAATCGGCGTTTCCGGTACCGCTGATGCGGGTCCGTTCGGTCTGCAGGCGCTTGAGAAAGCCCGTGAGATCGGCAGGCAGATCGCAAAGCAGGGAGGCATCATCACGACGGGGGCCACGACCGGATTCCCGCTCTATGCGGCAATGGGCGCAAAGGATGAATGCGGTTTTTCCATCGGGCTTTCTCCTGCATCCACCGAGAAGGAACACATCGAGGTCTATCAGCTCCCGACGGACTTCATGGATGTCGTCATCTACACTGGCTTCGGCTATGCGGGACGCGACCTCCTCTTCGTGCGCTCATCCGACGCGATGATCATCGGCCCGGGCCGCGTGGGTACGCTCAACGAATTCTCGGTCTCATTCGAAGACCGCCGTCCTATCGGCGTCCTCGAAGGCGATTGGCGTACCGACGATTTCATCCGTGAGGTCATCACGGCGGCGCATCGCCCGAATGAATTCATTGCCTTCGATTCCGACCCGAAAGCGCTTGTGGAGCGTCTTATCGAGATGGTAGGGAAGGTGAAGGAGAAGAACATGGTCCACAACAACCACGATGGATGGGGCGCTACAGGTAAAGGTGCCGAGATGATCCTCTAAAGACTGTCCCCAGGGTACAAATGGCGGTTTTCGAGCGTGGTACCATTGCCGTATAGTCGATAAGCATTGCCTGATATGAAATTTGGCGGCCATCACTAAGAAGATTCCCCTCGCAAGAGGGGATTTCTTTTATACTAGGGAGATGGAGGAGATCATGCCGCGGGAAGGGGTCAGTACCTGTCCGGCGTGCAGTGATTTTCCGACGGCGCACGTTCCCACCTTCATTTCGAGTACGCTCGATGGCTGGATGAACGACGCATTGGCGCAAATGCCTCGCTTCAGGCGAGCGATGGATCGCGTGCATCGCTTTGCTGATTCGCTCGAGCCGATTCTCCTCAGGCTCGCATATGTTGCATGTGGTAAGCGTACATTGAGCGATCCCAAAGGCGCGCGCACTAATCGCACCTTGGTTCTATGGCAAGAAGCGGAGCGTCGGGGTATTCCCATGGAACAGATTGCGGTTTTCGGCACGCCGAGCGACTACTATCGTGCGCGAATCAATAACGAATGGTTGTATTTTGAAGGACTACCCATTCCACGCGTGGGACACGCGCCGTACTCATGGGCAGACGATAAGAAACATTTTAAGTTGTTCCTGCAGGCGAACAGTATTCCCTGTGCAGATGCGTTCATATCATCCAGCCTCACGAAAGCTCGTGCTGCATTTGAAAGGGCTGAGAAACCGGTTGTAGTAAAGCCGCGTCTCGGATCGCGCGCGCGGCACACTACTACGTACGTACAGACCGCGGAAGAATTCGAGCGCGCGTTTCGTTCCGCTCAACAGCTTTGCCGTCAGGTGCTTTTCGAAACGCATCTGAAGGGTGATTTATGCCGCGCCACAGTTGTTGATGGTCGCATTGTGGGATTCTTGCGCAAGGTGCAGCCGCGCGTCACCGGTGATGGGGTTAAGTCTGTTCGTAAACTTGTCGAAGCGAAAAATTCCGCAAAGCTTGAACGCGTATCTGATATACGTATGGATGCGGAGAACGAAGAATATATCCGTCGACAGGGCTATGGCTGGGATTCGGTGCTTGAGAATGGGAAAGTATTGGAGATCTCACGTCATTCCGGACGCATGGTCGGGGGTGCAACGTGGGAGATGCCCGAAGATATCCATCCGAAGCTTCGGGAGATCATCGAGCGGCTCGTGCGCCTTCTCGATGCTCCTGTCGCAGGATTCGACCTCATCATTCCTGATCCGGAAACCGACCCTGATACCCAGAAGTGGGGGATACTGGAAGCCAATACGCTCCCGTTCATCGACCTGCACTACAATCCGCTCTACGGGAAGACGTCCAACGTGGCGAGTGCCATTTGGGATCTGTGGCAAAAGAAGGGATAAAGAAAAACCCGGCCTAGGCCGGGTTTTTCTTTATCACGTCGAGCGAGGGGCGGAATGAAAGCTTGCTTACATTCCCGCCGAGCGATGGCGTGAAAAGCGTACAGCGCTTACGCGAGTTCTTTGACGAGCTTCTCGAAGACCTCTGGGTGGTCCTTCGCGAGCGTCGAGAGGGACTTGCGGTCGAGGGTGACGTTCTTCTTCTTGAGAGCGCCGATGAGCTTCGAGTAGGAGAAGCCGAGCGGGCGAGCAGCTGCATTGATGCGGAGCGAGAAGAGGTTGCGCATGTCGCGCTTCTTCGCGCGGCGGTGCTTGAAGGCATAGGAGCCGGCGTGCTTGATAGCCTCCTTTGCTACGCGCTCCTTCGACTTGCGGTCGAAGCGGTAGCCCTTCGTCTGCGCCAAGATATTCTTGCGGCGCTTATTCTTCATCGTACCTCGTTTGACGCGTGCCATATATGTTTAGAGGAAGCGGCTCTTATCAGTTGCGGTCATCGTCGCGTGGAAGCCGACCTTGCGGGACTTCTGCTGGCGCTTCGAACCAGACGCCTTTGCGTTGAAATGGTTATGGCCCGGGACGCGGGCGACGATTTTGCCTTTCTTCGTGACACGAAGACGCTTCTTGTATGACTTGTTGGACTTCATAGAAATTATGCTTCCTCTGCAGGGGCCTCCACCGTCTTCGGAGCCATTTGTGGCTTAGAAGCAGGCTTTTTCGAGGCATCCCTCTCGAGGGTGACCGAGAGGCCTTTGGGGCTCTTCTTGATCTCGTCCGCAATCTTAAACGATTCCGGGATAATAGCAAGGAAGCGCTCCAGACGCTCCTTGAGGAAGTTGAACTCCATGTACTTGTAGCGGCCCCAGAGGAAAAGGTCGACTTTGACCCGATGACCCTCCTTGAGCCAGGCTCCGGCCTTGGCGGCCTTGATGCCCATATCGTGGTCGGAGGTGCCGATTTTGACCTGGACCTCCTTGGTCTCGGAGGCACGAGGGGTCTTCGCCTTGATCTCCTTGTCCTTTTTGTTCTGCTCGTAGGTGAACTTGCCGTAGTCGGTGATCTTGCAGACCGGCGGCTGGGCGTTCGGAGAGACCTCGATGAGGTCGAGGCCTGCCTCGCGGGCCTTCTGGAGGGCTTCGTCGATAGGGAGGACGCCGTAGTTCTCGGCGTTCGGACCGATGACGCGCACCTCAGGGACCCGGATGCCTTCGTTCATCCGGATGCGGGTCTTTTCTGCTTGCGTCGTGTATTTGGTGAATCCCATTTTGAAAATGCCGCACTCGGGTGCGGAGAGAGCGCATCATACCACAAAACCTCGATTTATTCGACTATCTGGACGGTCTCGTGACCCTCTGCAGACGTAGCGTTCCGGGTGCCGAACGGTACGAGGTACTGCCCGATGCGGTTGAGTGCGGCGCGGATCGTAATGATGATCGCTTGAACTCCACTGACCGGATTGCTCGATACGGTCTCATCTTGCCAGGCAAGATCGCCTGAGGTGAAGGTCGTCTGAGAGGGGGAGATCATCCCTTGTGTGGTGACGGATGTCGTCGAGGCCTGTTGGGTTCCGGTAAGAACCGCTGCATCCGAGCCGGAGACGACGAGCGGGACCGAGGTCGCGGTGGCGGTCGATGTTGTCGATTGCCCTCCGAACGCAAGCTCCTCCAATCGATCAGCTGCCGCGTTCGAGGTGGTCGCGGTCGTCGTCGGTACGGTGACCGGCGTGCTTGGTATGGGGTTGAATGAATCGAGTGGATTCTGGGAAGTCGACACTGGCTGTGATGGTAGTGCTGGCTGCGAAGGGGCTGCTGTCACTTGCTGTTGCGGCGAGAGCCAATTGCGTACTGTCTGCGCGAACGTTGCCGTAGGAGAGCTCGCTGGCGTCAGATCGGTCTGGGGGCGGAAATTCGGATCCGCACAATTCACCTGCGCTGCAGCCGGCGGGCAGGTGATGCGGTCTCTCTTTCCGACGCGGTTAGATGCAGGTACGAAATGATACTCATCGTTCATTCCCATGTAGAAGACGAGTCCGTATGCGCACGCCGCCGCATGCAGGCGTGCGTAATTCTGCTGTGACGAAGTGTTGATATCGATCGCGATGCCGCTCGGGTGCTCGCACCGGGCCCCTTGTTTGCAGGCGATGACCCCGCGGTTCGCATACTCATTCTGTTTCTGGACCGTGCGCGCCCCTTCTTTCAAGCAGATTGGATTACTGCCGCCTGAGCGCAGCGGCATTGCGCCCTGTAATTGGGAGCTATAATCGCGGATGAATTTTGCGGCGCATTTTGCGAAATCAGGATTCAGGTTGTCGACGGTGCCATCCGGTCCATAGCCGCCGTAGTTATCTCCATCGGGACGACAGAGGACGTTCTTAAGGTACGTCTTCGCTTCGCCGACCTCCTGGCCCACGTATGGCTGACCGGGAATCCAGTGCGTACAGAAGTCCGGAATTCCGGCGCTGCGTGCGGTTGCTCGTGTCGCATCGGTTATCTCGACGGAGCCCGGTCGTTCACATGCAGCCTCAGTGACGAAAGGTGCAGAAAGTGTTGCGGAACAAACCGCGATGAAAATGAGAAAGAGAGCGTTATTTCTGCGCACCCGCATGTCCAAAAGTATACATGACCCCATTTCGGAACCTTATGGAGTATGAAGACGTACTGGGGAGACTAGCTGGAAACCATCGCTGTCCAGTTCCCATCCGAGACGGACTCTTCTGTATGCAATCCGATTTTCTCAGAAAGCGCGATGCTCGCCGCGTTCTTCGCATTGATGCCTGCCCAGATGCGCGCTGAGGGGAAATACTTCGTATAGATCTCAATCGCCTGAAGTGCGAAGTTTTTCATGAGTCCTTGGCCGCGATAGGGGTTGTACGCACGGAACGCGATCGTGTGCCAATCGCCGAGAGGAGCATCCTTCTTTGTAGTGTCACCGTACTTTATTGATTTTGTTCCGAGTGGTTCCGGTCCGAGCCAGATGAGCGCCGCAAGAATGCCTGTTGCTTTGTGGATGAGTGCAAACGGAGTGCGGCCTTTCGCATACCACTCTTCATACGAACCTTCGCCGAAGCGCGCATAATCCGAGGTGTTTTCTTGAAGGTCAGTATCGCTCATATCGAGCGAATATTTCTTGAGTTGGGAGACGCGCTCTTCGTCGAGTCCGATGACAACGTCGAAGATCTCCCCGGTCTTTCCGGTCATCTCGCCGACGGTAATGGCGGTGAAAATCGGCGGCGGAATGCGTTCAGGCATATGGACCTATCATACCGATGTTCGTCTGAATGCGAAGAGAAGAGGGTCGTGATACCATCCCCCAGGAAATAGTTCATAGTAGGATGGAAAATATGACAACATTCTTGGAACAATTGGAAGCGCGCGTACGCAATCTCTCGGGACAGGTACGGGTCCTGTTCCCGGAATCGGGCGATCGGCGGGTCATGGATGCTGCGCAGAGACTCAAAAGAGAAGGTCTTGGCGACCCCATCATGGTCAATGCGGAAGGCGAAGCGGCCGAAGGGCTGACGCATGTCGCTATCGATGGCGCGAAGGCAGACGAGCTCGCAAAGCTGCTCGTCGAACTGCGCGGACACAAAGGCATGACCGAGGATGAGGCGAAACGTCTCTCTCGCGATCCTTTGATCTATGGGATGTATCTGCTTCGCATTGGTGAAGCAGATGCACTTGTGGCGGGTGCGGTACGCACTACGTCCGATGTGCTCCGCGCAGGTCTCTGGCTTGTCGAGAAGGAAGAGGGGATCAAGACGATCTCAAGTTCCTTCTACATGCTTGTGCCACCGTTTCGTGGCGGTTTCGAAGAAGTCATCACGTTCGCTGATTGTGGCGTCGTGGAGACACCAACCTCGGAGCAGCTTGCGGATATCGCGATTGCCGCCGCCGATGCGCGAACGTTCATCGTCGGCGACGAGCCGCGTCTCGCATTTCTCTCGTTCAGCACGAAGGGTTCAGGGGGAACGAGCGAATCGGTTGCGCGCGTGCGCGACGCGATCGGTCTCGTTCAGAAACGACGTCCTGATATCTTGCTTGCCGAACACGAATTGCAAGGAGATGCGGCACTCGTTGCCTCGGTCGCTGAACGTAAGGTGCCAGGAAGCGCGGTTGCCGGAACAGCGAACGTGCTTATCTTCCCATCGCTTGATGCTGCGAACATCGCGTACAAGCTCGTCGAGCGTCTCGTGCCTGGTGCGCAGGCGCTCGGACCTATCGTTCACGGGTTCAAGAGTCCGGTGCACGACCTCTCGCGTGGCGCATCGAGCGACGACATCTTTCGCAGTGCCCTGATCGCTGTGATTCGTGCAAAAAAGAATCAGACCTGACAAGCGCCCATGATCGGGCGCTTGTTTTTTAATCGTGCAGTTGACGCAGTTCGGGCAGCTTCGTGGTGAAATCATCAAGAAGCGCGAGGCATCGCTCGGTGCTCGCGACATTCTGTTCGAACAGAGAAGGGTACTCTGGGTTGTGCTTGAACCATGTTTCTTCATACGCATCTGCGCAGTAGCGCGCAGCGAGCGAAAGCGTTATCTCGAAGAATCCGTCGGGGATGAGTCTCCATTCGTCATCGTGCATGAATGCGGCATGTTCGCGATATGTCTTCATAAGAGTCTTCCATGTTTCCGTGTCGATTCCTGTTCCGCGCTTACACCAGCTCCGAAGCATGTCTCCGAGCTCGAGCGGCAGAGGATAGCTGCCGAGCGTATCCAGATCGAGGAGCGCGATCGCTTCCACGCCTTCCGTGTCGAATCGGAGGTTGTTGAGCTTGAGGTCACCATGAAGTGTATGCAGAGGGAGTGCGGACATTGCGGGAGAGAGGAGGGTTCGCCGATGCTCGATCTCCTCGGCAAGCGGGTGGCATTTCTCATATTTGGATGATCCCGTATTTCTGCGGTCGAGTTCGTGCAGATGTCCAAGAGCATAGCCAGTGTCGCGATAGTGCGGGATGCGGTAAGCGAAGGGCTGGGTATAGTCGGCGAGTGCGGTATGGAACTGTGCGATGAATGCTGCACCGTTCGCCGCCTGTGCGGGCGTCGGTTCTGTCTCGATCGTCATACCAGGGATGAATGTCATGAGGCGCCATGCACTATCACCGTCCTGTCGGGACAGTGCGCCGTCCTCCGTCCGGACCACTCGGCTCGTCAGGAGCCCTTTTGCGGCGATGTGTGCGGTGACGGCTTCGATGTCAGGCAGTGCTGGAACGAAGAGAACTCCAATCTTCTGAAGGACGTATTCTCCCATATCGCTCCGTACGAGATAGGTCGCGTGTATGCGTCCATTGCCGAGAGGTTCGATTGAACGGATAGTGCCGATGGGGAATGCGGCGGCAATCACGCTGAGGTCTGGCTGCATGCGGCACACTATACCTCATTACGAACCGCCCGCTTCTTGAGAGTGAGCATCTCGCATAGTACGCTTCGGCAATGGAACGCATCCGGCGACGTGAAGGGCGTGAGACGCCTCAGGCATGGCGGATCGCCGAGCGAGTGAATATCGCACGAGATGAAGCGCGTCGTCCGTCTGAAGATGGCACGCTGACCGATCCTGAATGCATCGCGGCCCTCGACGGCGTCTCATCCGGAGATTCGACAGAGAAGATCGAAGGCCTCACGCCGGGACAATTCGCCGTGCAAGTAGGTATGGAAGCTCTGAAGGATGCGGCGAAGCTCTCTGATCCAAAGGAAGTAGTTCCGTTCGTTTCGCGTCGTCTACGCGAAGCGTTGGGGCCGTACACACTCACTACGACGCCAAGCTTCGTCTTCGCGGCGTTCTTCCCGAATTTTGGGGAGAACGGGATGATCATCCGCGTTGCGGATTGTTCGTACCTCATTGATGGTGTGGGGGATAATCCTGGTCTTGCGATCGATCGTCTGAAATCAAAAGATCGTGCACGTCGCCTGCGTGAAGAGATCGAACAGGGAGCTGATGTGGATGCGTTACTTGCCAATGATCCTACGCGTCCTCGCATGCGCGCGCTTACGAAAGATATCCAACCACGTCTCGCGAACGCGCCGCTCTCCGGCAACGATACGATTTTCGATACATACCGATATCCCGTCATGAACGGTCATGATGTGCCTGAAGATCTCGTCGAGTATATCGAAGTGCCCAAAGGGGCATCATCGATCATCCTTGCTACAGATGGTTATCCGCCGCAATCCCTGAAACCGAGTCTCGCAGAGACTGAAGCGGCCTTGAAAGAGATCAGGGATCGCGACAAGCTCGCAATCGGCGACATGCTCTCGACCCGTGGCGTCATGCCTGAGAACATCGACGACCGTTCGTACATACGTATCGTACGCGCGTGAGATTCACCCTCGCTTCACGCCCCCTCGCTATTCTGCTAGGTATTAGCAAGCGAATATAACTGCAATATCTATGGCAGACACCGTCATCACCCCGAGTGCATATGAGCGTAACGATTCCAGCGCGGCCGGTTGGGCTGTCGCGGTCATCGTACTTCTCGGCGTCGTTCTCTTCGGCCTCTTCGTGTGGCCGGGCATGACCCGTACTTCTACTGGCAACGCATCGACACCAGGAGCTATCGATGTGAACGTCCAGCTTCCGGAAGGCGTCCAGCAAGGAATCCAGGGCGCCGGAGCAGGCGCGGGCGCCCAGCAGGGAACGCAGCCATCGGGGGGCACTACGAACACTCCGACACCGACGCAGTAACCCAGCATTCCTCTCGGAAAAAGGCGGCCGCAAGCCGCCTTTTTCGTTTATCCACAGCAAAATATTTGACTGGTGAACCATGGTTCACTACACTGAACTCCATAAGGAATTACTAGGGAAAACATGTATGACGTATGAGCACTATAAACAGAAGTTGGTCGCGTTTTATGAGAAGCATGGGCGTTTCCCGGGCTACAAGGAGATCATGGTCTTCACGGGTTTTAGATCCAAGAACGCTGTGTTCAAGCTCATCGAAAAACTTGTCGACGAGGGTGTGGTCGTCAAAGACCGACAGGGCCGTCTTTCTCCCGGAAATTTCGGAGGAGGTGTCCCTCTCCTTGGCTTAGTCGAAGCGGGCTTTCCGTCGGCAGCGGAGGAGGAGCTGCTCGATACGATGGATTTCGACGAGTTCCTGACGCCGAATAAGGAATCGAGTTACATCTTGAAAGTAAAAGGCGAATCCATGATCGATGCGGGGATCCGTCCGGGAGACATGGTAGTCGTCGAGCGTCGCAACACGTACAAGGTCGGGCAGATCGTGATCGCGATGGTCGACGGCGAGTACACCATGAAATACCTGAGACAGGACAAGAAGGGGAATCATTATCTGGAGCCGGCGAATGAGAAGTTCAGCAACATTTATCCGACAGAATCGTTCAAAGTCGAAGCAGTAGTCACGGGCGTCGTACGGAAGTATTAGTAGCGGAACCAACCAGCATATGTTTAAACAGCTTTCCCACATTTTTTCGAAGAAGACAGCGCGCGTACGAGAAGTGAAATATCGTGCGCAGGATATCTGGTGGTGTTCGGTGCCTTCGGCAACCGACGCTGCAGCTGAGAGGCCGGTCTTGGTGTTCCGTACGCTCGGTACCGATACGTTCTGGGGATTGCCGCTTACGTCGCGTGCGAGCGGTAAGGAAACCCCGTTTTATTTTCTTACGTCACTCAAGGGTGCGAACCGCACCGGAACCCTTTCGCAGATGCGCATGCTGCGGAAGGACCAGCTTATCCGTCGTCTCGGTCGCATCAGTGATCGGCAATTCGCTACGGTGAATCTCGCGGTCATGGAATTTCTTGCCGAGACGAATCCGGTAAAGCCTGCGAAACAGATCCGGCCATCACGCATGCGGACGCCGCTACCACGCACTTCGCGGTACGCACCACTTCCTGCATTCAAGCCAGCCTACACGCTTAAGTTCAGGTAGCTATGGTCTGGGGTGAGAAGCGAATACATGGAGCTTCGCAAGGCCGGAGACACTTTAGGTGTCGAGGCGGGGTTGCGGAAATTTTCAGCAGAAAATTATCCGTGACAGTCCGGACGTACATGGCCTATGTGGGGTAAGTCATACTCGTATCCCAGAGCCATCCTGCACGTGGATGGTGACTCTTTCTTTGCTGCAGTCGAAGTGGCAAAGAATCCAAAGCTGCGCGGTAAGCCGGTCATCACCGGCAAAGAGCGCGGCATCGTCTCTGCGTGCACCTACGAGGCGAAGCGTCGCGGCGTGAAGCGCGGGGTCAAATTAAGCGAAGCTCTTGAAGCGTGCCCAGATGCGATCGTGCTGCCGTCGGATTACGAGACCTACAGTCTATATTCAGAGCGTATGTACGAGATCGTGCGTCGCTACACGCCTGCCGTCGAGGAGTATTCCATTGATGAATGCTTCGCGGACCTCACCGGTATGCGCCGCGTGAATCGGATGAACTACCACGACATGGCGCATTCCATTAAGCAGGAGCTGCAGGTGAAGCTCGGCATCACGTTCAGTGTGGGTCTCTCGGCGACGAAAGTCCTGGCGAAGGTCGGTTCGAAATGGAAGAAGCCTGATGGTCTCACCTCGATACCGCTCAGCGACGCATCAAAATTTCTCGGAAAGCTGCCGGTAGGGAATGTATGGGGGATCGGGCCAAACACTGCGGCGTATCTCAATAAGTTCGGTATTCAGAGCGCGCTCGATTTTGCGCGCAAGAACGAACCATGGGTGCGTGCGAAAGTTTCGAAGCCGGTGCAGGAGATCTGGCGGGAGCTCAATGGCGAAGCCATCTATCCACTCACGACGGAAAAGAAGACCAGCTACCAGAGCATCCAGAAGACCAAGACCTTCACGCCACCATTGCGCGATGCGAAGTTTATCTTCAGTCAGCTCTCCAAAAATGTCGAGAATGCGTGCATCAAGGCGCGCCGATGGAATCTCGCGAGTGATCGCGTGTTCTTCTTTCTCAAGACACAGGATTTCAGATACCACGGTATCGAAGTGAAGCTCCCGCACCCCACGAATGTCCCGCAGGATGTCCTGCGCGAGGTCGCTAAATTCTTCCCGCAGGTTTTCGAGAACGGGAAGCTGTATCGTGCGAGCGGCGTGACCCTCGCGCAGCTGCGCCCCGCGGACAGTCTTCAGCTCGATCTTTTCGGCAAAGTGGAAGAATCCCAAGGATTGAAGATGGTGTTCGAGAGCGTGGATGCGATATCGGAACGATACGGTAAACACGCAGTCTTCCTCGGTTCGAGTTTCCAGGCGATGAAATTCGGCGCGCATCTTGGCGAGCGAGGAGACATGCCGGAGCGGACGCGGCAACTCTTCAAAGGTGAGACTACTCGTCGTCGCTTGGCGATCCCTCTTCTGGGGGAGGTGAATTGAAATCCCGCTTATATGGCCAGAGTGATTTACGGATGACACCCTTCGTGAAGTTGTAGAGGGAATCAGGATCACTGCGCTGCAGCCCGGCCTCAAGCCAATCGAATTCACCGCGGACGTACACGCGGCTGTCGATCACGCCTTCCGTACGTGGAAGATTCTGCATGCCGATCTCGTCGCCGTAGTACATGATAGGCGCCCCCGGAAGCGAGTAGAGGAGAGAAATCGCTTCGCGCAGCTTCGCTTCGTCGAACATGCTGCCCAACCTCTTGGCGGTCGCTGCGCCGCCATTGAAAAGATATTCGCTCTTCGGATCAAGATAGGTGATGAGCTCGGTGCGTACTTCAGGGGCGAGTGTCGCGAGCGAGAGTTCGTCGTGATTGCGCAGAAAGATCGCCCACTGGCAGTTCTCCGGGATGTCGCGTGATTCCTCAAGCATCGCATCGAGTTCGGTGCGATCATTGCGCATAAGAGCGAGGAAGAGCTGCTCGGTGAGTGAGAAATGGTACACGAGATGGCATTCGTCGCCGTCCCCGAAATACGTCTTCATCTCTTTGACGTGCTGATGCGCTTCAGCAAGAAGGACGATCTCGCCGCCGAATTTCGTGTCCAAGTGTTTGCGGATGCGTTTGATGAGCTGGTGCGTTTCCGGCAATCCTTTCGAGAGCGTGCCGTCTCGTTTGATGAGCGTCACCGCTGCGTCCAAGCGGAAGCCGTCCACGCCGCGGCCGGCCCAGAAATCCATGTTCTGCATCATGCTTGCGAAGACTTCCGGATTGTCCCAATTCAGATCCGGCTGCTGCGGATAGAAGGTCGCATAGTAGTAGTCCTGCGTCTCTTCGTTGAATATCCAATTGCCAGGCTTGATGTCGGGGAAGGCATTCCAACCGAGGGCGAGTTCGTGTCCGCTCTCGCTCCATAAAAAGTAATCGCGCTTGTTGTTGTCTTTCGATGATCGCGCCTCCAAGAACCAAGGATGATGTTCTGAGACGTGATTGAGGACGAAGTCGATGATGACTTTGATATCGCGGCGGTGCGCTTCTTTGAGGAAGGTATCGAAATCCTCGATCGTGCCGAGTTCCGGCCGGACGTTGAGATATTCCATCACGTCATAGCCGCCATCGGCCATGGGCGACGGGTAGTGGGGGAGGATGTGGAGTGCGTTGATGCCAAGACGCTCCAGGTAATCCAATTGTGCCGTCAGGTTCTGGAAATTCCCCGCGAAGCGATCGACGTAGAGCTCGTATATCTTCGCATCCTTCCACCAGTATCGCTTCGGCATATCTCAGTGGACGTATCAAAACACATAAGGTTGCATGAAGGAATATCGGCGGCGGAATCGGTCACAGATAATTCAAACGCCGTCGCCTTTGAATTTCCGCGACCCCGGCTCGCGGTTCCGCCTGCTGTCGGAACAGCGCTCCGCCTTTCGAGACCCCCGCAGAAAGCGCGCAGGCGCTTTCTTCATCTCCACCGTCGCAATGCAAATGCAAAAGCCGCCTGGAAGGCGGCTTGCATTGGCTGTGGAGATGCGCGGAATCGAACCGCGGTGCAAAGAGAAACGCATACACACATCTACAAGGCGTAGGGCGTTCAAAGGTTTTGAACGCGGAGAGTATGGAACGCACAAGATCGCTTCGCGTCGGACACTCTTTCTTTAGACTAACCTACGGTGTGATAGGGAAGCCGTATCCAATGATATGACGCTCGCATCAGAGTATTGGAGACCTCTGAACGAACGGTTGCCTTGGCTTACGCGAAAGCAAAGCCGAGGTCCTTCACCTGAATAGGCGAGAGAACCCCCCGTGCAGTTTTGTTTGCACTTAGAGTTTGGGTGTTTTTGGGAAGATACCCACTTCCGCCATGCATGTATATGCATCGATCTCCCTGTCGAAGCCAATCATCCCCCGTGAGATATCGAATTACTGTTCTGCTACCGAGTTCTTTCGTGTCAGGAATTTTCTGTAACTGTCGTACTCTGCAAAATGACCAATATCTCATGGGGAAGGACTGAAAGGGAATCAGTCGCTATTTAGTTTTCAATGTCCTCTCGATCTGCCGTTTCGTGTCGCGTTCCTTGATAGTCTGACGTTTGTCAGCCTTCTTCTTACCGCGGGCGATGGCGATACCGAGCTTCAATCTCCTTCCTTTATTATACACCGCAAGAGGCACTACTGTCAAGCCATCCTGTCCTTCGGCGCTTGAAATATGGGCAATTTGTTTCTTTGAGAGGAGGAGTTTGCGGGTCCGCAGGGCGTCGTAGGTCTTCGGAGCGTTGAGCAC
This sequence comes from bacterium, assembly GCA_016789445.1. Taxonomy (NCBI): domain Bacteria; species bacterium. The sequence goes on along the minus strand of JAEUQT010000001.1, from coordinate 187,573 downwards.
CTGCCAAGCGGGGATCGTTGCTCCTACCAAGTATGCCTCACCGCCGCGGGCGACGACGCGTGCTCCTTTAAGAGAACCTTGTCCGGCACGCAGGGATTTCACCTCAAGGCCGAGTAATTCCAAACCTGCCTCGATCTCCTCAAGGATGGTGTAATCGAATCCGACTTTGTCGTTCCGGATGAGAGACATGGGGAGACTATAGCATTCATGGTGCCGCTGGCTTCATCTTCCGTTCAGTGCCCATATATGTATAATGCGCCAATCATGGCCGAAGAGAACTCCGAGAAGCCGAAGAAAGGCAAGAAGCCAGTCGTCCTGCCGCAGGGTCCGAACATCTGGACCCAGCTCGCGATCGCGTTTGCGATCTTCCTCGTGCTCTCCGCTGGTTACAGTGCGGTGCGCGAATATTTCATGACGGAGACCGAAGAGGTCCCGCTCTCGCAGATCGCTGCGGATGTCCGCTCGGGCATCGTTGCCGAACTCACGGTAGCAGGGGACACCATCACCGCGACCTACAACGACAAATCCGAAAAGGAATCCCGCAAGGAAACCGAAGCGTCGTTTACGGAGACCCTCGCGAACTACGGCCTCACGCCGGATGAGATCGCGAGCGTGAAGGTGACGGTGGAAGATCAGGGTGGTGTCCGCTTCTGGGCGCTCACGCTCGCCCCGCTTCTCATCCCGGTCCTCCTCTTGCTCGGCATCATGTGGTACCTCTCGCGTCAGGTGCGCGGCGCAGGCATGCAGGCATTCACCTTCGGTCGCTCGATGGCGCGCCTCGTCTCGCCGGAAGATGATGGCCAGAAAGTCACGTTCAAGGACGTCGCCGGTGCACGCGAAGCGAAAGTCGAACTCACCGAGATCGTCGATTTCTTGAAGAATCCGAAGAAGTTCATCCAGATCGGTGCGCGTATCCCGAAGGGTGTGCTTCTCATGGGTGCTCCGGGAACCGGTAAGACGCTTCTCGCTCGTGCAGTTGCCGGCGAGGCGGGTGTCCCGTTCTTCTCGATCTCCGGTTCAGAATTCGTCGAGATGTTCGTGGGTGTCGGCGCATCGCGTGTACGTGATCTCTTCCAACAGGCAAAGCGTGCAGCTCCCGCGATCGTATTCATGGATGAAATCGATGCCGTCGGCCGCATCCGCGGTACGGGCGTCGGTGGCGGTAACGATGAGCGCGAACAGACCCTCAACCAGATCCTCGTCGAGATGGATGGCTTCGAGCCGAACGAGAAAGTCATCGTGATGGCTGCCTCCAACCGACCGGATGTCCTCGACCCTGCGCTTCTTCGCCCGGGTCGCTTCGACCGCCGTGTCACCATCGATCTGCCGGACCGTCGTGATCGCGAGGAGATCCTCAATGTCCATGCACGCCAGAAGCCGATGGGTCCGGATGTGAACCTCGGTGTCATCTCCGAGCGAACTCCTGGTTTCTCAGGCGCTGATCTCGCGAATCTCATGAACGAAGGTGCCATCCTCGCGGCGCGCGAAGATCGCACGGAAATCACGCAGTACGACCTCATCCGTTCGATCGAGAAGGTCATGCTCGGACCTGAGCGCCGCTCGCATGTCCTCAACAAGAAGGAGAAGGAGATCACGGCGTATCACGAGGCGGGTCATGCGATCATCGCATCCATCCTCAAGTACGCAGATCCGGTCCACAAGGTCTCGATCATCTCCCGCGGTCGCGCAGCAGGGTACACGTTGAAGCTTCCGCTCGAAGATCGCCGCATGCAGTCCAAGCTCGAGTTCCTCGATGACATCGCAGTCTCCCTTGGCGGTTACATCGCCGAGAAGGAGGTGTATGGCGACATCACGACCGGTGCATCGAACGACTTGCAGGTCTTGACCGCGCTTGCGCGCGATATGGTCACGAAGTACGGCATGTCCGAAAAGATGGGACCGATGGCGCTTGAAATGGCGCCGGGCCGCACGCTCTTCGGTGCCGGTATCGAACCGGGCGAGCTCTCGCAGGATGTCTCCGCGAAGATCGACGATGAAGTGAAGGAGATCGTGATGGGTGCGTATAAGCGCGCGGAAGACGTCATCAAGAAGCATCGCAAGGCACTCGATGCGATTGCCGCAGCGCTCGTCGAAGTAGAAAACCTTGAGCGCGATGAATTCGAGAAGATTCTCATCGCCAACGGCATCGTGCCGAAGAAGAAGGAGGACATCGAGCACGCGCCGCTCGTCTAACAAAAAAAGCCAATAAAGAATAGCCGCGGCGCATGTGCGCCGCGGCTTTTTTGCGACTATTCGACGGCTGGTTTCCAGCCGGGAGGCCCGACGTTGCTGTTGGCCTTGCGTTCCTCGTGGAGGATCCGTCCGACGCCGTTGATATCGACATTGTTCGGCGCTTTGCCGCTCGCGAGCTTCGCCCAGATCGATGGAGGATTGAGCCGAAGGCCCACGCCGCCTATCTTGATCTCGGTAAGCATGTCGCCGTCGCCTTGCGGGACGAAGACATCTGCGATGTTGTCGGTACCAAGTCGGATCGGGACCCTGCGCTTCACCAGCTCCAGAACGCGTGCGATCGAGTTGTGCGTCGGGGCTTCGATAGAACGAAGCTGACGCATCGAGAGCGCGGCACTGGGGCAGACGATGACGCCCACATGGAATTCCAAGAGGCGGTCAATGAGGCGTGCGAACCGCAGTTCGTCGTATGCCGACGGCGAGATCATGTGAATGATCCAGACCGTCGGTGCCGGCAATTTCTGGCCGGAGACGAACGGCATGTCCAGTACTTCGAGGACATCGAGCAATCGCTCGGTGCCGCATTCGCCGGGAACATTCATCTGGTCGAGGTGGAACTGCACCTCCTTGCCGAGCTTGCAGGCAAGCTCCATTCCCATGCGAATGTGTCGCTTGAAACCGACTTTCCCGTCAGGATTGCTTCCTTTGGGGTAGTCGTCCTTTTCCGGCAGCAACGAGAGGTAATCGCACTTCTCGGCTGCCTTCGCGAAGACCTCCCATCGGCTCAGTCGATCGTTTTCATCGTGCTTGAACCCGAAGATGGGTGTCGGCGCGATGCGAAGATCGAATCCTTGCGCTGCGTACTTCTTCTTCAGCTCAAGGGCGACGTTGATAGCGAGCAGGCCATCATCCGGAAGATCAGGCGTTGCGTCGATATTGGTATCGAGCCGCGTAACGCCATACGCGATCTGAAGGTCGATCGCGTAACTCATCCGTTTGGTGAGATTCTCTCTCGTATAGGCGGGTCCTTTGTGGAGGTCACCGACGAGATTCTGCTTCACCGAGAGGGGGAGGCTGCTTGCTTCAAGCGGCGTGGTGCCGATGTGTCGCAAGTACGTATCTTCAAGCGTATGCGCACGGTCAAGATGTGCGTGTGCGTTGAAGATTCCGCCGAACTCTGCGCACATGCGCAGCACTTCCTGGTCGTACCACGGCAGAAGCTCGTGGTTACGCCTCAGTTTCGGCTTCGTGCGAGCCGCAGGTGCGGTCGCTCTACGAGGTGCCATTAATTCCTCCTTTGTAAGAGCACACTAAAAGCCCAGTATCCACTTCTGGGAGGGAATAGCAAGCGCTGGAGACCGGGTGCTATACTCCCGCTGATATGGCAAAAGACGTCTCCAAGAAAGCCCTCGCGCTCCACAAGAAATTAGGCGGCAAGCTTCGTATTGTGCCGGCAAAACCCATCAAGAACCGCATCGATCTCTCGCTCGTCTATACGCCGGGAGTGGGAGCGGTCTCTACCTTCGTTGCGAAGAATAAAGAGAAGGCCCGCGAGTACACCATGAAAGGCCGGACGGTCGCTGTTATCTCGGATGGCTCCGCGGTTCTCGGTTTGGGTAATATCGGCGCACTTGGCGCGTTGCCGGTCATGGAAGGGAAAGCTGCTCTTTTCAAGACCTTCGCCGATCTCGATGCGGTGCCGATCGTTCTGGACACACAGGAGCCGGATGAGATCGTAGAAACAGTGGTGCGCATCGCGCCGGCGTTCGGCGGCATAAACTTGGAAGACATCGCCGCGCCGAAGTGTTTCGATATCGAACGACGTATCATCGAGCGATTGAATGTACCGGTCATGCACGATGATCAGCACGGGACCGCGATCGTCGTCCTTGCGGGGCTCATCAATGCACTGAAAGTCGTGAAGAAGAAGATGTCAGATGTACGCATCGTGGTGAGCGGGGCAGGGGCCGCAGGTGCGGCGGTCACGTATCTCTTGCGTGCTGCGGGTGCAAAACACATCCTCATCCTCGATAGCAAGGGTCTCATCGGCGTGCATCGCGAAGATCTTTCTCGCCAGAAGATGGAGCTTGCGGGGTTTACGAATCCGGAGAATCTTGCCGGAAACTTGCAGGATGCGCTCATCGGTGCGGATGTACTCATCGGTGTTTCCGGTCCTGGGCTCGCAACAGCAAAAGATATCAAACTCATGAAGAAGGGCGCGATCGTCTTCGCGCTCGCGAATCCGATTCCTGAAATCATGCCGGACGAAGCGAAGAAGGGTGGAGCGGCAGTTATTGCAACCGGACGCAGTGATTTCCCGAATCAGCTCAACAATTCGCTCGTCTTTCCGGGAATCTTCCGCGGTGCGATCGACCATAAGGTGACGCGCATCACCGAAGAAATGAAACTGAAAGCCGCGAAGGCGATTGCGGCGCTCACGCCGAAGCCGACTGCAGGGAAGATATTGCCGGATATGTTCGACAAACGAGTCGCGAAGGCGGTCGCGAAAGTCATACGCTAGCGTCCACAGGGAAGCGCGCCTATAATCGCTTGCATCCGCCCTTAGCTCAGTTGGTTAGAGCACAAAGCTTATACCTTTGCGGTCCTTGGTTCGAATCCAAGAGGGCGGACCAGAATCAAAAACAGCGCATTGAGCGCTGTTTTTGTTTACTGGTCCGAGGCGGAGCGATGTCGCGCGAGTACGCGCGACCGCGAGCCAGGCCCGGGGAAATTTTGGAGCGACGGCGACAAAATTATCCCTGGGGACTCGATATTGACACTCATTGAATTATCCGTGACGACATGAGACAGTGCGTGCACATGATCTTCAAAGGCATCATCCAGCACGGCAATGGGACCGGAAAGACGCTCGGTTTCCCGACGCTGAATATCCCGCTCGAGGACGAGACGGTTTCCGGAATCTATGCTGCCATCGTGACGATCAAAGGTTCTCCGTATCACGCGGCTGCGTATGCAGACACGCGCCGCAAGCTCCTTGAAGCGCATCTCCTGCATTTTGAAGATGACCTCTATGGCCTCGAGGCGACGATTGAATTGAAGAAGAAGATTCGCGAGGACCAGCGATTTGAAGACGAGGCGGAACTCAAGAAGGCGATCGCGGCCGACATCGATGCGATCATGGCGTATTTCGCATAACTATGTTTACGGGCATCATTGAGGCGAAGGCGCGCATCCGTGCAGTGGAGAAAGCGAAAAGCCTCCAGGTCCGCATCGAGAAGCCGCATGGATGGAAGCTGATACCCGGACAGAGCATCTCAGTTGATGGAATCTGTACGACCGTCGAAGGGATTGGGAAGGGCTCGTTCAGCGCGACGTATATGCCCGAGACACTTCGCGTATCGACCGCGGCAGATTTTACGCAGGGTAGCATCGTAAACCTGGAGCGATCACTCAAAATAGGGGACCGGCTCGACGGGCACTTCGTGCAAGGTCACGTCGATTGTCTCGGTGTTGTGAAAGAAATCAAGGTGCGCGGGACTTCGCGAGAGATACGCATCGGCATCCCGCGCATCCATATGAAATATCTGGCGCCGAAGGGTTCGATTACCGTGAACGGGGTCAGCCTGACCGTGGCCGCGCGTACCGCGGACTCATTCACGGTCGCCCTCATTCCACATACGCTCCTGCACACGACACTCGGCGCGCTCAAAAAAGGCAGCCGTGTGAATATCGAAACAGATCTGATCGCTCGTCATCTAGCGACCCTGAAGGGAAGGTGATACGGTGTCCCGATGCAACGTTCCCACTATGCGAAGGCGCAGGCAGTCGGTGACGCGTCCCGCCTCAAAGTTGGTATAGCCATATCCGAATTCAACGATGATATAACCGGCTCGATGTTCGAGGCGGCACTCGCAACGCTCAAAGAGTGGAGGGTTCCTGAAAAGGCCATTACGGTCATGCGTGCCCCTGGTAGTTTCGAATTGCCGCTCGCCAGCGCGAAACTGATCAAGAAGAAGGTGGACGTCGTCATCACACTTGGGTGCATCATCAAGGGCGAGACCAAGCACGATGAATACATCGCCAACGCCGTCGCGCACGGCCTCACCCAGCTTATGCTCACTACCGGCGTACCCATCGGATTTGGCGTCATCACTCCGAATAATCTCGCACAGGCGAAGGCGCGATCGCGCGGCAAAGCGAATAAAGGCATCGAGGCGACCATTGCTGCTCTGAGGATGGCGCTTGTGAATTGACGGTTGCGGCGAGGGTAGGGTGTGGGACAATTGTCCCATGTCACGAATCATCCAGACCCTGATTATCAGCGCGATCCTCGTCCCGGTCGCTGTCAGTGCCGCAACGCAGGAAGAGCTTGCCGCCCAGATCAGCAGCCTCTTGCAGCGCATCCAACAGCTACAGCAGCAGATAGGCAGCACGCCGACGACTCCTACCACTTCGACGCCGACGTCGCCCGCACCAGCGGGTTCATGTCCGCGCGTCAGTCGCGTCCTTAAACTTGGAGATAGTGGTGCGGATGTCACGCGTCTCCAGCAATTCCTCGCGCAGGATTCATCCGTCTATCCTGAGCGCTCAGTCACCGGTTATTACGGCGCACTTACCGAGGCTGCGGTGAAGCGCTTCCAGTGCAAGAACAAGCTCGTCTGCGATGGAACGCCGGCGACGACCGGATATGGCGTCACGGGTCCGCGTACTGCGGCGTTGCTTGCGCTGCAGTGTCCTGATGGCGGCGCAACGACCTCGACTGGCGGTACGGCAGGGCAGGTAAGCGGATTCATCCGCGTCACCCCGACGACCGGCGTCTCACCGCTCAATGTCATGGTCGAAGCGACCGTGAATACGGCGCGCAACTGCGGTTCCATGAATTACGTCATCGATTACGGAGACGGCACGCCTAGCTCTTCGGTCTCCGTGCCGCAAAACGGATGCAATGAGATCCAGCAGACCTTCCCGCATACGTATCAGCGCGGAGGCACGTATCAGGTGTTGTTGCGTGCAGGAACGCACCAGGTCTCGGCAACGGTCACGGTCACGCAGGGTAATGAAGTGGTAAATCCATCCTCTGATACGGTAACCGGCTCGCCGACTTCAGGTGCAACGCCGCTCACGGTCAATTTCACGGGTCTCGTGAATTCGGGTGCGCAGTGTAATTCCGGTCCGTATCGAATCGATTTCGGTGACGGCTCCAGTGCGAATATCGCGGTCGCAGGCTGCAGTGCGACGAACTTCTCGGTGCCGCACACCTATACTTCCAGCGGCACGTATGTCGCGCGTCTTTATCGTGGTACTCCGGCAGTGAATGTCGGCTCGGTCTCGGTCAATGCGGGCGGCTCTGTGTCCTCATCGGGTGGTCAGTTCTCGGTCTCCGGCGGCATCAACGGCAATCCGCTGCAGGCGCGTGCACTCTTCGATATCAATTCTTCGTGCTCGCGCTACGATCTCGATTGGGGTGATGGCACGGCGCATGCCGTACAGGCGGAAGGCTCGTGCTCTTCAGGGGTCATCGGCAAGGATCTCACGCACACGTATTCGGGTCCTGGTTCATACACTATTACGCTCAAGCGCGGTGCTTCGCTGCAGAATACCGATACCGCAGCGATCACGATCGTACAGTAATCATTCGCGATGATGTGCCGCCTGTGCCTTCTCGACTTTCGCGAGAAGGGCAGGGTGTCGCGAGAGCGAAGGGTCTTTCGCGACAAGGTCATGTGCTTCAGAGCGTGCGGCTTGGATGAGTTTCGCATTCTGGAGCGCTTCCATACCCAGATCCGACATGCCCCATTGACGGCTGCCGTAGAGATCTCCTGCGCCGCGGGTCTCAAGATCCGCTTCGGCCAATTTGAATCCATCACTCGATTTCTCGAGTGCTTTCAAGCGCTTCATTGCCGCTTCGCCCTTGGTCTCCGGCAAGAGAAAACAGAACGGGGGATGTGACGAGCGCTGGACACGACCGCGCAGCTGATGGAGCTGGGCCAAGCCGAAGCGTTCGGCGCCCTCGATGAGGATGCAGGTCGCGTTCGGCACGTTGATACCGACCTCGACGACGGAGGTTGCGACGAGGATGTGCGTCTCGCCATTTTCGAATCGCGTCATCGCCCTGTCTTTTTCCGCAGGCTTCATACCGCCATGAAGGAGTCCCACTTCATAATCTGGGAACACGTCTTTCTGTAATCGCTCGGCCTCTGCTTTTGCGCTCTTCGCCTGGATGGCATTCATTTTCTGAGGATCGGGTTCGTTGATGCGCGGACAAATGACATACGCCTGACGACCTTTCTCCAATTCCTCGCGGATTCTTGCGTAGGCCTTCGCGCGATCCTTCGGCATCACGATTTCCGTCGTGATCTTTGCGCGGCCCGGTGGAAGTTCATCGAGAATCGAAAGATCGAGATCACCGTAGATGGTGAGGGCGAGCGTACGTGGGATCGGCGTCGCGGTCATGGAAAGGAAGTGCGGTGCGGCGTCACCCTTGTGCGCGAGTTCGCGGCGCTGCCGCGTACCGAATCGGTGCTGTTCATCGACGATCGCATATGCGAGATGTTGGAAGCCTACTTTCTTCTGGATGAGTGCATGCGTCCCGACGAGCATCGCGATCTCACCGTTCTTGATCCACTTCAGGAGCTGGGTGCGCGAGATGTCGGTTGCGCCGCCGCGTGCCGTCTTCGAGGGGAATTTCTTGGCACCGGAGCCGGTGACAAGTGCGATGTTGATAGGGAGGTCTTTGAAATACTCGATGAATGATTCGAAATGCTGCGTCGCGAGGATTTCCGTCGGGGCCATATACGCGACCTGCAGCGTGCCGGAGAGGCGTCCCGGTGGACGGGAATGGACGGCGGCATATGCCGTTGCCGCGGCGACGAGCGTCTTGCCGGCGCCGACATCACCCTCGAGGAGGCGTGCCATCGGATGCGGCTTCTCGAAATCCGTGATGATCTCCTCGATCGCGCGTTTCTGTGCGTTCGTCGGCGGAAACGGGATGTCTTTCAGGAATCGTGCGGCGTGCTCGCGGGCGTCGGTGATACGGAACGAAGGCAGTGACGCGTTCTCTGCCTTATCCTTCGCACGCGCGACCTGGAGCGTGAATATCTCCTCGAACGCGAAACGCTTCCGCGCGGCGACGGCATGTTTTTCTTCTTCAGGAAGGTGAATCCAGAGAAGGGCGGTGGAGAGGTCAGGGAGATGATAGCGTTCGCGTAATTCTGCCGGAATCGGATCCTGTATGGTTTCGTGCACTTTTGCTTCAAAGACCCGCTTCAGGGCGTGGTAAAACCATTTCGATGATATGCCGCGGCTCTCAGGATAGATCGGAAATATTTCCAGCTTTGCTTCAGATTCGTTTTCCGGTTTGAAAAGACCGGCGGCGAGCTCCTCGGTAGTTACCGCGACAACTTCTGGATTCGTGATGTAAGGGCGCTCGGCAGAGCCGCCGACAGAACCGGTGAGACGCACCGGTACTTCCTGCGGCGCCATCTTCGCCATGTACGGCTGGTTGAACCACATGACTTTCACGCGGCCGTGCGCATCGGTAAACCATCCTTCTGTTGCGGGACGACGGCTTTTCCAGAGCCGCTTGGCTTCGAGCTTGCTGAGTTGGCCGATGAGCGTCACCTTCGTCCCGGGAATGAGCTGCGTCGTCGACGCGCTGGCTCCTGCGCGCTCATGACGGGAGGGGAAGTGATACAGGAGATCGCGTACGCTTACGATTCCAAGGCGGCGCAGTGCGCTCACCTGTGGCGCTGCAAGGCGAAGGGATTTTGTCAGTGCGTCGTCTGGATGCATAGCCGCATTGTAGCGAGGATGCGCTTGCATGCGAGGGGAGGATGAGTTATACACATGCGCGCCGATCATCCCGGCTTGCACGAATGCGTGTCCCGGGTACGATAGCGGAGTTTGTAATTTAGAAGTGATAAATGCAGCGGCGTTATGATGATGAGTGACGACGAGAAAGATGATGTGCTTGATCCTGCAGCGATTGACGAGCTTGCCGAGGAAGTAGATGATGATGAAGTCGAAGAAGGTGAAGACGAAGAGGAGACAAGCGAGTAGAATAGGGAGGATCAGGAAAAGGCCCCGAGTTGCGCGGGGTTTTTTCTTTTGTCTTGCATAGAGCACCGAGTCTCGGTAGCATACGGCATGCATTTCCTTCTTAAATTCGTCGCCGTCGCCGTCGCGGTCTATCTCACGGTCAATATCGTCCCGGGTATTTCGGTTGCCGGAGGGTGGACGACGCTTCTTCTGGTGAGTCTCGTGTGGTCGGTGATCATCACGGTGATCCGACCGGTACTGCAGCTTCTCGCGCTTCCGATTACGATCGTGACGCTCGGTCTTTTCTCATTCATCCTCAATGCGCTCCTGTTCTGGGCGATGACACTGATCGTGCCCGGATTCACTATTGCGGGTTTCGTGCCGGCGCTCTTGGGTTCGATAGTGCTTTCGATTATCTCGTGGTTCATCCAGAAGGCCTTGTAACATGGCGCAGCTTGTTCTCGTGCGCCACGCCCGATCGGAGTGGAACGCTAAAGGTATGTGGACCGGCTGGCGTGATGTCGGGCTCTCCGCGCACGCCGATGAGGAGGTAGCGATCCTTGCCGAACGGCTTCCTGAGATCGAGTATCACGCGGCGTTCACTTCTACGCTCCGCCGCGCGTCGGAGACGCTCCGTAAGCTGAAAGAGAAGCTCGGTATCACGAACCTCCCGACGATCGCGCACGAAGCGCTCAATGAACGCAATTACGGCACCTACACGGGAAAGAACAAGTGGGAAGTCCGCGATGAGATCGGCGAGGAAGCCTTCCAGAGACTGCGTCGCGGCTGGGATGTGCCGATTCCGGAAGGGGAATCGCTGAAGGATGTCTATGATCGCGTGGTGCCGTACTACGTGAATTCCATACTTCCTGTCATCGAAGAGGGAAAGAATGTGCTCATCGTCGCGCATGGCAATTCGCTTCGAGCACTCATGCGTCATCTCGAGGATCTGGATGACCGCGAGGTCGCGCAGGTGGAAATCGGTGTTGCCGAGGCGCGCATCTATGAGATTGATGCCGAGGGATGCATCCTCTCACTAGAGATGCATGCGCGTGAGGGGGCGAAAGCGGTATAAAACGGCGCGGTTTTATGGTAGGGTAGCGAACGAAGGAGAGGTGGCCGAGTGGTCGAAGGCGGCACGGTGCTAACGTGTTAGGCGGGTCAAACTGTCTCGAGGGTTCGAATCCCTCCCTCTCCGCAAAAAAAACGAGACCCGCAAGTTTTTTGCGGAGAGCGCCGCCCGAAAGGGTGGCGGTTTCGCATAGCGAAACGGAGGGATTCGAAAGTCGCAGGAGCGTAGGCGACGAGGCGGGGTCGCGGAAATTTTCAGCAGAAAATTATCCGTGACCGAATCCCTCCCTCTCCGCAATTCTAGGCTTTTGCTAACGCGAGCGGACTCACCGGTATATTGAGTCCCTGTAACGGACGCACAGCTTCGGCGAGGGTGGCCCCCGTTGTCGTCACGTCATCGATGACGAAGGCGTGACAATCAAGGGCTGCCGCGATGTCGCGCACCGCGAAAGCGTCTTTTACATTGACGAGCCGCTCGGCGCGTGTGAGACGCGTCTGCGGTCTCGTCTCACGGATGCGCATGAGTGCGTCATGTTCGATCCGCGCGAGTGATCCGTCCCGGAATTCCTCCGGGAGCTGTTCCATGATGAATGCGATCTGATTGAATCCGCGCTCTTGTGCGCGTCGTACATGGAGAGGCAGCGGGATGAGGATGATCGATCGCGTCGAGAAGGCGTGCAGGGAAGCGATTTCCTCCCGAAGGTATTCGGCAAGCACCTCGGCAAGCAGTCCAGCGGCATGTCGGGATCCGTCATATTTGACCGCACGTATCAGGTCTTCGACCACCGTATCGCGATAGGAGAGCAGTGTGGTGATCGCGATGCGGGACGCTTCGTGAACCTGCGGATTGACCGCAATATCCTCAAGAGTGTACGCGTCGGCGCGGATCACGCGCTCGTTACGCGGCAGGACGATGTCGAGCAGCGTCTGGATGGATGCGGCAGCCCTGGAGAAGAGGCCGAGCATGCTAGCATTGTGGCATGGACCCCGTCAGAAGCCATCTCTCTGTCGGAACAGTAACGTATCGAACGATATGAACCAGTCGGACGATGCAGATCGGGGCAAAGCTTCTAACGGGGTGGATCTTGCGGCTAAGAAGTGTGTGCCGTGCGAAGGGGGCGCGTTTCCGCTCACACGAGACGAGGCGGAGAAACTGCTCAAAGATACTCCCGCATGGATGCTCTGGCCGGATGCATCGACCATATCGCGCTCGCTTAAATTCAAGAATTTCAAAGATGCATTCGCGTGCGCGACGAAGATCGCTGCGCTGGCTGAAGAAGAAGGACATCATCCCGATCTTCTTATCTCGTGGGGAAGGGTGGAGATCGAGCTCTCGACGCACGCGATCGGCGGCCTCTCGGAAAATGACTTCATCCTGGCCGCAAAGATAGACAAGATCACCTAATATCAGTGATATAATTCCGCCCATGGCGTTGTCGCTGGGATCTTTGACGCAGAAATTGACCGGTGCACTCACGGGAAAAGGTGATACGAGCGTGATCGGAGTGGATATCGGCGCATCTTCTGCGAAAGTCGTGCAGTTGCGTGGCGCGCATGGCGCTGCCGTTCTTGAAACGTATGGTGAGATCGCGCTTGGCCCCTACGCAAAAGAACCCGTCGGTAAGGTGGTGAAGCTCTCTCCCGAGCAGACCACCCAGGTGCTCCTGGATCTCATGAAGGAGGCGAACGTGACCGCAAAGGCAGCGGGCATCTCTATTCCATTCTCCTCGAGTCTCGTCTCCATCCTGGATCTTCCGAAGACCGATCCTGAACAGCTGAAGCAGATGATTCCGATCGAGGCGCGCAAATATATCCCGATGCAGGTCTCCGAAGTCATGCTCGATTGGTTCATCATCCCGCCGGATGAGGGCTCGAATGAAGCGTTCGATCGCATCCAAGGGAAAGCGCCGCTGCAGGCGAAAGGGCAGGAGGTGCTGCTCGTCGCCATCCATAACGATACGGTCCGCAACTACCAGGTCATCTCAACGGGTGCCGGTCTTTCCACGCATTTCTACGAGATCGAGATCTTCAGCGCGATCCGTTCCTCGTTGGGGCACGGCGTTGCGCCCGTCCTCGTCATCGACTTGGGTGCGTCGACTACGAAGATGTACATCGTCGAACGCGGTGTCGTGCGCATGACCCACCTCGCGAACATGGGAGGACAGCAGATGACCGAGCAGCTCGCGCGATCGCTCTCGTGGGAATTCGAGAAGGCCGAGCGCGTGAAGCGTGAGCGCGGCCTCACGGAATCCGCTGCGTATTCGACGGACGAGAACGATCGCATCAAGTCGTCGCTCATATCCACACTGGAAAGGATCTTCGGTGAAGCGGATAAGGTACTATTGAGCTACGGGAAACGATACAATAAAGACGTATCGCACGTCCTCCTGACCGGGGGCGGGGCATCGCTTCCCGGTCTTCTTGGTTTCGCGAATCAGGCCCTGCATGCGCAGGTCGAAATCGCGAATCCGTTCAGTCGTACGGAATCACCGGCATTCCTCGATCAGGTCCTTCAGGCGATCGGTCCTGGTTTCGCGGTAGCCGTCGGTCTGGCCTTAAGGGAACTTCGACAAGGCTAAGATATGGAATCAAACATACGCTCATCGTTCATACCGCAATCGCCTGTAGCTGCACCGACTCCCGGATCGAAAGGACCCGGAGGCGGCGGTTTCGACATGTTCATGCTGCTGGGGCTCATTCTCTTCATCGCGTCGGCGGTGCTGGCTGTCGGTGTCTTCCTGTATGTGCAGTTCCTGAACACCACCGCGACGAGCAAGCTCGATCAGCTCAATCGTGCCAAGGCGGCATTCGAACCGGCGCTCATCGCGGAGCTCACGCGTCTTGATGATCGTATGCGCGCTGCGGATGAAGTCCTTTCGATCCACGTGGCACCGTCCGCGCTTTTCAATGTGCTCCAGCAGCTGACGCTTCAGACCGTCGCGTTCTCGACCCTTGATTTCTCGGCGCAGAACTCCAGCGACATGACGCTTGCCATGCAGGGTGTCGCGCAGAGTGTGAATTCCATCGCGCTTGAAGCGGACCTCCTGTCCAAGAGCGGCGTCATCACGAGTCCGATCTTCTCGAATATGAATCGTACGCCGCAGGGCGTCCGTTTCGATTTTACGTCCGGTATCAATCCTGAAGGCCTGCGATACCGCTCGGTGCGTGCAGGGGGCGCAAGCATGCAGCAGCAGGCGGCGCCCGAAGAGCCAGCTACGCCGTTCGGTCTCCCGCAGGACATGACCGGCGCCCAGCCGCAGGGATCACAACAACAGACGCCGCCCGCACAAGACGCACAACCTGAACCCCAGCTATGACACGCACACTTTTCTCGCTCCTTTTCCTAGCAGCAGCCGGCGGACTGTTCTTCTTCTACACCCGTCCTGCTTACGATGGTGTCCGAAGCGTGCAGGCCCAGATCGCCCAATATGATCAGGCGCTCAATAAAGCAGCCGAATTGCAGCGTCTCAAGCAACAGTTGCTGTCTCGCTATAACGCGTTCAATCCTACGGATGTCGATCGACTCCACAAACTGCTTCCGGATCACGTCGATAACGTCCGACTGGTCTTGGATCTCGATACGCTTGCGAGCCAGTACGGATTCGCGCTGCAGAACGTCGTCATCAATGCTCCGGGTACCGGCACCGCGGGTGCGAACGGTGCGGAACAGCAGGTCTCGATCGGGCCAAGTCGTCAGACCTACGACTCGCTTACTCTCAAATTCGCAACCAGCGGTACGTATCCGAAATTCGTCGAGTTCATTACCGCCCTTGAGGGAAGTCTCCGTTTGGTCGATGTCGTAAACCTTACGCTCGATGCTGATGCGGCTTCTGCAGCAGGGGGTGAGCCGATCTACCGATTCGACATTACGCTCCGTACCTACTGGCTCAAATAATGTATGGCGATACTCCAGAATAAATTCGTGATACTGATCCTGGGTAGCGTGGTCGCTGCCACCGCGGCGTGGTACCTCTTCTTGCGTGACACGACGCCACAGGCGCTTCTTACGACCGAGGATCTGACGACGTCCAGCGGAGCGGACAAGGATGTCGTCGAGACGTTGTTGCAACTGCGCGCCATCACGCTCTCGGGCACGATTTTCTCTGATCCCGCATTCGTCGCGCTCAAGGATAACGGTACGCAGATTGTTCCTGAGCCGGTGGGTCGTGAGAATCCGTTCCTCCCGCTTCCTGGAATGACCCAGACGCCGACCCAGACCGCGACGACGACACGAGCTGCAACTTCCACCTCGCAAGGTTCACGCTAACGTATGCCTCCTGAGGTCCAGGCAGGCGCAGGGCAGGGAAATGCCGCGAACGCGATCCCGACGCGTACTCTTGGCGAGCAGAAGATCCCGTACGATGTCCTCAAATTCATCCCGCAGGAATCCGCGGAACACTATAAGCTCGCGCCGCTCGGTGTCGTCGAGGATGTCTTGGAGGTCGGCATGGTGGATCCCGATAACATCGCTGCTATCGATGCATTGAACTTCATCGCCCGCAAGACGGGAATGCCGTTCAAGATCTTCCGCATGAGCGAACAGGATCTGCAGAAGATCCTCTCGATGTATAAGGGTTTGGGTGGGGAGGTCGATAAGGCGCTCTCTGACCTCGAATCGGAAGAGCGTACCAGTGGTCGCAAGAAAGAAGAGACCGACGATGAAGGGATGCTGCAGCTCGGCAATCTTGCGGGAGCTACCGAAGGAGGAGGTTCAATCACCGAGGACGCGCCAGCGATCAAGATCGTCTCGACGATCCTGCGCTATGCGATCGACGGAAAAGCATCCGATATCCACGTCGAACCGACCTCCGCCGGGCTTCGCGTCCGTTATCGTGTCGACGGCGATCTGCATACCAGCGTCGTCTTGCCGCTTGAGACGCATCGCGCAGTTGTCGCCCGTATCAAGGTCCTCTCCTCGATCCGACTCGACGAGCGACGTAAGCCGCAGGACGGACGCTTTTCGGCGTCATTCGACAATCGCCAGATCGACTTCCGTGTCTCCACATTCCCGTCGTATGCCGGTGAGAAGGTGGTGATGCGTATCCTCGATCGTGATCAGGGATTCATCCCACTTGATCAGATCGGTCTTTCGGAACGCAATCTCCGTCTCATGCGCGACGCGATCCAACGACCGCACGGACTCATCCTCATCTCGGGTCCGACCGGTTCCGGTAAATCCACGACGCTCTACTCGATGCTTGCGGAGCTCGATCGCGAGCATAAGAACGTGCTCTCACTCGAGGATCCGATCGAATATCACGTCGACGGTATCATCCAGTCACAAGTGCGTCCTGAGATCGGGTATACGTTCGCGAACGGTCTGCGCACGACGCTCCGTCAGGACCCGGATGTCATCATGGTCGGCGAAATCCGCGACGGTGAGACGGCGAAGCTCGCGATGCAGGCGGCGCTCACCGGTCACTTGGTGCTCTCAACGATCCACACCAACGATGCGGTCGGCACCATCCCTCGCCTTATCGATATGGGAGTGGAGCCGTACCTCATTCCACCGGTGCTTATCCTTTCGATGGCGCAGCGTCTCGTGCGTACGCTTTGTCCTGGTACCGGCAAGGCAGTACCGCTCTCCGCCAGCGATCGAAAGTCGATGGAAATGGATATGGCGAGCCTTCCGAAGGAATACCGATTCCCGATACAAGACACCGTGTATGAGCCAGAGCGTACCGCCGCATGTCCGACGGGTATGCGTGGACGTGCCGCGGTCTTCGAGGTGATGGAAATGACGACCGCAATCGAGAAGATCGTCCTTACCAACCCGGTGGATTCGAAGATCTGGGCGTCGGCACGCGAGCAGGGAATGCTCACGATGCGCGAGGATGCTACAATGAAAGCGTTCGCGAAGCAGGTCCCGTTCTCTGAAGTGAATACGCTCTCATCGCTCCTCTTGGATACGGAGGAAGAGCCGGAAGAGAAAAAGCCTGCCGCTACCGAAGAGACGCCCGCTGATACTGAAGAACCAGAAGATACGAAAACGAATTAATTTTCACTATGGCAGAAAACGGAAAGACAGTGATGTTGGTGGACGATGATAAGTTCCTCCTCGACATGTACAGCCTTAAATTCACGCAGGAAGGATTCACGGTGATCTCGTGTTTCTCAGTGCATGAGGCAATAGAAGCGCTGCGCGGCGGTGCGAAAGCTGATGTCATCCTGTTCGATATCACCATGCCGGGACAGGATGGTTTCGAATTCCTGAAAGGCGTCCGCGACGAGAAGCTCGGCGGCACCGCGCGTCTCATCGCGCTCACGAACCAGAGCAACGATGCCGATCGCAAGCACGCGGAAGAGCTCGGTGCGCAGAAATACGTCGTGAAGGCGAGTATGATCCCGTCGGAAGTCGTCTCAATGGTGAAGGAAGAGATCGGAATGAAGTGATACGCGTCATCGGCGTGTGGATAGGGAGGGGGACCTATAAAAGTACGTTACAATATATTTCATGGCGCTCGATTACGATGCACAGCTGAAGAAGTACATCACGGTCCTGACGCATGAAGGCGGATCCGACCTTCATTTTTCTACCGGTGCACACCCGACGATCCGTGTCGCGGGGAATCTCACCCCGATGCTCAAGGAGCCGGTTCTTACTGCAGAGGACACGATGGGGTACGCGAAGGTGCTTCTCAACCAGGACCAGCAGAGCCGGTTTTTCTCGACGCTCGAGCTGGATTTCGCGTATCAAACCGCAGATGGAAACCGCTTCCGCGGCAATGCTTTCTTCCAGCGCGGTGCAGTAGGTATAGCTTTGCGTCTTATTCCGAAGCAGATCAAGACGCTGCAGGAGCTCAACCTGCCGGATATCCTCACGACGTTCGCTCGCAAGAACCAAGGCTTCTTCCTGGTAGTCGGTCCGGTCGGGCAGGGCAAATCGACTACGCTCTCCGCGATGATCGAGATGATCAACATGGAACGCATGGAGCACATCGTCACCATCGAGGACCCGATCGAATACATCTACGAACCGAAGCGCTCCATCATCGATCAGCGTGAAGTGCTTCTTGATACGAAGGATTTCGCGACCGCGCTGGTGAGCGCATTCCGTCAGGACGTGGACGTGATATTGGTGGGGGAGATGCGTGGACCGGAAACCATGGCCGCGGCGGTCACGGCGGCAGAAACGGGTCACCTCGTCTTCTCGACGCTCCACACGAACAACGCAGCACAGACCATCGACCGCATCATCGATACCTTCCCGGCGTCGCAGCAGGATCAGATCCGCCTGCAGCTCGGCTCATCGCTCGCGGGGATCTTCTCGCAGCGTCTCGTGCCGCGCATTTCCGGTGGTCTCATCCCGGCGTACGAGCTTCTCATCAACAATAAAGCCGTCGCGAATCTTATCCGCGAGAAACGCACGCACGAGATCAATACGGTCATCGAGACCTCTTCCGCGGAAGGCATGATCGATATGAATCGCTCGCTTTCGGAACTCGTCTCGCGCGGAGAGATCACCGTCGAGACCGCCTACCAGTATTCGCTCAATCCGAACGTGCTCCAGAAATTGCTCTAAGCCAGTATGTTGTTTTCCTACAAGGCAGTCGACGATAAGGGAGCGGATCGTAGCGGTACGGTCGATGCGGTGAACATCGATGTCGCGATCGCGGCTCTGCAGCGCCGCGGCCTCATCATCGCATCCATCGATCCGGCGGATCAGAAAGTCGGCCTTCAGAGGAGCATCCAGATATTCAGCGGTATCAAGGGGAGCGATATCGTGATGCTCTCGCGTCAGATGACGACGCTGTTCGAGGCGCAGGTTTCCGCGCTTCGCGGATTCCAGCTCCTTGCGGCGGAGGCACGCACGCCGCAGCTTGCTGCAAAACTCTCCGCGATCGCATCGGATATCCAAGCGGGTAGCGCGATTTCAGCGGCGCTTTCCCGGCATCCGGAAGTCTTCTCCGGTTTCTATGTGAACATGATCCGTGCCGGCGAGGAATCCGGCAAGCTCGATGAGACGTTTGCCTATCTCGCGGATTACCTCGATCGTAACTACGAAATCACGGCGAAAGCGAAGAACGCACTCATCTATCCGGCGTTCATCGTGGGAACGTTCGTCATCGTCATGGTGCTCATGATGACGCTGGTGATCCCGAAGCTCGCGGGCATGCTCACGGAAGTGGGGCAGTCGGTGCCGGTCTATACTCGCGTCGTCATCGGCATGAGTAATCTCTTCGCCAATTACGCACTGCTCTGGGGTATCCTCGTCGTCCTTGCGGGTTTTTTCCTCTATCGCTACATCAAGACACAAACCGGTCAGGTGGTCTTCTCGCGTGCACGATTACAGGTCCCGGTCCTCGGCGGTATCTATCAGAACCTCTATCTCTCGCGTCTCGCTGACAACCTCTCAACCATGCTCCGATCGGGTATTCAGATGCTGCGCGGACTCGAGATCACCGGCACCGTCGTCGAAGACCCGACGTACGAGCGCGTCCTGCGCGAAGCAGCGGTCGACGTGAAGGCCGGTATGCCGGTTTCCGAAGCGTTCCGTAAGCATCCGGAGATCCCGGGCATCATGGTGGCGATGATCAAGATCGGCGAAGAGACCGGCAATATGGGTTCGATCCTTGATTCCATTGCGAAGTTCTACCGCCGCGAAGTGAATAACGCAGTGGACACGCTCGTCTCACTCATCGAGCCGTTCATGATCGTCATGCTCGCCGTCGGCGTCGCCATCCTTCTCGCGTCGGTCCTCGTGCCTATCTACAACATCGCGTCAGGTATCTAGCGGTTATACACACCCACTCGACAAGGGGAGTGTGATGTGCCGTATGATGATTGCATCGCGCGTAGCGTGCATAGCGATCAAATTTTAACCGTTTATTCACAATTCTATGTTTTCACGAAATGAACGCGGCTTCACCCTCATCGAGCTCCTCGTGGTGATCGCCATCATCGGTATCCTCTCGTCGGTCGTCCTGGCGTCACTCAACAGCGCCCGTAAGAAGGGTCGCGATGCACGCCGTATCTCCGACATCAAGCAGCTTCAGTTGGCGCTCGAGCTCTTTTATGACAATAACTCGAGCGAGTATCCGGATGCTCTCTCGCAGCTTGCGCCGACATACATCTCAGTCGTGCCGACAGATCCTCAATCGGGCTCGTACTCGTTCGATAACCTTACGAGCGCGGGTGCAGCATGTACGCAAAGCGGCGGTGTCTGTGCGAGCTACATCCTCGGCGCAACGCTTGAGGATACGGCGAACGCAGCGCTCAGTCAGGACATCGACGGTACGGTGGGTAGCGTAACCTGCACCGATCCGATGTACTGTCAGCAACCGTAAGTTTGTTATTCATTAGCGGATTAACGCAATCATAACTATGTTTAATCGATCTCAGCGCGGCTTCACCCTCATCGAGCTCCTCGTGGTGATCGCCATCATCGGTATCCTCTCGTCGGTCGTCCTGGCGTCACTCAACAGCGCCCGTAAGAAGGGTCGCGATGCACGCCGTATCTCCGACATCAAGCAGCTTCAGTTGGCGCTTGAGCTTTACTACGATGCAAACCAGCGTTTCCCGACGGCTACCGAAGCGTTTGCCTCAGCAACCACGTCGGTGCTCGTCACCAGCAAGTACATCTCGGCGCTTCCGCTTGATCCGACGACGCTCGCGCCGTACAGCTATGCAGCGCTCGCGGCAGACGGTACGACTGCATGTACGACAACGTCTCCAGCGTGCCCAGGCTATGTCATTGGTGCTGATATCGAAGGTGGATCTTCGGCCGTTCCTGCGGGCGATGTTGATACCAATCCGATCGGCGGCATCGACTGCTCTGACAGTGGTGCGACCGCGCGCTTCTGCGTAACGCCGTAGTTTCTCTCTGTTCTGAAGGAAAAGCACACCGAGAGGTGTGCTTTTCTGTTAGAATCTCCGCATGCTCTACGAGGCCGTCGTCTGGCTCGGATTCGGCCTCATCTTCGGCAGCTTCACGAATGTGCTCATCCTTCGCCACGGCACGCGCGCGCTTGATGGACGAAGTTCGTGTCCGAAATGCGGCAGGGTGCTTGCATGGCACGAGCTTCTTCCCGTCCTTTCGTGGCTCATGCTGCGCGGGAAGTGCTCCTCGTGCCGTGCCTCGATCTCCGTCCAGTATCCCGTAGTCGAACTCGCGGCAGGAATCTCGTTTCTTATGCTCGGTCTCGCGCCGCTTCCTCTTATCGCGCAGGTGATCGGGTGCGCGATTGCGATTTTCTGCATCGCGATATTCGTGTACGACCTCTACCACATGATCATGCCTGATCGATGGGTGTGGAGTTTCAATGCTCTGGCGCTCGTATTCTCCCTCTATCTCATGTATCTCTTTGCGCCAACGGGGGAGTGGGTGCCCTACGTGTGGCTTCTCGTGGCAGGGCCGCTGGTTTCGCTCCCGCTTTTCCTCATGTGGCTCATCTCGCGTGGTACGTGGATGGGGTTCGGCGATGTGAAATTCGCGCTCGGTATGGGATGGCTTCTCGGCCTTGGGTACGGATATTTGGCGCTCATGTATTCTTTCGTCATCGGCGCGATCATAGGAGTATTCATCCTTATTCCGCTTCCGCATATCGTGAAGGTCCTCCATTCTCTTGGGATAACTCGCTTGGGAGGAGGGAAGGAGGGATTTACAATGAAGAGCGAAGTGCCGTTCGGACCGTTCCTCATCATCGGCACCAGCATCGTATGGTTCGCTCTCATATATTCCTACGCACCGATTCTCGGCTTTCCCGGGGCTTTAGTCTTGTGGAATTGATGGTAGTGACCGGGATCTTCATGATCCTCTCTGGCGTGGTCCTCTCGACGAACGCGCGCTTCGGCAATCTCATCGTCTTACAGAACCTCGCGCATGACATGGCGCTTTCGGTCCGTCAGGCACAGGTCTACGGTATCGCCGTGCGTCGGTATCAAGGAGTCAATTTCGATGTGGGATACGGGATCCATATCACGCAGCCGGCAGAGGATGCCCTGAGTTCGTACGTGCTGTTCGGGGATGTGAACCAGAACGGCGTTTTCGATACAGGAGAGACGGTCACCTCGACCACGCTCAACGGCGGATACCGCATCGCGAATATCTGCGCCCGAGCGATGAACGGGATCGAGACCTGTAGTTTGTCCCAGCTGAGCATGCTCTTCAGGCGTCCCGAGCCGGATGCGATGATCCGCCGCTCCGCAGGGGCCACGCTCGATGACCGGGCGCGTATCGTGCTGCAGTCTCGCAGCGGCGAACAATCAGAAGTCATCGTCGAAGCTTCGGGCCAGATCTCCGTACAATGACATCTTCTCGCGACATACGTTCTGAGAAGGGTTTCTCGCTCGTCGAGATGATGGTTTCCGTATCGCTTTTCGCGATCATCATGCTGGTCGCCGTCGGTGCGCTCCTGGCTCTCGTGGACGCGAACCGTAAGGCGCGTACGCTCGAGAGCGTCATGAACAACCTCAATATCTCTCTGGACAGCATGGTACGCGCCGCGCGCATGGGTACGCATTACAATTGCAACGGATCAGGTATTCCAGGCGCCGTAGGAGCAGACTGCGCGAATGGTGACGATCTCTTTTCGTTCGCTCCATATGGATCAGATAGCACCCAGCAGAATGAGCGCGCGGTATATTTCATCCAGGGAGGGCGCATCTATCGATCGCTCAACGGCGGCACGAATTCGATCCCGATCACGGCACCGGAGATCTCCATCGAAGAACTGACGTTCTATGTCATCGGAACCCAGCCGGGAGACATCACCCAGCCGAAGGTCGTGGTCGTGGTGAAGGGAAGTGCCGGCAATGACGAGAAAACCCGTACCACGTTCTACATCCAGGCAACCGCGGTGCAGCGTGCGCTCGATATCTGATATGAAAACGCACGAATCACAAAAAGGGATGACGCTCATCGAGACCTTGGTCGCGATCACCATCCTCACGGTGGCGATCGTGGCGCCGATGTCACTCACCATGCAATCGCTTTCCGCTGCGTATTACGCACGTGACCAGATCGCGGCATTCAATCTCGGACAGGAGGCGATCGAATCGGTGCGCTCGATCCGCGACGGGAATATCCTGCGCATCGCCTATGATCAGCCTGATCCGGCGTGCACCCCGATGACGCTGCTATGCAATATCCCGATCGGCACACCATTCACCATCGATACGCGCAATAACGCCATCGCTACCTGCTCGGGCACCTGTCAGTATCTGCAGACTGATGGGGACCTCTACGGGTACAGTACCGGATGGGCGAGTACCAAATATCGTCGGACCGTCGAGGCGGAGTACGTCGAAGGTACGCAGGATGAGATCCGCGTCACCGTCACTGTCGAATGGACGACGGGCGGCCTCAATCAGCTCCGCACGTTTACGATCTACGAGAATCTGTACCGCTGGGTTAACGATGGAAGCGTATGATGAAAAACCAGCGCGGCTTCACGATATTGTTCTCGGCACTCGTAGCGTCCTTGGTCCTTACGCTGGGCATCTCGATTTTCAGCGTTGCGCAGAAACAGGTCATCCTCTCGTCCTTGGGGCGCAGTTCGCAATATGCATTCTATGCGGCGGATACCGGCGCTGAGTGTGCGCTGTACTGGGACGTGCGCTATGAATATTTCAGCAGCACGACCCCGGGACTCGATCCGGCATGCAACGGTGCACCGCTCACCATTACCGGCGCGCCGGGAGCGCTGCCATACACCATGGAATTCGAGTTCGAACCGAATGGCTACTGCGTGCAGGTGGCGGTGGAGAAAAAGACGACCGATCCGCGGACGGTCATCCATGCCGATGGTTTCAGCACGCCCTGCTCGGATATTTCGCTCTCCGGTCGCGCGCTCCAGCGCTCCGTCGAGCTCAGCTACTAGGTAGAAAAAAGCGTCGAAAGACGCTAAGCTTCCCGCATGATCCCGAAGGACGTGCGCGCCAGATACGAGAAGCTCAAGGCAAGCATCAATGAATACCGCACGCTCTATCACGTGTATGACAAGGAGGAGATTTCCCCCGAGGCGTTGGATTCACTCAAGCACGAGCTCTCTGAAATCGAGAGCGAGTATCCTGCGCTCATAACGCCGGATAGCCCATCACAACGCGTGGCAGGAGAGCCGCTCCCTGGTTTCAAGAAGGTGAAGCATACGGTGCCGCAGTGGTCGCTCAACGATGCGTTCAGCGAAGAAGACATCCGTGAGTTCGATGCGCGTGTGAAGCGGTTTCTTAAGCAGCAGTTTCCGGATGCGAAGCCGAGCTATATGAGCGAACTCAAGATCGACGGTCTCAAGGTCGTACTGACCTACGAGAAGGGGCTTCTGAAGACGGCTGCGACGCGGGGTGATGGCGAGGTGGGGGAGGATGTGACGCACAACGTCCGCACGATCGAGAGCGTGCCGCTTTCGCTGCCGCGCCCGGTTGATGTCATCGTGGAGGGCGAGGTATGGCTTGGTGCCAAAGAGCTTGCGCGTATCAACAAGGAGCGCGAGAAGAAGGGAGAAGCTCTATTCGCGAATCCGCGCAATGCTGCCGCAGGCTCGATCCGACAGCTCGACCCTCGGGTGGCCGCATCGCGCAAGCTCGATACGTTTATCTACGAATTGGCATCGACCTCGGAAACATATCCGCAGGATCAGGTGGGGGAGCTCACCTATCTGCGCGAACTCGGGTTTAAGGTGAATCCGAACTGCGAGGTCTCGGACATCGAAGGAGTTATCGCTTTTTGGGAGAAGTGGAAGGAAAAAGGACGTAAGCAGGATTATTGGGTGGACGGCATCGTCGTCAAAGTGAACGAAAAGAAATACGAGGAAGCGCTGGGTTATACCGGCAAGGGACCGCGCTTCGCGATCGCGTACAAGTTCCCGGCTGAGCAGGTGACGACGATCGTGGAAGATATCGTCCTCCAGGTAGGACGCACGGGCGTCCTGACTCCGGTGGCACACCTGAAGCCGGTTTCGGTCGCTGGAACCACCGTATCGCGTGCGACGCTCCATAACGAAGACGAGATCAAGCGTCTCGATGTGCGTATCGGGGATACCGTAATCCTGCAGAAGGCGGGCGACGTAATCCCGGATATCGTCAAAGTCTTGCCTGAACTGCGTACCGGGAAAGAGAAGGTCTTTACATGGCCGACAATCGTCGAAGCATGCGGTGGGGATGGTCGCATCGAGCGCGTGCCAGGGACATCGGCATGGCGGTGCGTAAATCGCGACTCAGCGATCTTCGCCAAGCGTCGATTGCGTCACTTCGCATCTCGCGCCGCATTCGATATCGAAGGCTTGGGGAAGGAGACTGCGGAGCTTCTGGTGGACGAGGGTCTGGTCAATACGTATGACGAGATATTCACGCTCACCGAGGGCGATCTTCTGGCGCTCGAAGGTTTTGCTGAGATTTCCGCACGAAAGCTGATCGAGAATATCAATAAAGCACGCATGGTATCGCTTTCGCGCCTCCTCTATGGTCTTTCCATCGATCATGTGGGTGAGGAGACGGCGCGATTGCTCTCACAGCATTTCGGGATTATCGATAAACTGCGCGCTGCTTCGGTCGAAGAGCTCACGTCAGTAAACGGAGTCGGCGAGACGCTCGCGACTTCCATTCACGAGTGGTTCAGGCGGAAGGAGAAGGCAGCCATCCTTGATCGCCTGCTCGAGCATCTCAAAGTAGAAAAGGATGCGGCTCCGGCAAGGAACGGCCGATTTGCGGGAAAGACCTTCGTCCTTACGGGCACGCTTGAGCGCATGAGTCGCGAGGAGGCGGAGGCTAAAATCCGTTCCTTGGGAGGTTCCGCATCCGGCTCGGTATCGAAAAAGACCTCGTATCTCGTCGCGGGCGAGAGCGCTGGTTCGAAATTAGACAAAGCCCGACAGCTGGGCGTCCAGGTGCTGAGCGAGGAGGAATTTGCTAGGATGCTCGGATGACACAGATCGACGTCGCTGCGCTCGCCAAGCTTGCCAAGCTCGAAGTCTCGGCCGATGAGCTGGCCAAACTCGAGAAGGAGATTCCGGAGATCCTCGGTTTCGTCGAGACCATCCAGGCGGTGGCAGCTGAGGCTGGGCATAAGAGTCCGGTACATCGAAATATCATGCGTGAGGACGCGAATCCTCACGAGACCGGATTGCACACCCGCACGCTCCTTGATGCGGCTCCGGCACAGAAGGATGATCAGGTGGCGGTGAAGCAGGTCATTTCCAAGTAGTATGGATCTCTCGAAACTCACTATCTCCTCGGCGCGTAAAGCTCTTGATGCGAAGGAATTCACGGCGCTCGAACTCACCGATGCGTATCTTGCGGAGATCGAGAAGCGCGATCCGGAAATCCATGCCTACCTCGAGGTGTGGAAGGATTCGGCGCGAGAAGAAGCGAAGGCGGCTGATGAGCGCATCGCAAAAGGCGATGTGAAGCCGCTTACCGGTATCCCGATCGCGGTGAAAGACAATATTCTCATCAAGGGTCGCATCGCATCTTCCGCATCGAAGATGTTGGAGAACTATCGTGCGTCATACGATGCGACGGTCATCACCAAGCTGAAAGAACAGGGGGCAATCTTTCTTGGCCGCACCAACATGGATGAATTCGCGCTCGGCGGTTCTACCGAGAACTCGGCATTCGGACCGACGAAGAATCCGATCGATACGGCACGTGTGCCGGGCGGCACTTCCGGTGGTTCGTCGGCAGCGGTCGCGGGGAATCTCGCGCTTGCAGCACTTGGATCGGATACCGGCGGCTCCATCCGTCAGCCGTCCGCATTCTGTGGCGTCGTGGGACTGAAGACCACGTATGGCACCGTATCGCGTTTCGGACTCATGGCCGCAGCATCATCGCTCGATCAGATCGGTCCCATCACGAAGAACACCGAAGACGCGCGCATCATGCGCGAAGCGATCGCAGGATATGACGCGAATGACAGCACGTCGCTTCCTGAGAATGTGCGCACCGCGGCGAAGAATCTGAAGAAAGTCATCGGCGTACCTCGTGCGCTCCTTGAAAAGGGGGTAGATCCCGATGTGCTTGCTGCGTTCGAAAAGACGCTCACCGATCTTCGTACCGCAGGATATGAGGTCCGTGATATCGAGCTGCCGAACCTTGCGCATTCGCTCGCGGTCTACTACATCATCAATCCTGCCGAAGTCTCGACCAACCTTGCGCGCTACGACGGCATCCGCTACGGACTCTCCGTTCCTGCGGAAGATATCTCGAGCGTCTATGAGAAATCGCGCGGTCAGGGCTTCGGTCCGGAAGTGCGCCGCCGCATCCTCGTGGGGACGTTCGTTCTCTCGTCCGGATACGCCGATGCGTACTATCGAAAGGCGCGTGCTGTCCGTGCGCTCATCCGTTCCGATCTCGAGAAAGCATTCGAGGGTGTCGATGCTATTGCAACACCGACGTCGCCGATCCCGGCGTGGAAGCTTGGTGAGAAATCGGATCCGGTCGCGATGTATGCAGCGGACATCTTTACCGTGCCGGTCAATCTCGCAGGTGTCCCTGCGCTCTCGGTTCCATCGGGATCAGTGCAGCGTGATGGAAAGGCTCTTCCGGTAGGTTTCCAGCTCATCGGTCCACATCACGGAGAAGACGCGCTTCTTATGATCGGCGCTGATGTTGAGAAGGCTGCCTAAGGCCAAGCAGGGCAGGATATAATCCGGTGATGGAGGGAAATTCGCCGGTATACGAATTCATAGAGGTTACCGAACATCCGGATTGGGCAGCGATCGCCCAAGAGGAGATGCGTACCGGCTGGTCGCCCGAGTCGGTTTTTCTCTTGTGGGGGCCGATCTATCCTTTGGCGGTCATCGTCTCCTTATTGTTCTGTGTCGGTATCGCATATTGCGCATTGCGTATCTCGCAGATACGTAAGATCGAGCATGCGAACTTCCATAGGCACGCGCACTCCGTGCATCACGAGGACGTGCCGCGAACGCGCTTGCGCTGGAATCGCATCATGGAACATGCGAATTCCAACGATGAGCACCAGTGGCGATTGGCGATCCTCGAAGCGGACATCATGCTCAATGAACTTCTTGATGTTCTGGGGTACAAGGGCGAGACCATGGGTGAGAAGATGAAAATGGTGAACCGCGCGAACTTCAATTCCATCGATGAGGCATGGGAAGCGCATAAGGTCCGTAACCGCGTCGCGCATGAAGGATCGGAAAACCCCCTCACCGAACGTGAGAAGAATATCGTCATCAGTCAGTACGCCCGCGTTTTCAAGGAATTCGGATTCATCTAGATTTGCCTCACACTTCCTCGTGAGGTATACTACGCACTTCATAGCGGGGTGGAGCAGTAGTAGCTCGCCAGGCTCATAACCTGGAGGTCGCGGGTGCAAGTCCCGCCCCCGCAACAAGCAAACACAAAGCCGCCGTACGGGCGGTTTTGTGTTTGTGCAGTCGCGGGGAGAAAAGCGCCGGTGCGCTTTTCGTGCTGGACTTGCAAGGCGGAGCGATGTTTCGCCAGTGGGCGAAACCGCGAGCCGGGGTCGCGGAAATCTTCGCGCGACGGCGCGAAGATTATCCGTGACCAAGCCCGCCCCCGCAACATCAGGGCCGAGAAATTTCTTGCTTCGACGGAAGCAAGAAATGTTCTTGACCAAGCCCGCCCTGCGTACATATGGCATACTACCGCCATGCAGAACGTGACCGAAAGCGCAGGAGGTATCGTGCTTAACCAGCTCAATGAGGTGATCGTCGTCAGTCAGCGCGGTGATTCGTGGTCTCTGCCGAAAGGTCATGTTGATCCGGGAGAGACGCCGCAGCAAGCGGCGGAGCGTGAGATTATCGAAGAATCAGGCGTCACGCAGCTGGCGTTCATTCGCGACCTCGGGTCGTACGAGCGCTACAAGATCGGTAAGGGCGGGGAGGGAGAGGATACGAGTGAGCTGAAGCGTATCCATATGTTCCTCTATAAGACCCTGCAGCAAGCGCTTGCACCGACCGATGCTGATAATCCCGAGGCGCGATGGGTTCCGATCGATGACGTCTCGAAATTACTCACGCATCCCAAGGACAAGGAGTTTTTCGAGAGCGTAAAAGGAACGTTGAAATAAGCACGTTAAAATGATACGTTTGGCAGGACGTCGGGTCCTCGCATGCTCATGCGCCCGACTGCGTTCGGAAAAAATGAGAATATGGTATATCCTCATTTTGTTCCTCACTTGTCGGGGTAGCTCAGTTGGTTAGAGCGTGGCATTCATAAAGCCAAGGTCGTGGGTTCGACCCCCACCCTCGACACAAATATACGAAGTGGATTTGTGTCGAGGGCTGTGTGCCTGCGCACACAGCGTGTGGGGGTCGAAAGGCGGAGCGATGTCTCGCCAGCAGGCGAGACCGCGAGCCGGGGTCGCGAAAATTTCTGTCCGACGGGACAGAAATTATTCGTGACCGACCCCCACCCTCGACACTACGATAGAATAGAGAGATGGAGTTTATAGACATCATCGGTATCGGCTCGGCGGCCCTTACACTGACCGCCTTTGTCGGTAATGAGTGGAGCAAACTTGATGCGGAAAGCCTTACCTACGACCTCTTGAACTTCGTCGCATCCATAGGCCTATTTACGTATGCGTACCATTCGGGAGTGCTGCCGTTCATGGTGGTGAATGCTGTCTGGGGCTTGGTTTCCGGCATGGATGTGGCGAAGCATCTCTTAGGGAAGAAGGGTTTGAAAAGGGGAGGGAAGTGATATATTGTACGGGCTCATGCGGCTTAGCCGCCTCTGAATGCGGGTGTAATCGTGAGCTCATACACCCGCTGCGCTCGGAGAAAGAGTATGCTAGCATCCTCTTTACTCCTCACTTGCGGGTGTAGCTCAATTGGTTAGAGCATTCCCCTGTCACGGGAAAGGCTGCGGGTTCGAGTCCCGTCACTCGCGCAAAACGCCAACCCCGACGCATGCCGTCGGGGTTGTTGCGTTTTTCAGCAGAGTGGCGGGACTCGAAAGATTTTGCGGCGGACCCGTCAGCAGACGGGGTCGCAAAATCAGGGCCGAGAGGAATGAGGAGCGACGGCGACGAATGAGCTCTTGGCCGAGACGATGCCTATGGTCGCGAAAAAATCTGTCCGACGGCGCAAGAAATATCTGTGACCGAGTCCCGTCACTCAAACCTACACCACCATCAGCCCGATCCCTCCCGCAACGAGCGCACAGGCGAGCAGTTTCAGGAGCACGTGTTTCTCATGGAAATACTTGCGACCGAAGACGATTGCACCAAGGATCTCCAAGGACCGCTTCACCGCCGTGATGACAGAGGCCGGGGCGAACAGGAACGCGAAACTGAAGAGCATGGTCGCGACACCGGCGAGAAGCGATTGTGCGAAGAAGACCGGTTTGAACATGCGACGGGTGACATCTTCGCCGGTCTGAAGCTTTGCGGCTGCTGCGATCGCAACCAGCAGGAACACGTGCATCAATGTCTGCTCGGCTTCGACTGAATTGAAATACGTGATGTTGTACTTGTAGAGCGTGATCGTCCCTACCGCGCAGATCGCCGACATGAGCGAGAGCAGCTTGCCGCGACGGCTGAGGCCGTGATTGAGAAGAAGGATGAGGAGCGCGATGACGATAAGAGATACACCGAATACCTGATTGATGGAAAGCGGGTATCCAAGCGCGAGGTCTGCCGCAAGAAGCAGGGGGATAGTGAACGTGCGCAGGAACGCGAACGTGCTCCTATCGGCCTGAACCATCGCGTGCAATGAGAAAAGAAGAAGCGCTATCTCGAGGCCGAGTCGCGCTCCGAATGTCGGAAGACTATCGTACGAAAACCTGAATTCTCCCCACGTGAAGCTGTAGATGACGAGGAAGACCGTGGCCCAGAAGCCGCTCAGGAACCCCATCGTATAGAGGGTCTCTTTACGGTGCTTCACTTCGTAGCGGCCGATCGTAGCGCTTGCTTCGGCGAAGAGTTCGCCGACTGCGATCAGGATGACACCGAGCATCTGCGTATTGTAGCAGTCGTACTAGCGGCGCTTCGATCTGATTTCGTTGATCTTGGTCTCGCGGAACTTCTTGAATTCATCCTGGAGAAGCATGAGCTCTTCTTCTTCCATATCCTCGATGTCGATGAGCATGTCGCGCGCAGGGCGGACGGCGCGGATGAGCTCGTCGAGCTTGAGCTGCATCGCGCGCGCATCGCGGTTCTGAGTGTTCTGGATGAGGAAGACCATGAGGAAGGTGAGGATGGTCGTCATCGTATTGATGAAAAGCTGCCACGTGGTGGAAAAATTGACCAGCGGCCCCGCGAATGCCCACAGCAAGACGATGGAGAGGGCTATGGCGAATGCCCATGGGGAACCCAAGCTTGCACTTGCGCGGTGGGATAGCTTCCTGAACATCTCATTCATACCGACCAGTATACCTCCAAAATGAAGCGTGCAAGGGAATCTTCATCTTCACCTCATCATCGAGATGGTTTAATCCGGATGTCAGCGTCTTCGCGCTTTCGGGGGTCATATGCCGCATTACGTCACTCAGGATGGACAGTCAGGACCCGCGGGCGAGGAGACACACATGCTTGATGAATTGCGTCGTGCGAACGCCATGCTGCGCACGCTCATCGCGGCTGCGCCGCTTCCTATCATCGTGCTTGATCCGGATAGCGGTATCGTGCGTCTCTGGAATCCTGCGGCCGAGCGTCTTTTCGGATGGAAGGCGTCCGAGGTTTTGGGGAATCCGGTACCGTTCGTACCGCGGGACAAGGTGGAGGAATTCGAGCACTTCCGGACCCGCGCCGCTCACGGCGAGACTTTCTATGATATCGAGACATTCCGGCGCACGAAATCCGGTTCCCTCGTGCATGTGAATCTTTCCGCTGCGCCACTATACGAGGATGGGCGCATTACGGGCGTCATGAAGATCGTGAGCGATGTGACCGCGCGTCGCAAAGCGGAGGATGCACTGCGTAATTCCGCACGCACCAAGGATGAATTCCTGGCGACTTTGGCGCATGAGTTGCGCAACCCGCTCGCTCCTTTGCGTAACGCCATAGAGATATTGCAGATGCAGGGAGAACGCAGCGCGGAATCGCAATGGGCGCTCGACATCATGAGCAGGCAGATGAAGCAGATGACACGTCTCATCGATGATCTTCTGGATATCGCGCGCATCACCGGTAACAAGCTCGAGCTTAAGAAAGAAGTGATCCCGCTTGCCGATGTGCTGCGCGTCGCGATCGAGACCTCGAAGCCGCTCATCGAATCGTCCGGCCATGAATTCTCGGTCACGATGCCGGAGGGTTCTGTCTTCCTGAAAGGAGATCTCGTGCGCATCGCACAGGCGATCTCGAACCTCCTCAATAATGCGGCGAAGTACACGGAATCCGGCGGACATATCTGGCTCACCGCAGAATGTCGTGGCAGGGAAGTGGTGATCGTCGTGCGGGATTCCGGTATCGGTATCTCTGCGGAGATGCTCCCGCACGTGTTCGACATGTTCCGGCAAGCGGAGAATTCTTCCGGAACGAAAGGAGGGCTCGGTATCGGGCTCACGCTCGCGAAGCGTCTCATCAAGATGCATCACGGCTCCATCCATGTGGAGAGTAAGGGGCATGGCAAAGGAAGCTCGTTCGCGGTCCACTTGCCGATCGTCGTGGATGAATCAGTGGAACGACCGCATCGAAGCGCGCCTACCCCTGCGGCGTCTATGCGCATCCTCATCGTGGACGACAACGAAGATGCGGTCTCGACACTCAACATGATGCTGCATCTTGCCGGACACCAGACACGGACGGCACGTGACGGTATCGAGGCGGTCGATCTCGCCAATACGTACCGACCGAATGTGGTCCTCTTGGACATCGGTATGCCGCGGATGAACGGGTACGAAGCGGCGGAGACCATCCGTAAGCAGTCGTGGGGGCAGAATATGGCGCTCATCGCGATGACCGGATGGGGGCAGGAGAGTGACCGCATGAAATCGAAGGCGGCCGGATTCGACGAGCACCTCGTGAAGCCGGTCGATCCGCAGGTCCTTCTGCGCCTCTTGAAGCGTATCGAAGAGAAGGGTATCGCATTAGTCTGACGTGTTAAGGTGGGCCGATGACCGTTCGCGAACTCTACGAGCGATATCAGGTGCCGCCGTGGCTGCAGCTGCACCAGCTGCGCGTGGCCGCAGTAGGGGAGATGCTCGCGAAGCATATTCAGGGCGCGGACAGCAGGCTCGTCCTCTCGACATGTCTCTTGCACGATATCGGTGCGATCGTGAAATTCGATTTCACCTATACCACGCATTCTGCCCTGCGATCACTCTGCCCACCAGATGAGATCCCTCATTGGGAGGGGGTGCAGGAGAAGATCCGGTCTCGATATGGAGCAGAGGAGCATGAGGCGACCGACGCGATACTGGATGAGTTAGGCAAGGGGGCTGAGCGGAGGATCTTTGATCAGCTGGGGTTGCGCAATATGATGCAGATACTGATGAGTGAGGATGTGAATCTGCAGATCGTGCAGTATGCGGACATGCGCGTCGGACCGTTCGGTGTCCTCTCGGTACAGGAGCGCCTTGCAGACGGGGCCGCGCGATATGCGGCTGCCTGGAAAGAGGACGGGACCGCACATATCGCTGATACGTTCCCGGTAAACGTCCTGAAGCTTGAAGAGATGCTCTTTTCCGGTATCGACCTGAATCCTGAAGACATCGCCGATGCGTCCATAACGGCCCGCATAGGGGAGCTTTGGGACTACGCGATTGCGTGATATCTTGGCTCCACTAGCCGACGTAGCTCAGTTGGTAGAGCACGTCCTTGGTAAGGACGAGGTCACCGGTTCAATCCCGGTCGTCGGCTCACGAGCGTAGCGAGAGGCCCGACCGGGATTGAACGGGGGAGGGTCGGAGGGGGACCCACCGGACCCCCTCCGTGTCGGAAGTTATTCGAAACCGAGGGTTTCGAAAGCGCAGCCGAGAATACGGCGAGCAGTGAAATCCCGGACCGTAAGATTGAAAATCCAGCATTTTCGCGTAGGATATCCGCATTGCCGAAGTAGCTCAGTTGGTAGAGCACGTCTTTCGTAAAGACGGGGTCACCGGTTCAATCCCGGTCTTCGGCTCCAAGAGGGTGTACACTTCAGGAAGAGGAAAGGAGGTCGCGCATGCGAGTATTCGCGGACTGCCGTAATCGGCTCAATGAGCCTCAGTTTGTTGCTGAGCTCGACCCTGATCACGAGGAAGTCATACTCATGCTTTTGAATATCGGTGAGACATCGGAAGAAATTCCGCTTCCGTCGCGAGACGGTGAAGGTATCTCGCGATTTCGAGTGTGGGACCTCGTCCAATGGGAAGGCGCGATACGTATCATGTTGGTACGTGCAGTGCCGTTGCATTGAGGGGCGCAGATGCGCCCCTCTTGCTATACTCCCGCCATGCAAGGGAAAGAGGTGATCGAGGCACGCATCGTAGAGATCGAGGCGGCAATGGGGTTGCCGGATTTCTGGTCGGATAAAGATAAGGCACAGGCGACACTGAAGGAGTACCAAGATCTGAAGGCGAAACTTGCGGGTGCAGGCTCCTACGACAAGGGTGACGCAATCATCTCGATCATCGCAGGCGCGGGAGGGGATGATGCGGAGGATTTCGCGCGCATCCTTTACAGCATGTATGCCAAATACGCTGCCAACCGCGGATGGAAGAATGCACTCCTCTCATCCAACGAGAATTCGATGGGAGGATTCCGCAGTATCTCATTCGAAGTAAGCGGCAACGGCGCATACGGCGCCTTGAAGAAAGAAGCAGGCGTGCATCGCTTGGTGCGTATTTCTCCCTTCGGCTCCGCGGGAAAGCGGCAGACCTCGTTCGCGCTCGCGGAAGTATTGCCGAAACTGCCCGACGTGGGTGATGACCATATCCCCGAGACCGATCTTGAGATCACTGTCGCGCGCAGCGGCGGCCCCGGCGGACAGAACGTAAATAAGCGCGACACGGCCGTGCGCATGACGCACAAGCCGAGCGGAATTTCCGTCCATGTCACGTCGGAGCGCAGCCAGCTCCAGAACAAAGAGAAAGCGCTCGAGATGATCCGCGGAAAGCTGTTCCAGATGCGTGAAGCGGCAGCGGAAGCGGAAGCGCGCGGACTTTCGGCGGGGGCTTCGACAAAGATCGAGTGGGGAAGCCAGATCCGCTCGTATGTGCTGCATCCGTACCAGCTCGTCAAAGACCATCGTACCGAGCATGAGCGCCGTGACATCGAGAAGGTGCTCGAAGGGGACATCCAGTCGTTCATAGACGCCGCGCAGCGAGTAGAATAGAAAACCCGGGTTTTCTATTCTCGAGCCAGCAAGTCTATATAAAGCGAGGCTTTCTATCGACGCTGAAAAGGAGCTGGGGGCCTAGGATTCATGAAATTGTTGCACCTCGCATGAGTGGGGTATAATGAGGTCCGTGATTTATTTCGATCGAGTGACGAAGAAATATAGCGATGGCGTGCCCGCTGTCGAAGACATCACCCTCTCGATCGATCCGGGAGAATTCGTATCCATCGTCGGGCATTCCGGTGCCGGTAAGACGACCCTCCTCAAGATGCTGTTCGCTGAGATCTTCCCGACGGAAGGGACGGTCTATTTCGGCTCGCGAGAGATCGCGGGTCTTTCTGATAGGGAGCTCCTCGGTCTTCGCCGCAACATCGGCACCATCTTCCAGGATTTCCGTCTTATCCCATCCAAGAACATCTACGAGAACGTAGCGTTCGCCATGGAAGTGGCAGGGAAGCCTGATGAGGACATCCAGGCGGATGTCCCGCATGTACTCGATCTCGTGGGTCTCAGCGACAAGCTCTGGCATTTCCCGCGACAGCTCTCCGGCGGTGAGCAGCAGCGCGTCGCGATCGCGCGCGCGATCGTCAACCAGCCGGACGTCCTCATCGCCGATGAGCCGACGGGCAACCTCGATCCGGTGAACACGCATGACGTCGTGGAGATCCTCAAGAAGATCAACAACCTCGGGACGACCGTACTTCTCACTACCCACAACAAGACCGTTGTCGACTCGGTCGGCCGTCGCGTCGTGACCTTGGATCAGGGTCGCGTCGTGCGCGACGATAAGGAAGGTAAATACACTCTGTAATATGTCATTCTGGGTAACCACCAAACGTGTCGCGCGCTACGGTCTCATCGGCTTCATCCGTAACGGTTTCGTTTCGCTCTCCGCGATCTTCATCATGCTCATCACGCTCTTCGTGATGGCATGCCTTATGGTTTCCGGCGCTGCACTCCAGTCCACGCTCGATCAGCTTACCAACAAGGTGGATGTGAACGTCTACTTCACCACCACTGCGTCGGAAGAGCAGGTGATGCGCGTGAAGCAGGATCTTGAGCGATTGCCGGAAGTCGCGTCGGTCGCGTATACCTCACGCGAGCAGGCGCTGACGGAGTTCCGTGAGCGCCATAAGAACGAGCAGATGACCATCCAGGCGCTCGATCAGCTCTCGGAGAATCCGCTCGGTCCGTCGCTTGCTATCCGCGCGAAGGAGACGTCGCAGTACGCATCGATCGCGCAGTTCTTGGAGACCCAGCAGGGGACGGATAGCACCATCAGCAAGGTCAACTTCTTCCAGAACAAGACGGCGATCGATCGCCTCACCAACATCATCGAGACCTCGCGCACCGTCGGCATCGCCGCGGCTATCTTCCTCGCCGCAGCGAGCGTGCTTATCGCGTTCAATACCATCCGTCTCGCCATCTATACCGCGCGTGATGAGATCGGGGTCATGAATCTCGTCGGTGCAGGGCATTGGTATGTCCGCGGCCCCTTCGTTGTTGCGGGTATTCTCTACGGCCTCATTTCCGGCATCATCGTGCTTCTTATCCTGTACCCGTTGGCCATCTGGCTTGGGCCTGCGTCTGAGGCATTCTTCGGCACTTTCAACGTGTTCGACTACTACGTGAGCTCGTTCCCGAGCCTTTTCTTCACCATCATCGGACTCGGCATCGCGCTGGGAGCCATCTCGAGCTTCCTGGCGGTCCGCCGGTATTTGCGTAGCTAGGGTTATGCACAGTCATTCCGGTCACGATGGATATTACTGACTAAGATACAGATATTCCGGTTATGACGGCAACGCGTGCGCGCGCAAACAACCATAAATACATATTCGTGATCGGAGGCGTCATGTCAGGCGTCGGTAAGGGGATCGCGACTGCCTCGATCGGCAAGATTCTTGCCGCACGAGGTCTCAAGGTGAATCTCGTGAAGATCGATCCGTATCTCAACGTAGATGCGGGGACTATGAACCCGACGGAACACGGCGAGGTGTTCGTCTTGGATAGCGGCCTCGAGACCGACCAGGACATGGGGAACTACGAACGCTTCCTCAATCGCGATCTCGGCCCCGAGGACTACATGACCTCCGGCATGATCTATAAGCAGGTGATCGATCGCGAGCGCAACCTCGGCTACGGCGGCAAGTGTGTCGAGGCAGTGCCACATGTGCGTGACGCCGTCGTGGAGCGTTTGAAGCGTAGCGCGCAGCTCGCGAAATCCGATGTGACCGTGATCGAGATCGGCGGGACATTGGGGGATTTCTCGAACGCGCTCTTCATCGATGCCGCACGCGTCATCCATCTTCAGAATCCGGCTGATTGTCTTTTCGTAATGGTCTCCTACATGCCGGTGCCGGGGACCATCGGCGAGATGAAGACCAAGCCGACGCAGAATGCCGTGCGCCAGCTTAATGCCTACGGCGTGCAGCCGGATTTCCTCATCGCGCGTGCGAATACGCCGCTCGATGATAAGCGCAAGGAGAAACTTTCGATCCAAGTGAACATCCCGGCGGATCACATCATTTCCGCACCGGACGTCGATTCCATCTACGATGTGCCGCTCAATTTCGAGCGCGACAATCTCTCTGACATCCTCCTCAAAGCGCTCAATAAGAAAGGTAAGCAGGCGTCGGACATGAATGAGTGGCGTAAGTTCGCGGCGCATGCGCACAATGGTCGCGAGAAGGTTAAGATCGGTATCGTCGGCAAGTATTTCGATACGGGGGATTTCGTGCTTTCAGACGCGTATCTTTCAGTCATCGAGGCAATCAAATTCTCCGCGTTCCATCTCGGTGTAAAGCCGGAGATCCATTGGCTCAACGCCAAGGATTACCAGAAGGATCCTTCAAAGGTGAAAGAGCTCTCTCAGTATCATGGCATCCTTGTGCCGGGGGGCTTCGGGGAAAGCGGTATCGAGGGGAAGATCAACGTGATCAAATATGTGCGCGAGAACAAGATCCCGTACTTCGGTCTTTGCTACGGCATGCAGCTCCTTACGGTGGAATACGCGCGTCATGTAGCGAAACTGGCGGGAGCGCACACCACGGAGATCGATCCGAAGACCAAGCATCCGATCATCATGATCCTGCCTGAGCAGATCGAGAAGATGCAGAAAAAGGATTACGGCGGTTCGATGCGCTTGGGTGCATACCCGTGCAAATTGAAGAGCGGCTCCGTCGCGCAGAAGGCGTATGGGGCAGGGGAGATTTCCGAACGCCATCGTCATCGTTTCGAAGTGAATCCGGAGTATGTTGAGCAGCTTTCTGATGCAGGTCTGGTATTTTCAGGCACCTCGCCTGATGGAAAGCTGATGGAAATCGCGGAATTGCCGAAGGATGAGCATCCATTCTTCCTCGGTACCCAGTTCCATCCGGAACTCAAGGCGCGACCGCTCACACCGCACCCCTTGTTCAGTGCGTTCGTCAAAGCTTCGCTCGCACGGAAGATCAAATAGCTACGAATTGAGGGAGGTGAGGATCACGACGCTGGTGCAGATGATCCATGCGCCGAGTGCGTAGAGGAGGAATTCCCAATAGTCACCCAAAGTAAGTACGAAAAGAAGGGTGCTCGCGAACAGCGATCCTGTCGCGGGGAACCAAAGGCCCGAAAAGATCAGCCGGAGATTGTCCTGCATATCCCTATTGTCGCGTATCTTCCGCATGAACGCTACGTTGAGGGCGGGGGAAAAATGTGTAGAATGGCTAGGAATTGCCAGATCGTCTAATGGTAGGACTACTCCCTCTGGAGGAGTGTATCTTGGTTCGAATCCAAGTCTGGCAACAAATTGAGTGCAACGAGATTTGTTGCCAGACTTGGATAGGGAGGGGGTCGGGGAACGGGAGTTCCCCGTGTCGGAAGGCAGGTCGCTTCGGCGACCGTTGGAAAACCGAGGGTTTCCAAAGTATCCTTGTCTGGCGTACTCGCATGTAATATGGAAATTCACAATCTAGAATTCAGGGAGGTAGACCGCGCTCGCTTTGATGAAATCAAGAGCGGGCTCAAAAGTGTAGAGACACGAGCCGTTAATGAGCAGCACTCTTCAATATAAAGAAGGAGACGATATCCAGTTCATCTGCGGGAGCGATTCGTTCTCAAGAAAAGTCCGGAAAATTTATTTCTGGCCCACAGTTGAGGCGATGCTTGCCGAGGTTCCGATTGCAAAAGTGATGCCAGGATTGCTTACCGTTGA
This sequence comes from bacterium, assembly GCA_016789445.1. Lineage (NCBI taxonomy): Bacteria > bacterium. The sequence continues at coordinate 147,940 of JAEUQT010000001.1, read as the reverse complement.
GCAGGTGAAGAATCGATATGCCTCATACCCTCGATATCTCGAGAAAATAGAAGCTAAAGGCATTTTAGGTTTCGAGCTTTCTTAAAGTGCAGTACGAATCGTTTAAAGGTAAAGCCCCGCAGAAGCGGGGCAAGGTAAATTACTTGATACGCGGATCCTTGCCGTGAGCGACCGCATTCATCGCAGTCGCGGTTCTTTGGCGGAAAAGGTCTCCGTTCCCATGTGTGGGAATGACTTGTCGGGCGTACCGGCTTGCGAAATTCATTCGATCGACGAGTTCCATCAAATCAATCTTCGAAAGATCCTCGACCTGTCCGGTCGGCAATACCTTCGTCGCCAACGTCAGAGAATCAGGCAGTTTCTCACTATTCATCAGAGTCTCCTCATGTCAAAGCCATACAACTAGCTCCAATCTAGCACGGGAAGAGTGGTACACTTAATCCCATGAAATACCTCCTGCCCGGCATCTATCTCGCCATAAGCGCTTACTTCATCTTCACCCAAGGCCTTTTCGGCGAGAGCTTCATCGCGCTCATCCTGGGGATGCCCTGGACGCTGATCCTCGCCTCTTTCGAGTTCGGCGGCGTGAGCGGCGATCTCGCGTACGTGCTCATCCTCGCTCCTATCGTACTTAATGCCTATATCCTCTACGTAGTAGGGAAACTGCTCAGCCGCCGTCGCGCGTAGCTTAAAATAGTCCCATGGCGATGTTCAGGGAACATATCGCATGGGGTGCCATCGTCGCGATGGTGGTCGTTGTCGCGCTCTATTCATACGCGCTCGTCACCGACATCGCGCTCCTCGTGTTTCTTTTCGGCGTTACCGTCATCGGCTCATTTTTGCCCGATACGGACAGCGATTCGAGTATGCCGTTCTATCTCGTGTTCGGGGCGATGACGCTTGCGGTGACGACGGTGGTTACGTTCTATACGCTCGCTTCGGCGTATGCGACTGATTGGCGGTATCTTGTCGGCATCCCCGGAGCGTCTTTGGTCTTTTTCTGGGTAGTGGTCGGCGGCATCATCAAGCGACTCACGCATCATCGCGGTATGTTCCACTCGCTGCCGGCTCTGGGTATAGCCGCCGTCGGAACCTTTCTTCTCGCGAAACACTACGGATTCTCTCAAGAAGTCGCTCTCTATTTCGGCGGAGCCATGGCGGCGGGATTCTTCACGCACCTCATCCTCGATGAAATCTATGCGGGCATCACGCTTGATGGCGTCTTGTTCAATCCGAAGAGCACCTTCGGTGGGGCGACGAAACTCTTCGGTACTTCTGCGCCGGTGAATACCGCGACGTACACGCTGCTCGCGACCCTTATCTATGTGGCACTCCGCTAATATGAGGATCGCACTCGTCATCGCGCTTCTTTTGGTGCCGACAGGGTACGCGCAGGCGGTTTTTTACAACAATACGGAGACGATCGAGGTGGGTGACGGTTCGCTACCGGAACCGAGTCCGGATTCGACGAACAATACCGGCAGCACTGCAACACCGGGCGGCGGAAACGGTCCCGGTTCGCAGGCAGGGGGCACCGTTGTGCCGAATGATCCTGCACCGAATACACCCGAGACGACTCCCGATGATCCAGACGATTCCGATGATCCGGACGTGGAAGAGCTCGTGAATACGCTTCTTAGCGGCGGCGCGCTCACAGGCGTCGGTGCGCAAGGCAGCGGTACGACCGCGGCTACGGCGAGCGGGGGACTCGGCGTACGCGTCATCGGCGCGAAAGTGCGACAAGTTCTCTCGGGGGACGTCGACCTGCGCGAAATACTTTCGTATTGGCGTAAGGGAAAAGGGAAGGCTTCGGATGCAGAGCTCGGTCTCATCGCCGCATCTACGGCGCTGCGCGATACGAACGTGCAGGAGGTCGCGTTCACCGCGTCGTCGTATGAGATCGTGTATCGTTCGCGTGGCTATCTTCTGGCGATCATACCGTGGTCGCTGCCGGTGCGGGTGAAGGTGATTCCCGCGGCGCCTACTTTGGACGAGCGCGTGAGCGTGAAGCTGCCGTGGTACCGCTTCTTCGTACGGAAGTTCTTCACCGTGAAGGGCTTGCAGCGGGACATCGACGAACTCATCGTGAAGACGAAGAACGAGAATACCGACGGCGATATCGATCAGACCGTGCTCCTTTTCGAGGCGACCGCACAATTCCTGCGTACGAAGGTCGGTACCGTAGCCGATTCCGTCCTCCTCGGCGTTCCGCAACAGTAATCAATCTTCGACGAGTTCGGTGTACACCACCAAGCGATGGCTGTAGGTGTTGATCGACGGGATGAATTTCCGTGCACAGGTGATGAAATTGAGATGGCGTCCGTCGCTATTCGCGAAGATGTATTCCAAGGGGAGCTTGTCGTATTCGTACACGCGCGAATCGGTGACGCGGAAGTGGAGCTTCTCGCCGCGCATGTTTACCACGTAGATATCGTCACCGATCTTCACATTCCGGAGCTTATTGAAGGCGGCATAGACGTGCGCATCCATGACGGCGCTACCCCGGTCTCCCGGCACAGTGCCATAACGATACCAGCCGACGTTCTTCGTCTTCCCATCCGGCACGTCCATCTCGCCCGTCGCGGTCACACCGACTTCGATGACCGAGGTGTCGAGTTGTATAGAGGGCATGATGAGGCGCGCAGGGTTATCTGTCGGATCCGGAAGACGTTCCTCGAAATGCGCATCGCCCATCGCGGTGGTAGTGGCTCCGGCATCCGGAGCGAGCGGGGTAGGAGTGCTCGCTGCATGCTCGATAACGGGTACCACGAGTACCGCAAGCGCAAGGGAAGAGAGGAAGATCAGAAGTGAACGCGCCATGAAGTCTCCGTAGGATAAACGTCTTCATGCACGTGCGCGAGCGGGACAATACAAGAAATTTCATGAACAAAACGGCCGCGTGAGCGGCCGTTTTGACTCGAGGATCCTCGTTACGCCGTCCTGACGAGACGGACGATATAGAGGCCGATGATGGCGCCAAGCGTCGCTACGACGAGGCTGTAGAGATTGAAGCCTGTAACTCCGGCATTGCCGAATGCGTTGAAGAGAAGGCCGCCGATCATAGCCCCCACGACGCCGACGACGATGTTCGCCAGGACGCCCTGGGATGCGTCGGTGCCCATGATGAGCGACGCGATCCATCCAGCGACACCTCCGAGAACCAAGAATGCAATGATACCCATAGTTTGTTTGTCTAACGAACCTGTCGCAGACAGGCACTAATACGGCTTATCGTACGGATTGATGATGTACCGAAGATGAAGGAAATCCGACGGGTTTTTTTCTGCTACACTATCCAGCGTGACACGGAAATTGCTCTTCACCTTCGCTGCTCTCTCGCTCGTCATCACCTCGGGAATCGGCGGATACTGGTACTACAGCGCTGATGCACGCTCGCAGACGGCAAGCGCCGCTGCCTACAAGACCGAGGCCGAGGCCGACAAATACGTCCGCTTCGACATGGAGATCTTCGATATCGTGATGGCCAATTACTGGCAGAAGGGAACCGAAGCCGATCTCGCGGAAATCTATCGCCTTGCGCTCGCTAAAGCTGCTGGAACCGCGGAAGAGAAGCTCCCAACTCCGGATCGTGCCGGTACCGCCCAGATGCTCGCCGAGGCGTTTGCACGCACACCTGAAGAGAAGAAGCGTCAGCTGGCGGTGGATACCGGTATCGTCGTCTTGGCGAATCTTGCACCACAGGGACGCAGCGGACTCCTTTCGGAGAAACAGGAACTCGCATTTCGTGATCAAGCAAATAATATCGAGCGCGAGAATGATCTCTATGCGCAGCTCGGCGTCGACAAGAGCGCGTCACCAGAACAAGTGCAGCAGGCGTACGAAACCAAGGCCGCAGAACTTGCGGCGAGCTCATCGCCGCAGGCGAAGGAGCAGCTGGCACAAGTCGAGAAGGCGAAGGAGGTGCTTGCTGATGCAGGTTCCAAGAGTATCTATGATGAGACGAAGATACTGCCCTCGGTCGTGAGCCAAGTGCTCGGCTCGAGGACGCTCTACCTCGATCTCTCGAAGGTCACTCCGGCAACACTGCAGGAATTCGTGAACACGCTTGAGAAGACGAAAGACAATCCACAGCTCACTTCGATGGTGATTGATGTGCGTGGGAACGTGGGTGGCACCTTGGATTTCGCGAAGTATCTCTTGGCGCTTTTCATCGGGCCGAATCAGTACGCGTTCGATCTCTTCCAACAGGGGGAGTTGAAGCTCGAGCGCACACCCGCGGTGCCGAAGATTCCGTCACTCAGCAATTTCAAAGAAATCGTGATCCTCACGGACGCCATGTCGCAATCGACGGCGGAACTCACGACGGCGATCTTCAAGCGCATGCGGCTGGCGACGATCGTCGGAACGAAAACGCGCGGATGGGGGACGGTCGAGAATACGTTCCCGATATCGACACAGCTCACTGATGATGAAAAATTCACCGTCCTCCTCGTGCACAGCCTCACGCTGCGTGACGACGGCGAACCGATCGAGGGTCGCGGCGTCGATCCGCATATCGATATAACGGGCGCGAACTGGAAAGCGGAAGTGCGTTCGACATTCCGCACCGCTGGCTTCGCCGATGCAGTCATCCAGGCCGTCGGTTTCAAGCAGTAATCAGCGCTCCTTGCCGTACACCGCCGTAACGTACACGTCTTTGCCTTTGATGGCGACGCCGACGCCGCTCTCAGCGAATGACGTGCCAAGGATGTTGGCGCGATGACCGGGGGAATCCATCCAGCCGGCAACGACCTGTGCTGCCATCTTTGCAGGGTCTATTTTATATCCCGACATCATGTAGATGTTCTCGCCGATCGCTCGCCAGCGATATCCTGCATTCGTGGCGCGGCACGATGAACTGCAGCCATCCGGATCTTCGTGCTCGAAATAATCATTCGCGAGCATGTCCTCGCTGTGGAGGGTGGCGATGCTGTGCAGTTTCGTATCAAAGGTGAGGGCTGGTAGGCCTTGTTCGACACGCTCTTCATTGGTGAGACGCAGGATCTCCGTTTCCATCTCCGCGATGACGTCGATTGGGGTTGTTGGCTCTGCAGCAGGTTTGGTCTCGACCACTGGTGCTGCTTCAGCAGCAACGACAGTCGTCACGGGTGCGACGACTGTGGGCTGAGGGGTTTCTGCACGAGCAGTCGCTTGTGCGGAAGTGGTGCTTACCCGCGAAGGTTTGCTATCTACCCACGTTACCGTTTCCGACTCGGACGGGGACAGGTTGGAGGGCGAGGGGGCGTGCGAACGGCGATCGATTCCCAAAGGTACGACGAAGAGCGCCAAGAAGAGAATAAACAAGAGAGGTCTCATAGCGATACATAGATGCAGGTGAGTGAGCGACTAACATATATGCATTGTCTCAGAGATGTGGGATTCGGGAAGATTGATTTTCGATGAATTCTGTCCTCTGCACAGTATTCATGAAAGCGGGCTTGCTATACTTCCCGGATGAATAAAGCGCTCACGTACGGGACGTATGGATTCCTCTTCGGGACCATCGGTCTCTATGTCGTCGCCATGCTTTCCTTGATGCATCCGATACTCGAGCTCCTCGTGAGTCCTTTGATGTATCCGGGGCGCGCACTCGGTTCTCTCATCGGTGGGGCGGATGGATCGACGGGGGAGGTAATCATCCTCACGCTCTTCAACGGACTGCTGTATGCCTTCTTGTTCGTACTCATCCGTATCATCGCCAAGCAGACGACGGGCGCGTGAAGCAGGCAGGGGTATGCCAAAAAACGCCGGCACGCGCCGGCGTCTTTCGGAAGAGGGGATCTTACTTAACCGTAAGCGTACCCTTCATGCCCATCTGGCGATGCTGACCGACCGAGCAGTAGTACTCGAAGCTGCCGGTCTTGTCGGCGACGAACTCGATCGTCTCCCGTGCGCCTCCTTGGATGACCTTGGTGCGTACATCGAACTCATCGATGACGAGATCGTGCGTACCGCTGTCGTTGACGAAGGTGATGCGGACGCGATCGCCCTTGTTGACCGTCATCGCAGCAGGTGCGAATGAGAAGTTCTTGCCGGTGACGGTGAATTCCTTCACGTTGCCGTTCTGTGTGCCCGTCGCAGGAGCAGAGGATGTCGCGGTCGACGTCGAGGTGCTGGTCGATGCCGAATGATCCATATCATCCTGATCCATATCATCCATCTGGTCGACGGTCACATTGAGATCAGTCGCGGCCGGCTGCTGCGAGATGTACCAGTAATAGCCGCCACCAAGGACGACGAGAGCTGCGAGAAGTACTGCGAAACCTTTCATATCAATAGGTTCGTGAACTTAATAAGCCTTGTGAATATACCATAGTGCCTTCATGAGGATGAAAAGGGGGTGAGGGGTACTCCGTGCTTTGCGCACGGGTGAAAGGCGGCGCTTCCTGATACGTCTCGTATCATATAAGTATGGAACCAGAGCCTACGCCTACAATACGAGGCCTGTTCGTCATGAGTCACATCAATGCGCTTGAAGCAGAGCGGGGTCGCGACGGTGTTGTCGAGCTGATGACGCGCTACGGGAAGCCGACCCGCTTCGGTATGTTCGAGAATGTTCCGGTGCGGGAAGAAGTCGCTATCATCGAGCATGTGCTCGACATCCTCGATCCGAGCGTGCCGCCGGAGCGACGTGCGTTCAGTGCAGGAAAACTGCATTTCGAGAACTTTTCCAAGACGGAACTCGGCGGACTCATCCTGCCGCTCTTCCGTTCGAACATCCGCCTTTTCTTTATGAATGCCAACCACATCGCCGGCTATGTATTCAATGGGGTGCGCTTCATTTCTGAGGAGCGAGGGAAAGGAAACATCCGTATCATTATGGAGAACAATGACTATCCCTTGGATCATTTCGCCGGATTCTTCCAAGGCGTAATGGACTACGGGCGTTTGGACGGTGAGGTGCATGCCGAAGATCTCGGCGGCAAACGGTACGCCTACGACCTGAGTTGGAAAACGGATTGACAAAATCCTTATTTCTGCTACACTACTGATATCAACCTTCTCTGTGGTTTTTGTCTTGAGAGAACTCAAGGCCGTCCCGGTGTTCAAGCAGGGGCCGAAATCTCTCGAGACGCGTTGAATTAGCCAGGGCCGCTCGCGCCCGCAACGCATCATAGAATATGCATCAGAACGATAGTCGTTCGCAGAATAGCGACGACATGGTAGGCGGTTTCCGCCTCCGATTTAACAGTACGCCTCGTCACAAGCGCCGCTCCTCCGGGGGAGGCGGTCAGCGTGGTGGTTCATACTCTCGTCCGCAAGGCGGTCGTAGCGGGAGTTCGTATGGCGGCTCGCGTCCTCAGGGCGGTTTCCGTGGCGGTTCACGCGGCGGAGGATTCCGCGGGGGTCGTCCGCAGCGCAACGCGCATCGCGGACAGGATATCCACTACTCGAAGTTCATTCGTAAGGCAGAAGCAGTAGCGCCGGAGGCTCCGTATGAGCCGAAGCACACCTTCAATGATTTCGACATCGATGCACGCCTCAAGGCGAACATCGCGAAGAAGGGTTACGTGACCCCGACTCCGATCCAAGACCAATCGGTGCCGCTTACTCTTACGGGTCGCGACATGGTCGGGCTCGCGGAGACCGGTACCGGCAAGACCGGCGCATTCCTCATCCCGCTCATCGACAAGGTCCTGAAGAATCCGGACGAGAAGGTGCTCATCATGGCGCCGACGCGTGAACTTGCCGTCCAGATCGCCGATGAATTCAAGGGCTTCGTCACGGGCCTCGGCCTTCACTCGATCGTCGCGGTCGGCGGCGCGAACATCAATTCGCAGATCCGTGATCTTCGCCGTGGAGGCCAATTCCTTATAGGAACTCCGGGCCGTCTCATGGACCTCATGGAGCGCCGTGAGCTCAATCTCACGAAGTGCGCGAACGTCGTCCTCGACGAAGCCGACCGCATGCTCGACATGGGATTCATCGACAGCATGCGCCGCATCCTCGGCAGCATGGCGCCTGAACGCCAGACGCTCTTCTTCTCGGCGACACTCTCGCCGGAGATCGAGAAGCTCATCGGTGAATTCCTCACCGATCCGCTTCGTGTCTCGGTGAAAAAGCATGAGACTTCCAAGAATGTCGATCAGGACATCGTCCGCGTCGAACCGGGCAAGTCCAAGTTCGATCATCTTGCAGATCTTCTCCGTGATCCGGAGTTTACGAAGGTGCTGGTCTTCGGCCGCACCAAACACGGCGTCGAGAAGCTCTCGAAGATCCTCAAGGATTCAGGTTTCAGTGCGGAATCCATCCACGGCAACAAGACCCACGGTCAGCGTTTGCGCGCACTCGATCTCTTCAAGAAAGAGCATGTGCAGGTGCTTGTCGCGACGGACGTCGCCGCACGTGGCCTCGACATCCCGAAGGTGACCCACGTCATCAACTTCGACCAGCCGAATTCCTACGAGGATTACGTGCACCGCATCGGTCGTACGGGCCGCGCAGGGCAGACCGGCAAGGCGCTCACGTTCATCGAATAAAATCCTCCACTTAAAAGACACAACAGCGGCCCTTGGGCCGCCGTTGTGTTGTGCACTTGCGCCTTTTTGGCCTGTTGCTAGTGTGAATGCAGCTGATACGGTTCTTTGCCGTACGGAAAGGAGGTTGCCATGCGTGCTCGGAAAACTGATTCGGCCAAGAAGAAAAGCCTGAGGAAACGGCACAAGGAACCTCACCACGCGCCTGTTATGACTGAGATCGAGCTTGCTCGGCTCGGTGGTGGACAGGTCGCGTACCTTACCACGATATCTTCCGAGGAGGCGCTTAAGAGATTTCCAGCGCTTGAAGAAGTCCCATTGGGTATCAATCTCTTCGCACTCCATGCGGCGGACGGCACGCCCATCGCACTCACTGATACGCGACAGGCTGCACTCAGTCATGCCATGGAAGGCGCGCTGGAGATCGTAAGTGTCCACTAGTAAAACGGAGCGCCGGAATTATCCCGGCGCTTCTTGTTTGTGCATCGTATCCATGGAGGTATGCTTCAGAGAGATCCGTCGGCTCGAAAGGAGGGCGTCATGATTACGGATTCAAACGTCATCGACTTCGCGAATTTCAAGCGTCCGAACTCGCTCGCGAAACTACCGGTTACGGTCCCGCGGCGATTCGTGCCGCAGAAGAAGACGTTTGCCGCATTCCTCGGCGGAATGGTGGCGGGAGGCATGATGATGCTTCTCAAAGCGAAGCTCTTCCGGAAGCGGTGATGATGGAAACGGCGGCAACAGAGCCGCCGTTTCGCTTTCTTGAAAGCCGCGGCGCAAACGCGTATCCTACGATCATGCAAAGCACTACTGATTCGCCGAACGTGATCGCATTACCACCTTTTATTTTCCTTTTCGGCCTTGTCGTCGGGTTTGTGCTCGATTGGTTCTTACCGAAGCCGTTCATCCCTGAGTCGTACGATCTGCCGCTCGGGCTCACGGTGATCGCGCTCGGCATCTTCCTCATCGCGTGGGCGGCGCAGCGCTTTGCTGATGCGAAAACCGAGATCGATGTGCGGAAGATTCCGACTGCGATCGTCACGGCGCTTCCGTATTCACTGAGCCGCAATCCGATGTATCTCGGTATGACGCTCATCCTCATTGGGTTCGCGATCTGGCTCAATTCGCTCTGGATACTGAGCATGATCGTCTTCGTGCATTTCGTCCTCCACTACGGTGTCGTTGCGCGCGAGGAGGCGTATCTCGAGAAGAAATTCGGGAAGACCTATCTTGAATATAAGAAGAAAGTACGTCGCTGGTTCTAGCTGGCGTTTTCCTGAGGGAGGAGTATCGTGAAGGTATGAAAGCACAGCTTGCCTCAGTGCTTATCGTGATCCTGCTTTTCGTCGCTGCTTTCGGACTACCGGTCCTGCTTTCGCACACCGATCATCACTTTGGTTGTCCGCTGCAGACCGCGCAGGCGGCGCTCTGCTCTGAAGCGGCTCTCGAACATCTCTCGCTGTGGCAGAGTATGTTCTCTTCCATCTTGTCGGTTTTCGTCCTGTTCATCGGCCTTGCTGTGTTTCGAGTCGGAACGCCGATGTGCGTATCTGAGACTGTCCGGCTTCGTTCATATCAATGGAACCCACGACCGACGCTCTACCAAGAGCTTGTCTCGCGCGGTATCCATAACCGCAAAGAACCGTAGCTCGGTAACGTTTCACTTAATCCGGAAACTAATCAACTTCACTATGGAAAAGAACGCACTTATTGTCGGTGTAGCCATGCTTGTTCTCGGTACCGGCATCGGATATACCCTCACACAATCCAGCGTAGGCCGTGGAGGCATGCATATGATGTCTGGTGGCTCAGAGATGCGGCAGAATATCGACCAGCACTTCATCGTACAGATGATCCCGCACCACGAGGGTGCGATCGCCATGGCAGAAATCGCGCTTGAGCGCTCGAAGCGTCCAGAGATAATCTCATTGGCGAATGGCATCATCGAAGCACAGGAGCGCGAGATCGCTGAAATGAAATCTTGGTATCAGGATTGGTTCGGCTCGGCGCCACCGCAAGGCGGGATGGGAACGGAGCACGGCATGCACATGGATGGCATGACCGGGGACAACGACGAGCTCAGAAGCGTTTCCGACGCCCAATTCGATCGTGAGTTCATAGACCAAATGATTCCGCATCACGAGATGGCTGTCATGATGGCTTCGATGTTGGAATCGAGCACAGCTCGTGATGAGATGCGCACGCTTGCTGACAACATCATCACTTCCCAGAGCCGTGAGATCGAAATGATGCGCATCTGGAGAACAAGCTGGTACGGGAACTAGGCCGTATACTCGAGCTATGAATCGTGAATACGTGCATGGGTCGAGGAGTGGTTCGGTCACGCGCACTAGTTGACCCTTCTCGAGAGAGGAGTAGGGTATGAGGGGCAGTACATCTGAAAGGAGGATGTGGCATGTTCAAGATACCCCCGGTGTCGCCGCTAGGCGACAACAGCGAATGGATGACGAAGGGTTTCATCTACGGCATGATCGGCATGATGGTCTCGTTCGGGATCATGATGCTCGCGGCCGCGCCGTTCTTCATGGCCCCGACGTCGTTCCTGTGGCTCTAGGGAGTGCGCGATGTATCACGAGGATTCGCGTAAGCCGGAGACCCCGAGCGATCTCAGCTTTCTGGCACTGATCATCGGGTTCATCATCTTGGGGCTCTTCGTGTATTACTTGCACGACGCCCTGCAATGGCTTGAGGATCAAGCGGTTGCGATGTATCGCGCTGCATACCAGATCGTCGTCAGTTGGTTCTGATGACATGTACGGCGGCCGCTTCGCGGCCGCCGTTTCTTTTTGTCCCGTTTCCCGTATGCTTCCCCTATGGAAGAAAATCCACGACCGAAAGTCGGCGTCGGTGTGATGGTATTCAAGGAGGGGAAGGTTCTCATGGGGAAGCGCGTGAGTTCGCACGGCGCGGGCGAATGGAGCTGGCCCGGCGGACACATGGAGTATATGGAATCGTTCGAAGAATGCGCGAAACGCGAAGTCAGGGAAGAAGCCGGGATCGAGATCGAGAACGTCCGCTTCCTCCGTCTCCTCAATCTGAAAGATTATGCGCCAAAGCACTACGTCGACATCGGGCTCATTGCCGACTGGAAGAATGGCGACCCGAAGGTGATGGAGCCAGAGAAGATGGAAGGATGGCAGTGGTGTGACATCGAAAACATCCCGACGCCGCACTTCTCTGCGCTCCCGACCTATTTCGAAGCGTTGAAAACCGGCAGGAATTTCTGGGATTCCTGAACCCCTAATCGGGTCATTTGTATACAAATGACCCGATTAGCCAAAGTGAAAAGTTTGATTTTTGACGGTTTTAGGTTAGTATTGTCGAACCAAGGGCCTCTCGCCCTCTTTTTTATGGAAATCCGCAACATCGCCATCATCGCCCACGTCGACCACGGGAAGACGACCCTTACCGATGCCATCCTGAAGCAGACCGGGGCAGCGGAGGAGGGGGTTTCCATGGACTCCAATAAGCTCGAACAGGAGCGCGGCATCACCATCTACGCCAAGAATGCCTCGGTGGAATACAAGGGTACCAAGATCAACATCGTTGACACGCCGGGCCACGCTGACTTCGGTTCCGAGGTCGAACGCGTGCTCCGCTCCATCGACAGCGTCCTTCTCGTCGTCGATGCGCAGGAAGGCCCGATGCCGCAGACGCGATTCGTCTTGAAGAAGTCGCTCGAGCTCGGCCTCAAGCCGATCGTCGTCCTCAATAAGATCGACAAGCCGGCCGCAGATCCGGCTCGCGCAGAAGATCAGGTCTTGGAACTCTTCTTGGAGCTCGGCGCATCCGATGAGCAGGCAGAGTTTCCGGTCATGTATGCCATCGGCCGCGAAGGTGTCGCGATGCGCAAACTCGATGATGAACGCAAGGATCTCACGCCGCTCCTCGACATGATCCTTGAGAAGGTTCCGGTAGCCTCCAATGCGTCTGCTGATTCCGCACTTCGCGCACAGCCGTTCAACCTCGCGTACGACAACTTCCTCGGCCGCCTCGCGGTCTGCCGCGTGTACGAAGGTACTTTGAAGACCGGCGGCAGCATCTTCGTAAAGAAGCCTACAGGAGAGACCCGCAGCGGCAAGATCACTAAGATGTTCACGTTCACGGGCCTCAAGCGTGTCGAAGCGACGGAAGTCGGACCGGGAGACATCTGCATCATCGCGGGCGTGCCTGATATCGAAATCGGCGAGACCGTCACGACTGATGCCAACGTCGAGACGCTTCCGGCAATCGCCGTCGATCAGCCGACGATTACACTCAGCTTCCTCGTCAACAATTCTCCGTTCGGCGGACGCGAAGGTAAGTACGTCACTTCGCGCCAGCTTCGTGATCGCCTTGAGAAGGAGCTCGAGATCAACGTCGGTCTCAAAGTCGACTTCCAGTCGCCGGATAATTTCCAGGTCTCTGGTCGCGGCGAACTCCATATCGCGATCCTCCTTGAGAACATGCGCCGTGAAGGTTTCGAGATGCAGGTCTCACAGCCGCAGGTCATCGTGAAGGAAGAGGAGGGCGTCAAGAAAGAGCCGTTCGAAGAAGTCGTCGTCGATATCCCGTCTGAATACCAAGGCGCCGTCATCGAAAAGCTCGGTACTCGTGGTTTCCAGATGACCAACATGCTCGTCCACGAAGCGACGGTGCGTCTCATCTTCGAAGGTCCGACCCGTGGTCTTCTCGGTTACCGCAACCAGTTCATCATCGATACGAAGGGTGAGGGTATCATCGCGGCACGCGTCATCGGCTTCCGTCCGTTCGCGGGAGAGATCCGTCGCCGTGCACAGGGCTCGATGGTTTCCATGGCGACCGGAAAAGCCTTGGGCTTCTCGCTCTGGAATCTCCAGGATCGCGGCCGTCTTTTCATCACGCCGGGAACCGAAGTGTACGAAGGCCAGGTCATCGGCGATACCTCCAAGGGCGACGAAATGTACGTGAATCCGACGAAGGGGAAGAACCTCACGAACGTGCGTTCGTCCGGTACCGACGATGCCATCAATCTCGTCCCGGCATACGAGCTCTCCATCGAGCGCGGATTGGAGCTCATGCAGAAGGATGAATACCTCGAAGTCACTCCTGAGAGCGTACGTCTGCGAAAGATCTATCTCACCGAAAGCGCAGCAGCAAAGGCAAAGCGCGAAGGAAACTAGAAAACGCCCCGCAAGGGGCGTTTTCGCTTAACGATTCTTTCATCCGACTTTGGTTGTATTGAGAACGTTAGTCGTTAAAACTTGCCTTATGAAGCAGACCACCATCGGAGTATTCGAAGAACGTGCCGACGCTGAAAAGGCGATCGACACCGTCTACAAGCAACTTAATATCCCTGCAGATGACATCTCGTTCCTCTACCGCAGTACGGAAGGGGAGGTGCGTGAAGTGCGTACGGATGCGCTCATCGAGAAACAGCAAGGTTCTCTCACTGCCAACGTCTCCGTCGGCGCGCTCACCGGCGCCGTCCTCGGTTCCGTCGTCGGCGTGACGACCGTCTTGGGCCTTACGCCATTCCTGAGCAGCCTTATCGCCATCGGTCCCATGGCGGATTTCCTCGCGCTTGCCGGGATCAGCGGCAATCTCGCGATCATCATCGGTACCGCGATCATGGGTACGGTGCTCGGCGTCTTGGTCGGCGCGCTTTCCGAACTCGCACTCGCGGGACGACGCATGCGCCTCTACAGCGGGGAAGCAGAACCGAAGAACGTCGTAGTGGCCGTCATCGCACCGGAAAAGACCGACGTCCTCTCGCTCTTCCGCAATCTCGGTGCCTTCGATGCCCGGGTCTACCGATTGTCCATCTAGCTCTGTAGCGCGGCAGCATACCTTCCGGTATGCTGCCGCGTATGACACTTCCGCTCGCGGTCATCTGGTCAGCCGTCATCGCGCTGTTCGCGCTCGGCGGCGCGTGGTATGTCCGCGCCTTCAACCGCTCTGATGCGATCCTTGCATTCTATGTGACGCTCGCGGTCGCGTCTTCCATCTTCGCTTCGAAGACGATTTCTTTCGATTTCGGATTCGCGGAATTCTTCGCGCCGGGTGCGGTTCTTATATTCTCGGTCACGTTTCTTCTTACCGACATCATCAACGAGAAGTTCGGTAAAAAAGAGGTATATCGCATGATCCTTCTGGGACTTCTTGCACAGGTAGCATTCCTTGTCTTTTCGTATCTCGTACTCAACGCAGCGGCCGCACCGTTCTTCACGAATCAGGCCGCGTTCGAGGCGGTTTTCGGCATGGTGCCTCGTATCGTGCTCGCAGGCCTTCTCGCATTCCTCGTGAGCGAGCTCTTGGATGCGAATCTGTACCAATGGCTACGCACCCTCACCGGTGGTAAACATCTCTGGATGCGCAATGTGTTCTCATCGCTCCCGGCGATGGCGATCGATAGTGTGGTTTTCGTTTCCTTCGCATTCTGGGGTGTGATGCCGCTTCTTCCGCTCGTCATCGGGCTCACGGTGACCAAGTGGCTCGTGGGTATCGTGGATATCCCGTTCATGTACGCGGCACGTGCGATCATGCGCCGCTAATATGCGCACGATCACGGTAAACGACCGGATGCAGAAAAAGTACCGCTACACCCTCACGGCGCCGATGGGGAAGCAGTTCGATAAGCGCTTCAAGCCCGATCTCACGCCGAAACAGATGCTCGCGCTGGGAATCTTCGGCGGTAAATACATGACCGATTGCACGAAGGAATTCCCGAAGGATTGGTTTACGAAGGCGAAGCTTTCGCCGGAAGGGTACGACCGAAGCAAGAACTTCTTCAAAGTGAAAGCATCGCAGTCGCTTAAAGAATGGCAGCGCAAAGGCTGGATCTATGCGGATGATCCGCGCGGCTGGTTCCAATGGTACTGCCGCTACTACCTGGGTCGTCGATTGCCGAAAGAGGATGCACGGCAGATACAGCGATGGATCAACATCCGCCGTCACATCGGCCAGCTCGTGCGCGCATGCCAACCAGGGGACATCTCATGCCGACCGGTGCAGCGCCAGGCGCTTCTGCATTGGGCGTACGATAGTCGCAAACTGTAATGCACATGCGGGGAGTGCGGTGAGCGAGGAATCACGCGACAATACGATGATGCTCAAGCGGTTCTTCTACGTCAGCCTTCTCATGTTCATCGTGCCGACGGTGACGACCGCGCACACACGCTGGTTTGCACACGAAGAACTGCTTCCGTACAAAGCATCAGAACCGACAGGCCTCTATCTCGGTGCGTGGACGATCATCGTAGCTGCAACGGTCGGCATCGGGTACTGGCTTGAACGGCGAGGGTATCTCTCGCTGAGATTCCTGCAACCACGCGCAGTGCACTCGTTTGATCGTGCAGCATCGGCGTTCACGATGATGGCGGGCGCGTTCCTCATGATCGCCGGGACCCATGGGTTCCTGTTCTCGCCGAATCTCGCGATAGATCTCGGGATCGCGCCGCTCTTCGTCTATCTGCAATTCCTCATCGGCCTCGCATTCCTCCTCGGTATCTATGCGCGTCTCGCCGCCATCCTGCTCGCGGCGCTTTGGTTCATCGGCATTCCGGTCATCGGCGTCATCCCGATGATCGAGGATGTCTGGATACTCTCGACTGCCGCGTTCGTATTCATCATGGGGAACGACTACTTCAGCCTCGTCTCGTTCCGCGCCGTGGCGCCTCTTGCGCATACATATCGCTCGTATGCATTGCCGCTCCTGCGTCTCGGCACGGGGGCGACCCTTTTCATTCTGGGCTTTACGGAAAAAATCCTGCATCCGGAATTCGGTCTCAATTTCCTCCGCCAGTACGATTGGAATTTCATGGCCTTGGCAGGGCTCCCGTATTCCGACTATCTCTTCACGCTTTCCGCCGGTGCGGTGGAGTCGCTCTTCGGGCTCATCTTCATTCTCGGCATCATGACGCGCCTCAATGCGCTCGTCGTCGCGACGATATTCAGCATCCCGATATTCCTCTTGGGACCGATCGAACTCACCGGACACTTGCCGCATTTCGCTGCGATCATCCTCATACTCCTCTTCGGCGCAGGGAATCATTTCAGGCTCGTACAGTCAGCAAAAAGACGCTAGAATCCCGTGATGTCAGTCTTGCGTGTCCGTGATCTGAAGAAACGCTATGGCGAGAAGGAAGCCGTTACCGGCATCTCGTTCTCGGTCGCCAAGGGGGAGATCGTGGGACTCCTCGGTCCGAATGGGGCGGGTAAGACGACCACGATCAGCATGATCCTCGGAATCTTGGAGCCGAGCGAAGGCTCGATCACCATCGGCGGTCACGATGTCCAGCGAGATCGCACGAATGCGCTTAAAGTCACGAATTTCGCCGCAGTCTATGCGCAGCTCCCCGGCAATCTCACGGTGCGACAGAATCTCAATGTCTTCGGGCGTATCTACGAGGTCGAGCATCTGAGCGACCGCATCGAAGCGGTGATGCGTGAGTTGGATCTCAAAAAATTCGAGCACACGAAAGCAGGCGTCCTTTCCTCGGGTGAGCAGACGCGCGTCACGCTCGCGAAGGCATTCCTTAACGAGCCGCAGCTGCTTCTTCTGGATGAACCGACGGCCTCGCTCGATCCGTCGTCGGCGCAGCTCGTGCGCGAGAAGATCCGCGAGTACGCCGCGAAAGGCGGAACGGTCCTGTGGACCTCGCACAACATGCATGAGGTCACCGATGTGTGCGACCGCGTGCTCTTCGTCTCGCATGGAAACATCCTCTTGGAAGGGAATCCGCGTGAGTTACCGGCGCAGCGCGGCAAGAAGAATCTCGAGGAATTATTCATCACCGTCGCGCGCGAGCCGCTTTCTCTTTCCGACTGATATGAGCTGGACCCGCATCTTCGCCATCGTACTGCGTCAGTACTACCTCACGAGGGATAATCCGACGCGCACACTCCAGATCTTCCTCTGGCCGTTCCTCGACATCGTGCTCTGGGGGTTCATCAGTAAATACCTGAACGAAGTATCTCCGGGAGGCGATCTCATTCCGGTCCTTCTCGGCGCCATCATCCTCTGGGATTTCCTCTCCCGCGTCATGACGGGTGTGACTATGACGTTCTTCGAGGATGTGTGGTCGCGCAACTTCCTCAATATGTTCGCTTCACCGCTTTCCATCCGTGAATACGTCTCTGGCATGGTGGTCTCGACGGTGGGGACGAGCGCGATCGGATTCATCGGCATGCTGATCGCCGGCGGATTCCTGTTCGGATTCACGATCACCTCGTACGGACTCCTTTCGCTCCCGTTCCTCCTTGTTCTATTCCTCTCAGGTGTGGCGCTCGGCATCTTCGGCGTCGCATTGGTTTTGCGTTTCGGTCCATCGGCGGAGTGGTTCATCTGGCCGCTGCCGGCCATCGTCGCGCCATTCGTCGGCGTCTTCTATCCGATCGAAACGCTGCCGCACTGGATGCAGCTCATCGGTAAAGCGCTCCCGCCGACGTATGTGTTCGACGGTGTCCGTGCGGTCGTTGCGGGGAAGGGGATCGAATCGGGCGCGCTCGTCATCGGCTCTATTCTCGGCGTCTTTTATATCGCGCTCTCATACGCATTCTTCGTGAGCGTCTACCGACGCGCAGTGCGCACCGGCCTCATCGCGCGCTACAGTGCGGAGACGGTCGCGTAGTTGACGTTCCTCAATATACATTGTATTTTACTTGCTGCTGCAGATGCAGCGAAACAGCCAAAGGAGTTCTTTAATGCTGTTCTCGAAGAAGGGAGTCGAGTTGCTCGAGAAATATGGCGGGCATCATGCCGCTGATTTCTATCGTCGTAACTACGACTCCGGCGACACCTCCGACCAGTCGAAACGCTATCTGAAGGAGATGGTCGCCCTTGCGCTCGTCCAGATGGCTCCCGAACGCTTCGTGCAGGTGCTCACCCGGCTCGGTGACGCCGAAGCCGCACTCAAGGCGTTTTTCGTCTTCGGCGATGCCGACACGCCGACGATCGGGGCGACGCGGGCCGGCCGGATGACGTTGCTCAAAAGCGGGCTGCGGCACCCGTCGCTTGATCGCGAGTCGTTCTCGCGTACGTGGGAGCTTCTGCGCAGTGTCGGGGCCACGTTCCCGCACGAAGCACGAGAGCGTTGGAAGCGACGACGGCTCCGTCGCTATAACGATGCGTATCGCGAGATGCTCATCAGGCTGATCCTCAGCTCCGACGACAAGGCTCTCATCAGGCATGTCCGCGAGATGGCGTCATTGTTCACGGAAGATGAGCGTGCGCTGCTGCGCGGCGGCCTGCGAGCCGTGAAAGCGGCATGACATACCCCCGAGCGAGAAATCGCTCGGGGTTTTCTTATGTTCCAGCCGGTGGTAGCATGCAGATATGTTGGAGAAGAAGCTCTATCGCAGTACTTCGAACAAGCTCCTTGCGGGCGTCTGCGGCGGCATCGCCGAGTATTTCAATATCGACGCGACGCTCCTGCGCCTCTTCTGGATGCTCATCGTCATCTTCACGGGCATCTTCCCGGGAGTGATCGCGTACATCCTTGCGATCGTCATCATGCCGCTGCCGCCGCACGCACCTGCTCATGCAACCAAGGCTGAGCATCACGACACCACCGAGTCCCAGCACCACCCGGATGCCGAATAGCGGGAAAAGCATACGCGTCAAAGTCCGTGCCGGTGCACGGAAGGAATCGTTCGAGCTGAAACCGACGCAGTTCGAGATAGCAGTCAAAGAGCCGGCAGAAGAGAACCGTGCGAATGATCGCGTGCGCGAGCTTCTTGCGCGGCATTTCGGCGTCGCCGTCCAGAAGGTGCGGCTCGAAGCCGGAGTGCGATCGCCGAACAAACGATTCCGGATCGTCGCGTGATCTGCCCGATTTGGCGTAGGTATTCTTATCTCTCACGGCAATCCTTGCTACACTTGTCGCTATGGATACCGAGCTCGCGCAAAAGCTTCAGCAGCAGGAAGCAAAGATCGAAGAGATCAGGGAAGCAGTGCTCGCCACGCGTCGCTATATGCAGATCATGTTCTGGGTGACCATCGTGTTACTCGTGTTGCCGCTCTTCGGCCTCATCTATGCCGTGCCGAAAGCAATGAGCTCGTATACGAGCATGATCGAAGCCGGAGATTTACAAGTCCTTCAAGATTTATAAAACCACCATGCTACGTTTCATCTTCGGTCTCTTGATCCTTATCATCATCGGCGTCGGGTTTTATCTCTACAGTGCGCCGCCCGCGGGCGGGCACGAACCGCTCGCGAGCACCCCTAAGAACGCGACCTACGAGATCCAGGAAAAGCAGGTGACGCTCACCGACGGTAACTCCATCGTGGAGGACACGCCGACATCCAAGACGATCACGGCATATTTCGGCAACGAAGCGAAGGGTGATCTCGACGGTGATGGCGACGAAGACAGCGCATTCATCCTTATCCAGAACGGCGGGGGAAGCGGCACGTTCGTGTACGTCGTTGCGGCACTCAAGGATGGTGAAGGGTATCGCGGCACCAACGGCATACTTCTCGGGGATCGCGTGGCGCCACAGTCCACCGAGATCCAGGACGGAAAAGTGATCGTCAACTACGCTGATCGCAAACCAGATGAACCGATGGCGGTACAGCCTTCCGTGGGAATAACGCTTCGCGCGAAGATCGAGGGCGGCCGTTTGGTGGTAGAATAATCGTATGGCAGACGCGCGAACCGCAGCGCTCGCTTTCCTCAAGGAGCATCAGGCCGGAGTGCTTTCTACGGTCACATCGGACGACAAGCCGCATGGCAGCGCGATCTACTACGTGGCAGATGACGCGTTCAATATCTTTTTTGTCACCCTCAAGACAAGCAGGAAATTCGCGAACCTGCAGGAACATCCTGCGGTCGCATTCACGGTAGGGCGCCAGGATGTTCCGCAGACCATCCAGATCGAGGGTGTCGCGAGCGCGCTGCAGCATCCGGAGGAGATCGGCGCACATGGGATGGATCTCATGAAAGCCCTCACGTCGAACAGCCGGTATTACGCACCCATCACGAAGCTCGATAATGATGCGACGGCGATCATCTGGATCCAACCGAAGTCGGTCCGTTGGGCGGATTACACGACGAATGCATCGGGAACCGAGAACGTGATCATCGATATCCCGCTGACGGTATGAGCGATAAGCATCACGGCATACTCTCGATATTGGCCGCCATCCTCGTCCTCGGGAGCGCCATGATCGATCCTTCGGTCTCCATCGTGATAGCGACCGCCGCGCTCGGACTCCTCGGCGGCTACCAGATATTCAAGAAGTGATTATGAAGCGTGAATTCACTGCAGACGAAGCGCGAACCATCGGGGAGGGTATCGGTATCGATTGGACCGTCGTCGACCTCGAACAGTTCCGCCTCGGCCTTGCCGTCGAGCTCGAGCACGGAGCGCGCGACCCGCAGACGAACGTGACGGACGATGATCTTACGACAACCGGCAAGATCGCTCTGGCCCATCTGAAGGAATTGCCCGATTACTACACGCGTCTGGCGGAGATGGAAGGAGAGGAATGATATGGCTACGCTCGTCGTGTACGAGAGTAAATACGGATCGACGAAACAGTATGCGGAATGGGTCGCCGCTGAAATCGGTGCGGAATTGAAGCATGTCTCCGATATAGCGGTGACCGATCTCGCGCGTTTTGATCGCGTCATCATCGGCGGCTATCTGCATATGGGGAAGATCGTCGGCGTGAAATTCCTCCTCGATGAATGGAACGTGCTGCGGAACAAGGAGGTGATCCTTTTTACCGTCTCGGGAGCCGGTCCGGGACCGGCGGAGGAGAAGTTCTATACCGATAATGTCCCTGCGGATATCCGCGAGAAGATCGTCCATTTCGGCCTTCTCGGCAGGGCGATGGATCTCGATCTCAAGGATCGTTTCCTGGTCGCCGTCCCGCAGACGATGCTCTATCTGAGATACCTTTTCAATCGGACACCGGAGAACAAGGCGGCCTACGAAGGGTTCAAGCCGTTCGACGGCGTGAAGAAACAGAATCTTGAACCGCTTCTCGCGTACGTGCGCGGGTAAGCCGGTTGCGTGCGTCACGTTCATTACAGGCGTCCTCGAGTGCTATAGTGGGTGCATTATGAGTTCATGTATTCGCTATGGCAACGAAAAAGCAGAGCGCGGCCGCGAAGAAGAACATCAAGAAAGCGCAGGCTGCATGGAGAGGGATGACGAAACGGCAGCGCACGCTCGCGCAGCCGCAAGGGAGGGCCCGCAAGAAACCCAGTTCGACCGGAGGGGGAAAATTCTATCGGATCGTGGTGCGGGATAAGAATGACTTCACGAGTTTCCGTGTGCAGGATGTGGGAGAGAAGGGTGGACTTGAGCGGTTAACCGGACGACGATCCAGCGGCTCATGGGACACGGTCTCGTGGCTCATTTCCAAGGAAGATGCTCACGTAAAGAACGGGCATCTCATCATCACCGATAAGAAAGCACGTTCTGTCCTCAAAAGCCTGAGCGGTCACATATACCATGTGAAGGGCGATATTTTCCGCGCACACCCGGCAAGGAACGTGCCGGAAGCAGCGAAGCCGACTCCCGCCATGCGAAGGGCGCAGAAGGCGAATATCAAAAAAGCACAGGCGGCACGGCGCGCGTAAAAAGAAAACCCCAGGATCACGGGGGAGGTGATCCTGGGGCAGCACGGCTCGCGTTTTGGCGGGGAGGGAAACCCGTCGCGAAGCCGTCGTTACTATAACATAGGTTTTTTACTACTGCAAGCTCAGCCAGTTTTCATCTTACATCCGTACACTTAGGCAAATGCGCATCGCGCAGATATCCCCGATCGTCGAGCGGGTACCTCCCAAGAAATACGGGGGGACCGAACGCATGGTCCATGCCCTCACGGAGGAGTTGGTGAAGCGTGGACATGAGGTGACCCTGTTCGCGAGCGGGGATTCGCTCACATCAGCCAAGCTTGAAAGCGTCTATCCCCGCGGGATCCGCGAGGCGAAGATGAAAGATATCTATGGACTGAATCCGTGGACGCTTCTTAACCTCGGTCTCGCCTACGAACTGCAGGATGAGTTCGATATCATCCACGATCATCTCGCGCCGGTAAGCCTTCCTATCGCGAATCTTGCGACCACTCCGGTCGTCATGACGATGCATGGGGCATTCAATGCAGAAACGAAAAAGCTTTTCCAAACGCTGCATGGGCCGCATATCGTAACCATCTCCGAGGCGCAGATGTACAGCCTGCCGAGTCTCAATCATGCGGGGACCGTCTACAACGGCTTGCCGATGGATGATTATCCGTTCGGAGAAGAAATGGGGGAGTATCTCCTCTATGTCGGCCGCATCTCGCAGGAGAAGGGTGTGCACTTCGCGATCGAGGTCGCGCAGCAATTGGATCTACCGCTCATCATTGCCGCAAAGGTGGATCCGCAGGATCAGCTGTATTTCAAGGAATATATCGAGCCGCGCCTGAGCGATCGCATCCAGTGGATCGGAGAGGTGAATGAGGAAGAGCGCAACAAGCTCATGATGAACGCACGCTGCTTCCTGCATCCGGTCACCTGGCGGGAGCCGTTCGGACTCACGCTGATCGAAGCCATGGCGACGGGGTGCCCGGTCGTGGCCTTTGATAAAGGCTCGATCCCGGAAATCATCGATACGGGGGTGACCGGATTCGTCGTGCAGGATCTCGACACGATGATCGAGGCGGTCGAGAATATCGGCAATATCGATCGTGCGGTCTGTCGAGAGAGGGCGCTCACGAATTTCAGCGCCACAAAGATGGCCGACGGCTACGAAGCGGTGTATATGAAGGTTCTCGAAGAGCACGCATAACGAAACCGCCCCGTTTGCGGGGCGGTTTGCGTTGCAATCTAGCGACCGAGTCGGACACCGAGTCGCGCGCTGATGTCGGAGAGGATGCGATCCGATGTGTGCGAATCGTTTCCACCCCATCGGTTCCCATCATCCTTCCGGTTGTTGCTGTAGCCGTCGTGGCCATCGTTGCCGTCCTTCCCATCACGACCATCGTTTTCGTTGGAATTCCAGTCATTCTTTCCGTGCTTCCATTCGTGGTCATTCTGGTTGTCCCAGTCATGGTTATTGTTCTTCTGATGATCAGAATCCTTCCAATCGTAGTCATGGTGATCATCCTTCGAATCATTCCAGGAGTGGGAATTGTTATCCCATGAACCAGATCGATCCTTCTCCCATCGATCCCATTCCTTGTTGTTCCAGTCATGCCTGCCGTCGTGATTGTCATCGCTCCAGTCATTGCAGCTGTCCTTCCAGGAACCATCATGATCCTTGTACCAGTCGTTCTTTCCGTCACGGTCATCGTCCTTCCAGCCGTGATCATTGGAATCCCAGCCGTGATCATCTGATCCATTCCAGCCGCCATGACCATTATCGTCATTGCGCTGACCTTCCGGAAGATCCGCGCGGATCAGTCCTTCAGGGCGTGCCTGTGAGTGCACGTTCACATAGATCTTGCCGTCATTGATAACGCGGGCAAGGTCCTGAACATTGTCGATGTCATAGCCGATCTCCGACTGGCAGTTCGCGTCATCGATATCGGTATCATCGATCGAGCCGCTGACGAGCTGGCCATCCACGTCAGTGCCGTTCGAGTCTTCGAACAGCGTCACGACGGGAGGACCGTTCTCGCCCGGCTCCGCGCAATGGAGGTGGGCGGCGGTGATTTCATCTCCGTCGTAGACATCAAGCCGACTGGTCATGTCGGAGCCGTCTTTGTCGAAGTCGAGCCAGTATCGTCCCGTGGTATCGGTATTGACCGAAGGTACCTCCTTCGACCCCGAGAGCTGCACATCGATATTCCGTGCCTCGTCACGATTCTCCCAGTCCTGGTCGTTGGTATCCGCGTAGGCGGTGGTAGCGCCCAAGGCAAGGATCGCCGCGGTGAGGATCCCGAGTGCGAGGAATATATCCTTATAATCTTCTGAATAGTGTTTCGAATGCATATCGTCGTAATGCGCCATTTGGGCGCTTAGATGCTAGTAATGCGCGACGTACGTACTCTAGATTGATGAGATTAGACTGCCGTGAATGCGTGCGCGCTCCGGGAGCGAATCATGCGCACGGAATCATTTACAGTCCCGCTGAATGATGGCTTCATGCGGAATTCTCCTTGCCACGCTATAGATTGCGCATGAAAATAGTAGGTATGCCGTCATGGATGAAACGATCGAATCTGACTGAATTACTGAATACGACGAAGACCTCCGTACGTGATCGATGGAATAATTTCCGTACGCATCACACGCAATCAGCGGCGGTTGCGGCCGGTGGCGTGCGCGCCTCGGTGGCGATTGCAGGGCTCCTTCTCATCCTTGCGAGCTTCGGTGTCGCCATGGGCGTATCGACTCCGGGAGAGTTCCGGAATTCGCTGGTCGCGATGCTGCCGTTCTCCCTCGAAGGGGATATGCCGCCTGCAGCGATTGCGGGCGTTATCGCTGATGGGGATACGGTGCCGGCGCGCGAACTCTCGCTCTCATCACGGGCAGGCGGACTCGTCGAGGAAGTCGTCGGGCGTGTGGGCGATTTTGTCGAAGAGGGTGCGGTTATCGTCCGCATTGATGATGTGGAAGCACGGCGGAACGTACGCGATGCGGAAGCGGAGCTCGCTCGTGCCGAACTCGCGCTCGCGCAGGTGGGTTCCGAGGCTGCCTCCGCTCCCGATGATTCATCGTCTCGTCGCGAAGCGGCCGCGTCCATCCCCGGTCTCTTTGATGATGCCTACATTCAGATGACGGAGATCTATCTGACGCTGCCGGATCTCGTCTCGGGACTCTCAGGCATGCTCTATGGCAGCGGATTTTCGGACGATGGCGTCGATTACCTGATGGCGCATGCGCAGCGCATCAGTGAGGACAACGAGGCCATCGACGACGTCAGTACTCGTGCAGGTGATCGGTATCTGGCGGCGAAGGAAAAATACCAGCGGGCCGCCGATCAATACCATCGCATCTCAAGCAATTCGAGCGACGAAGAGATGTGGGCGCTGCTCATCCAGTCCCAAGAGGCGATCGGTGCGCTCTCGGATGCGACGAAAGCAGTCAACGAATTATTTTCATTCGAACAGAATCATTTCCGGTCACTGAGATATACGGAACCACCGGTCTTCCAGGAATATACTGATGCGCTTTCGAACTACTCCTCCCAGCTGACCGATCAGCTCGCGCTTCTCAATGGATCCATCGAGGGGATCCGCATGGCGCGCGCAGCTTCAGAAGGGGGAGACGCTGCACAGACACGCATCTCAGCCTCTGACGCTGAGCGGAAAGCCGCGGAGCTGGAGGTGACGCGTGCGCGTAACCGGCTCGATGATGCGAAGGGCACACTCTCGAATTACGAAGTACGGGCACCGTTCAGTGGCGTCATCGCGAGTATCGAGAAGAAAAAAGCCCAGTATGTGGATGATGGGGAGGTGGTCGCGAGACTTCTCGCGCGAGACACGCTTGTGGTGGTGTATCTCGCACAAGGACAGGTCGTGCGCACGAACGTCGGACAACCCGCCCTTGTTGCATTCGAAGGAACGGATATCCAGCTGAAGGGGCGTGTCGCGGAAATCGGCAAAGGCGAGAAAAATACCGACGGATTCGTCAGTTTTGCGGTAACCGTCGCGCTTGATCCGGATGATCGTATACACCCGGGGATGCACGCAAGCGTGCGTTTCCTCGAGGATTAGAGGTCGCCGTCCTTGATGCGCTTGCGCATCGTCTTCGCGAGATTGTTGAAGAAGAAGAGGTTGTGGTAGGTGGCGAGCTTGAGGCCCGAGAGTTCGTGGCCGCGCAGAAGGTGCGAGATATAGCTGCGTGTGTAGTTCTGGCAGATCATGCACTTGCAGTTCGGATCAAGGGGTTTTAATTCTTTGAGGAAGCGCGGCTTGCGCAAATCAATGCGACCCTTCGAGGTGAAGATGACGCCGCGACGTGCGTAGTGCGTGGGAGCGATGCAGTCGAAGGTGTCACCGCCTGCTTGGGCGATGATCGGGAAATCTTCCGGATGGCCGATGCCGAGGACGTGGCGTGGCTTGTGCGAAGGGAGAGCATCAACGACCTCGCTCACGCCTTTCTTGAGCTGCGCCTTGTTGTAGCCGAATTCGCCGCCGAAACCGAAGCCTTCAAAACCGTCCATGGCGCCGATCGCTCTCGCGCTCTCGAGACGTAAGTGCTTGAACGCGCCGCCCTGCACGATGCCGTACATGGCCTGCTTCTTCGCATTCTTGCGTGCATCAAGTGATTCCTTGGCCCAGCGGTGTGTGGTCTCAAGCGATTTACGCATGTAGTCCTCGCTCGCGAGGGGGGATGGGCATTCATCGAACGCGAAGATGATATCGGCGCCGAGTTTCTCCTGGATGCCGACGGAGACCTTCGGGGAGAGGTAGTGCTGTTTTCCGTCGATAGGGGAGCGGAAATGCACGCCATCTGGAGTGATCTTCACCGCAACCGGCTGTGCGCCGGTTTCGATCGAGCGCTCCTTTTCGTCTTTGAGGATCTTTCCGACGCCGTGATCGCGCCCGAAGCCGAGCGAGAAGACCTGGAACCCGCCGCTATCCGTCATGAGGGGCTTATCCCACTGCATGTAGCCATGGATGCCGCCTGCTTTCTTGACGATATCTTCGCCAGGAGCGAGGTGGAGGTGGTAGGTGTTCGCGATGAGCATCTGCGAGCCCACTTCCGCGATCTCATCGGTATCGAGGGTGCGCACCGTGGCCCGCGTCGCGACCGGAATGAACGTCGGGGTCTCGACCTCGCCATGGGGTGTAGAGATGACACCGAGACGGGCGCGGCTCTTTTTCGATTGCTTCAGAACCTTGAATTTGAACATCACGACAGACTATCAGCAGGATGACTGAAAGAAAAGCCCCGCGGAAGACGGGGCTTTGAGTCATTTCTGCCGACGAGGAAGCGTGATGGTTAGCACGTCATCGTCCGTGTATTCGATGCGGGCGTCGTTATCCAGGAAGCTGAAGGTGAGTGCGGGCGTATCGTCCCACTCGATTCCCGGAATCGCATCCACGAGCTCCGGATGCGCGTGCAGGTACAGTTTATTGATCTCGAGTTTCGTCCTGATTGCATCCGGATGCTTCTTTTTCATCCTCTTGAGCGCGGCGAGCGCGGCATCTTCGTCGGTGACGGTGATGCGGTGCGCTGCCGTCCGTTCGATGGTACCGCCCGCCAGGCGGATCATCTTCGGATTCTTCGGATCCGCTAGGGAATCACGTTCTTTCCGTACGAAGGCGACCAGCGGATCGATAAGTCCACGGAGTCTTTCCCTGAGGAAGCCGAGACGATCCTCCTTCTGCTGATTTGCCCGCTGAATCCGTGCGCTCGCAAGTTGTTCCGCCCACCACATATCCCGCAGGACGGTTCTGATGGTGAACTGCCTCCGCATAGCTTGCGCGACGGTCGTGATGATATTCGCGTCCTTCTGTGGACTTTTCATCGTGTGCTCCTTTCAAGAACATCTGGCTGGGCAGGATTATTACATCATCACCATGTGTTTGTGAAGCACGCAATCTTCATGATTTCTCAATCATCAGAGTGCTACATTCTGAAGAGTGAGCACGTTAGTTTCCATCGCACAGGTCGTGGAAGCAATCGCAGATCTCGCGATCGCCGCCATCCTCATCGCCATCGCCTATTATCTTCTCGACATCCTCCGACGAGTGCGTGATCTTTCGCAGAAAGTCCAGCAGGAAGGGGAGGAGATCATCGAGGAATTGGAAGAAGCACGTGAGGATAGCGGGGAGAGCGCGCTCGCCAAAGGTGCCGGACTCGCGGCCGAGGTGGTCGCTGATCTCATCACGCAGCCGAAGAAGAAACGCCGGCGCCGATAATCATGCTTATTAAACAATTAATACATCTAATCTTTTCACTATGAAGCAAACCACAAAGAAGACCGCAGCTGCTCTCGGAGCCGCGGGAGCGACTATGGCGGCGGCGGCTGGAGCGTATTATCTCTACGGCAGTGAGAAGGCATCCGCGCATCGCCGTAAGGTCGGCGCATGGATGCGTCGTGCGGAGCGCGAGATCGTCCACGAGGCGAAACGTCTGAAGAGCGCGGCGTATACCGATCAGAATATCCGCCGCGTCATCGACGAGGTAGCGAAGCGCTATGAGACCGCGCGCGAACTCGATCCGAAGGATGTGCGGGAATTCGTGAGCGCGGTCCAGAAAAGCTGGCAGGATGCAGGGAAGGTCGTAAAGAGCCGCCTCGGCGTCCGCATCGCACCGAAGAAGACTGCTGCAAAGAAGCGACCGACAGCTAAAAAGAAAGCTGCAAAGAAGAAGGCGCGCAGCTAGCGACCGATTCCCTTGAACGTAATTCCTGAATCGAGGAACAGTTTCTTCGGCAGGCAGTTCTTGCCGTCGAGGACGATTTCTACGCCGCGGTCGAGGAAGTCGCGCGGGTGCATATTGCGGAATGCTTTGTGCGGTGTCGCGATGATGGCTGCCTGAGCGCCCAGAAGCGCCTCATCAAGCGAAGATGCGTAGCGGTCGTCCTGCACGTACGGATCAAAGGCGACCGGCGTAGCGCCGCGCGCGGTGAGCTCATTCAGGATGTCGTGTGCTGGGCTCTCGCGCATGTCGTCGATGTCAGCCTTGTAGGCGAGACCGAGGACCGCGATGCGGGCATCGGAGAGCGCGATACCAGCTTCAGAGAGCATTTTCTCGAGTATGTCGACGGTATGGATCGGCATGCGGTTGTTGATACGGCGAGCGAGGGCGAGGAATTCGTGATCGAATCCATGACGGCGTCCTTCTTCGATGAGGTAGTACGGATCAACCGGAATGCAGTGGCCGCCGACGCCACAGCCGGGGTAGTGCGGCATGAAAGCAAATGGCTTGGTCGATGCCGCGTCGATGACATTGACGATGTCGATGCCCATTCGGTCGAACGACATTGCGAGTTCGTTCACAAATGCGATGTTGATATCACGGAACGTGTTTTCGACGATTTTTACTGCTTCGGCCTCCTTGAGGGAGCCCATCGGCCGCACCTCGCCGTCCACGATCGAGCGATAAAAGAGGAGCGTTTTCTCAAGACCCTGTGGCGTGAGAGAGCCGGCGACGCGGTTGATGTTGTCGACGCCCCAGCGATCATCGCCCGGGTTTACGCGCTCAGGACAGTGGGAGACCATGAAATCACGTCCTGCAACGAGATTGGAATGCTGCTCGAGAGTCGGGATAACGATCGTGTCGCAGATGCCGGGGTTCACCGTAGATTCAATGACGATAAGCGAACCTTGTGAGAGGTGCGGCGCGATCGATTCGCACGCCTTGATGAGGGGATCGAGATCGGGCGAATGATCGTCACGCACCGGCGTCGGAACGCAGACAATGACGATTTCGGCATCGCGAATGCGCACGAAATCGGTGTCGGCTTCGAGCTTGGTTTCGGCAAGGTGGCGGGTGATCGCTTCGTCATAAAACGGCGAAGTCCCGCCACGAATAGAGGCGACCTTCTTTTCGCTTACATCGATACCCACCACGCGATGACCCTTGCGGGCGGCGAGGAGGGCGAGTGGCAATCCGACGTAGCCGAGGCCGACAACGGCCACTGAATAGGAAAGCGCAGCGGACGTGAGTTCCGTTGCGATTGGTTCAAGGGTTTCCCGTTGCTGCGTTTCCATCTCGGCGTACGCCAGTTTCCTTGTCGAGGAGTATAGCATGAAATATCCTCTCGCACGCAAGCAAAATGTTTGTTGTAGTAGTGTCGTATCGTACGCTGCGGATACATTCTTGATCCTTGATCATTTGAAAACCCCGGCTATTCGCCGGGGTTTTCGCGCTGGTCGGGTGCCGGCTACGGGGTTACGGTAACCGTAAAGGTGTAGGTACCGACTTTACCGCCGACGTCGCTCGCGGAACATCGCACGCTTGTCGAGCCTGTCGGGAACGTGTATCCGGAGGTGACGACTTTCGGGAGCTGTATTCCCGAGGCTTCACCGGAAGGGAACACGAACTCCTCTTGGATGGCGGGGAGAACGCAGAGTGCGTTCAAGCCGGAGTTCGAGTCGGTTACGACCGGGGTGAAGGTGACTGCCGCTCCGGACGACGATGTTGCCTTGGTGGTGATCGTATTGTTGACCGTTTGAGGTACGGTCACTACCGGTGCCGCACCGTCTGAAGTGGGGGCACTATTCATGCGACTCAATCCCTGTCCAACCGTAACCACATCGATCGATGATCCTTTTGACTTGAGATAATTCACGATCTGTGTGAGTTTCGCGGGGGTGACGCAATACGCGTCCGCGCCGCAGTCGTCTTTGACTTCGTGAAGGGTCAGAATCAGCCATTGCTTGTTGTTTACCGCATCATCAATCCAGGATTGGATCGTACCGAATTCGGGATTCCAGCCGGTCGGTAAAGGGTCGTTCGGCGTTACGGGTGACGTGCCGGTTACTTGGCCTGAAAAGAGTGCGAATCGATCCGTTGACGGCTTGTTAAGTATG
Source organism: bacterium (assembly GCA_016789445.1). Lineage (NCBI taxonomy): Bacteria > bacterium. Next base: position 117,051 of record JAEUQT010000001.1, on the reverse strand, counting down.
GGTCGTCCATCAGCGCCTATGATATCTACGGTGCGGCCGCCGCTGTAGCCCGCCGCTTGAAGTTGTTGTTTGACCGCGCTGTTGAATCCTCCGTACGGATACGCAAGGCTTGTAACAGCCAGGGATGGGAACTCACCGATGAAATCAAGTCGCGAACCGTTCGTCTCAAAGAGCGAATCGGTTCCTGAGAGCGTCGATAGATTACGGTGTCCGCGCGTATGCGAAGCGATTTCATGTCCCGCTGCAGCAAGGTTCTGCACGTCTGCGGTTGACATGTATTCGGTGTAGCAGGCGCCATTGCATAGCGCAGCACCGTACATCGGGATTGAATACACGTACTGCGTGCTCGGCAAACCTTGAAGCAGGTTGCGAGCGGCGATTGCGTTGTACACGGATTTCGTGCCGTCATCGAAGGTGATGGAAACCATGCCTTTGCTGAAGGTCTCCGACGAAGGTGGGGGTGGGGGTGCTGCGGTGACGGTGTGCGACGCTGTTCCCGAACTGCCCGTAAAGGCATTGGTGCTGGTAAAGGTTGCGGTGAGGGTCTTGGTGCCCGCGGTCGTGGAGGTAAGTGCGCATGAGAAGGCTGAGGTGCTGCTTGCTCCGTTGCTTGCAGTCGTGTCGGTGCACGAGCTCGTTCCGTCAGTGACCGTTACGCTTCCGGATGGGCGTGTGGAACCCGAGGCAGGAGTGACTGTTACGTTTACGGTATAGGCTTGATTGGTCGTCGAAGGGTCTGGAGTGTGAGATGTTATAACCGTTTGCGTAGTGATGCGGGGGGTGTAATGAATACGTACTCGAATTTGATCCACATATAGTTTCCCGCCAGTTGCTCCTCTGGTCGCGAGCTTCACTCGTAGGTTCGCAAGCTCTTCAGGGGTCCACGTGCGGCCCCATGCATCCCTGGATCCGCCGAATGTCTGCGTCGTCTCACGATTGAGCGGTAGACTCGTCGTCTTCACGCCAGCGGTTCCGGAAGTGTAGTTGGTACCACCGTTCCAGGAGAGGGAAATTTGCTCTTGAGGACGCCCTACGGAGGAGAGTGATGTCCGACCGGTGGTATAGCCTTCAACGACCAGCTCGATGCCGTTTATGACACCGGTAGTCGTCGGAAACGAAAAACCACCGTACTGGACGATATCAGCGTTATTATCCGCGATCGCGCGATTGTTGTCCGAGGCATATGCATTCTGCGGATTCTGCCAGCCGCTGTTCACGTTGGTGCTCGGTGCGATAAGGCCTGTTTGCGCTGCAAAGACCGCTTGCAATGGCGTGGCCGCAACGATGAGTGCGAAGAGCAGTGCGGATGCAATAGGAGACTGATAAGGGAAGACGCGCCCTTTTAGAAACATCATAGCGAGGAACAAGGAATAAGTTATTAATGACAGACGACTTCGTGCGTTCTTGTTCCCCTGTCAAGAACTTATAACCGCGATACGATACAAGCGTATCATATCTTGTGCCGGATGGGCCAGTTTCTTATTACGAAGCATGAGAGAAGGCATCATTTTCACGACAAATGCAAGGTTGCCTGTGCAACTGTCGTGCTTAGCGCCAGTGTATCTGTGATGTTGTTACGATCTCGTTCCAGGGTCCTGCCGGCACATCGGCAGCGTCCACAAATTGCCAGTCAACCTTGTTGTCTGCGTTATTCCAATGATTGAATTTGAGGCAGTCGCGGAGGGCCGGTGAGACGTCTAGTCCGGCATTGTTAGCAAGGGTCGATTTGGGTTTAGTGCTTCCATCGCCGAACACATAGGCATGATCGTCGTATTCATACGGCCCGGCATCTTGGATCTGGCCATAGCAGGTGATGCCATTACGGATCAGCTTGACCCAGCGATTCTTCATCATTGACTCTCGTGGTCCCCACTGTTTTTCGTTCGCCCACGGTATCACGCGATAGGCATTCGTCTTCCGTCTGCCTTCATCGTCGAAGTCGTTGTACGGCAGATCAAGATAGAAAGGATTTTCTTTCGGGGTGAATCCGATCGGATGATAGCCATTGCGCTTCTGAGGGTCGTCGAAGCCGCCATAGTTTCTTTGCCAGTCGTCATCCCATGCGGACAGCGCATTATCTTCTGAAGATCCTCCGCCTTCAGGTTCGCCTACCCAAAAGACGGTCGCCACGATGCCGCGATGAAGCGGATAGGCGCTTGAAATCGATGGCGCTTCCGATTCTTGTTCTTGATGAATGGCCGACAACTCGATCACGGCGTCGCGAAGGTCGGTGATAGGCTGAGTCGTTGTCTGCGGATTATGTGCAAACATGGAGACAAGTGTCACGAATGAGAGGATTATGCCACGAAACCAGTCTGATAGTACGACTGATAGTATCAAAAGAAGCATGGGGGGATGATAGCAATTTACTTCTCCATCAACCACCGACGGTAGCCCCGACCCCTGTCATACATTTTTATCCACATTCTTCGTCACACATTCCTCATAAAAAAAGCGTACCCTTAGCGTACCCTTAGCTTTGTAAGGAGGGAACGTCTCGGGGGGTTATTTGCTGTTAACGTTTCTACAAATTAAATATGATGAAGCGATTCAATGCTTTGATTGTACTCGCGTCACTTGTTTTGGTGAGTACTGGTCTCCCTTATCAGACGGCGCACGCCGATCGCGAAGCCGCTCGTGCGGCTCGAGAAGCTGCAGTGCAGATGCGTGTCGAATTGCGCAATTCGCTTCGTGGTCCGGCTCCAACGCCAACTCCTGAGCCGACGCCGACGCCGACGCCGACGCCGGAACCGCAGCCGCAACCTGAACCGACGCCAACGCCGACTCCAGAACCTGCGCCGCAGCCGGAACCAGACCCGACTCCGACTCCAGAACCGCAACCTGCGCCGCAGCCGGCAAGTGGTGCGCTTATTTCATTCGATTTTGATGACGGATGGATATCAGGCTATGAGAAAGGGCTTCCCATCTTCGATGCTGCAGGCATCAAGACGACCTATTACGTCACGACGGAGTATCTCGGAGACGGAGGCTATGAGGCATTCATAAAACCGAACAATCTGGCCGATATAGCGGCACGTGGGCATGAGATTGGGGCACATACCAGATCGCATCCGGATTTGACAACCTTAGACAGTCAACGGGTCCAGGATGAAGTGATCGGTGGTAAGCAAGACCTCGCGAATCTCGGGCATGAGACTAAGGTTTTCGCGTATCCCTACGGTGCAGTGAACAATGATGTCCGCACTGTGGTAGCAGGGTCCTTCAGCGGTGCCCGCGGCGTCGAGGAGGGATTCAACGATAAAAACACCGATCGCTACGTTCTCTACAGCTGGAATGCGAGCAATATGACGTTCGAGAAGGCCAAGGAGGTGATCGATCAGGCAATTGCGCAGAAGAAATGGGTCATCTTCCTTATCCATAAGGTAGACGAACCGGTAGACGAAGGTTCGGGTGATACCGCCGTGAATATTTCCAGCGAGCTGCTCACGCAGATTGTCGACTATGTAAAGCAGTCGAACATCGAGGTGGTCACCGCGAGCGAAGGTCTCGAAAGGCTCGGCTCGATCGAATAATCCTGATCATAGGTATTAAAAACCGCGGCATCTGCCGCGGTTTTTTAATTAGTTTTTCGAGTACGCCACTCGTTTCGGGCTTTTCCACTTTCCTTCGGTCTGTGGGGTGGTGAAAAGGCCAACACCGAGCGCATAGAGGAATATCCATGTCTCGATGTATCGCAAGAAGAAGAAAGCGGGCCCGTAGAACATGAGCACGGGTTTGCGCTCAATGAACGCGACCAGAATCGTAACGATGTAATCCAGTGCAAACACGACCATGGCGATGCCCGCAAGGCTTATCTCAAAGCCGAAAACAGGGATGTTGATGAATAGGGAATCCCGTGAGCTGAGGAGAAGTTCTAGTACGAAAAAAGGAAGCAACGCAAACAGTAGAGAAGAGAGAGCAAGCTCGACCGTGAAAAAAAGCGTTGAGAATATGAACCAGCTCGGCCAGATGCCATGGTGCCGGATTGTCTGGAAGTATCCCAAATACCAGCGATTGATCTGTTTGGTATAGTCTCGCAGCGAAAATGGTTCTTGAGTCGTAGCAAAGGCTTTCGGATCAAAGGCGATGAGGCCGAGGTTCTTGTGATGGACCTCAAACGTCATGTTGAAGTCCTCAATGATGAGGCCAGGTACTTCGATGGTTATCTTTTTAAGAGCCTCGCTACGATATACGCTTCCTCCGCCAGGGATAATCGGGGAGACGTTGGTATATTGCCATGTCTGTCCGTAGCGTACGCAGAATTGTAGGATCCGCCACAGTCGGATTCGGTACGCGGTGAAAAACATATTCCATCGCGGCATGAGGTGTGGGATCCACAGCGAATCGAGATGACCTGCGACCGCTGCGACGTTCGGATTGTCGAAAAAGGGGAGGGCATGAGTGAAAAAATTTGGATCGACTTTCAGGTCCGCATCCATGAGAAACACGGCCTTGTAGCGATCAAGCAGGTCATTTCTCTTAAGCGCTTCGACGATCGCGCCTGCTTTTCCCCGATTCGGCCGAATATCGTCCGCATGCGCGCCCAGTGAGCGCACGACGTCAATGGTTTTGTCGGATGAGCCGTCGCTCGCCACGAAGACGTTTTTGGCATCCGTAAACGCAAGCACTGATGCCACCGTGGTGCCGATGGTGAGTTCTTCGTTGTGCGCTGCGATGAGGATGGCAACGTCTTCTGGTGCGATGCGTGCGTGCTTAGTTGCTTCGCGGCGAATGGCATCGCGTTCGCGTTCAAGCGCATTCATACTGCGCGCAATATGTCCGCCGAGAAAACCGATGCCCATCGTTGAAGCGAATATGAGGAAGGCGAAACCGGCATTCTGCGGGATAAGATTCGCGGAAAGAGAAGGTGAGTAGAGAAGGGAGGTCGTGACTGCCGCAAGGGTTCCCATGGAGACCGCGAACGAGAGAATGTACGGTTCGTGCACGTAGATTCGTGCTGCGATATATGAGCCGACGCCGATACAGGCGAGCCAGAGGATGAAGCTGGAGACATGCAAGGCGGACACGTTCGCGGTGAGGAGTAAGCTTTCTTCAAAGCCGAAACTGAAGAAGACGAGGAAGAACAGTGAGGCGCTGAGGCCGACTCCTGCTATGGATGCTGCGACCAGATTGATGCGCGAAGACTTCTGGGGCATATCGCGCAGCTTACGCAGTGTCTCAAAAATGAATCTGAGGCACCCTACAATGATCCAGAAGAGGAAACTGATGCCGAAAAACTGGAAGAACCCGACCATGGCTATGTGATGACCTGGTCAGCGGATGGTTGGATTTCGGATTCTGTGACGACACGCAGCGGCAGGTGGTGCGCGACCATGCGACGTAGACCTTCTTCGACGGTGACCTGCTGCGACCAGCCAAGGGATTTTGCTTTCTCAACGGCAGGACGACGATGCGTATGATCCTCGATAAAATGCGGTTCGTAGACGATGCCGGCTGTGTGGTCAGTGAGGGTGATTACGAGCTCAGCGAGTTCACGGATCGTCATCTGATGCTCGCCGCCGACGTTGTATGCCTCGCCAGGAATGCCGTGTTCCATGACCGTGGTGAGCCCGCGTACGAGATCATCGACATAGAGATGCGTGCGGGTCTGAAGACCGTCGCCGTAGAGACGTAGCGGCTGTTCATTGAGTACGCACTGGATGAAATGCGGGATAACGCGGAAATCGTTGAGCGACATGCCCGGGCCGAACGTATTGAAGATGCGCACGACGCGTGCGTCGACGTCGTATTTACGGACGTACATCGCGAGCGTTGATTCAGCAAAGCGTTTGCCTTCCTCGTAGGCACTGCGCATACCAAGGGGGTTTACGTTGCCGTTATAGGTCTCGTCCTGCGGGCTGGTAAGCGGCTGGCCGTACACTTCGGCCGTCGAGGAAAGGAGGAGTTTCGCACGATGGTGTTTCGCGATTTCCAGCACATTGAACGTGCCGTACGAACAGGTGCGGAGCATCTCTTCCGCGAGCGTGATGAGGTTGGGAACACCGGTAGGGCAGGCGAGGCTGTAGATAAGATCGATCTTTGTACGCAAAAATGTTTCCAGGAACTGAGGATCGGAAATATCCTGAAGATAAAAAAAGAAATTCGTATCGCTCTCAAGCGGTACGACATTGGTTCGCGATCCGGTGATGCAGTTATCAACCGCGTGCACTGTATGTCCTTCTGCAAGAAGGGTGCGGCAGAGATTGGAACCGATGAATCCGGCACCGCCGGTGACAAGGATAGAGGCCATGCAGAATGCAGTACTGAATTAAACGCTGCACTGGTTTCCGTGAAGGAAGTCTAGCACAGCAGACCGACCTCACCAAACGTCGGAATCGCTGAAATGCGGCCATCCTTAGCGCCAATTTCGACAGTGTACGGAACTGGCTTCAGTCCCCGAGGGAGGGGACTGAAGGGTGTCCGTGACAGCCCGATAGAGGAGGGAATCTCCCTATCAAGCAAGCCGGTCGTCTCTTCGCTTGAGTCGCAACACCACAAGCGCATGATTCTTCCGACTCTGTCCTGTCACAGGAGCCGTCCAGTATGAACATTTCTTACATTCAAAAACTTAATCTCACGTTCATTGGCCACTGCTACGCTCTATCTGTGTCGAGCTTTAATCGTCGTAATACACCAGACGTATGACACACGACATGCGGAGCCAGAACAACGCTGGCTCAAGCGGAGATCGTCAAGGGGATCAGCGCGAAAGCACTGACACCTCGGCAGACGATCGCTAACCGCTACCTATTCCAATAAGCGCCCGTTCCAAAAAGATCCCGCAAGGGATCTTTTTGGATTGGGTTTCGATTCATCACACACGCTTCATGCGCAGTGTACACAATGTACCTATCTCGAGGTCGTGCGCAGCTTCGGGGATTTTATACAAACTTTAAACGCACCCACTATGCTTACATTCGCTGCGGCATTAGTCGGCCTTTGGTTCTTCGGTCTCATGGCCGAATTCACGATGGGCGGAATGATCCATCTGTTACTAGTCGCCGGATTGGTACTTGCGCTTACGAAAATAATCCAAGAAGCGACGCCGATCGAACAGATCGAGATCGAACCTGAGACTGTCTAAGCAGGATCATTGCCGAATCAAGTCTTCCTCGAAGTATCCATTCCGACGCCTTCATAAAGGGCAGGGGAAAGCGAGGGGAGTCAAGGGCAATCTCGGACCCCGGTATCTCGGACCTGTGGATAACTCAACCTCGGGTTGCCGATGTCCATATTCATGTTCGTCGGCGGCAGTGTTGCACGCGTGTATATATTCGTTTTCATTGCACGAGCGTTCTTCTAAGGCATGGTGGGAAAGTGGAGGAAGAAAAAAACTGCACACCGTTGTGCTGTGTCGCATAAAAATCGCTCTGACTCCCCTGCTCTTTCCCTTCTTCCGAGAAGCTGGTCGTACTGGATGCAATAACCGATGATCGGTACTCGAGGCGGCTGAAGTGCCGGACCCGAATCCCCTTCATGTCCCCTTCAATCCCCTGTGCAATCGTACCCGCATATGGCTTCCCAATATCCACGAAGTGCCAAGAAGAAGGTTGCAAAGGCGATGCACGAATACAAGCGAGGAACACTGAAGAGCGGTAGCGGTGCGAAGGTCCGTACTCGCAAACAGGCAGTTGCTATCGGGCTTTCGAAGGCGCGTCGCGCAGGTAGCGATGTACCGCGCGGCCGCCAACACTCCATCACCAAGCAGCATTGAAGTCGGCCTCCCTCTCTGCCATACTCTTCTCATGACCCACCAATCCCGTATCAGCGTCGGCATCCTCGCGGTGCTTTTATTCCTCGTTCTTCCTATCGCCGTCTCTGCGCAGCAGCTCAGGATCGTAGACGAGGGTTCTACTGCGATTAATCCGACTAAATACCGCGCCTATTACGGCAAGCTCTCCGGCGAACCGCACGATTTCACCTTTACGGTGGACGAAGAGACACCGGTCAAATTCGTGCTCCTCGTCCCCGATGTACCGGACGCGAATACGCAGGTTTCGGCGACGCTCGTTGATGTGAAGAACCCGCAAGGCGTTTTCATCCCGGGAGACGGAACGCTCACCGAATGGCAGCGATTCTTCGACACTGCCGGACGTGATAGCTATCTTGCAGGCCCGACGCTTGAAGCGAATCTTCCGCCCAGCGAGTATCGCGTGCAGGTCTCCAGTGCCGCCGATGATGCGCAGTACGTACTCGTGGTAGCGGGAGACAGCTCGTTCTCGCTTCTGGAGACGTTCCGCCGCTACGGCACCGTGCCGGCTATCAAATCCGATTTCTTCGGAAAGTCCGCAGCAGAGGCATATCTCACGCCGCTTCTCCTGTGGCCGATCTTCGGCCTCCTGATCCTCGCAGCACTCGCGATCTTCGTCATGATGGTGTATCGCCGCGGCCGGTAAGCGCGTTCATATTTGGTTCACCGCCTGCGTATATAACCAGAAGCGGTCGAGATGATTAGGAATTAACCTCATCTTGCAAATATGTTGAAGAAATTCGTTAACGGCGCAGCGGCAGCCTCCCTCTTCGTGGCAGGCATCGCGAGCGCCCAGACCACCACGTCGACGACGACACCAGGCGTCCCGAATACCGGTGCGGGAGATATCGCGCTTAACGCGGTCATCCTCGGCATCTCGGCGATGATAGCAGTCGGCGGTGCGCTGTATCTGTACATGCAGCGGAATGCGCTAGCTGAATAGCAGTGCCTTTGCGCAGCCCGGGCATCGAAAGATGCCTTGGCTGCGCACGTCTTAGTATTCATATGGCCAGACTTTCGCGTTTTTTCATATTCACGCTCACGCTCTGTGCGGTCGCGATATTCACCACGACCATCGTGCGTGCGTTCTTCTACAACCCGGATACGGAGATCACGGTGCCACCTGATGAGGTGGTGGCCTCGAATCCGCAGCACCATCCGGTACGCCTCATCGTCCCTTCGCTCGGTATCGATGCGAATGTGCAGGATGTCGGCGTAAATGCTGCAGGCAACATGGGAGTGCCGAGCAATTTCACCGATGTCGGTTGGTACAAGTACGGCGTCGTGCCCGGCGGCGCAGGATCTTCGGTCATTGCCGGACATGTCGACAACGGACTCGGGCTCTCTGGTGTTTTCAAACGCCTCGATGAACTTGAAACCGGCGATGAGATAATCGTCGAGCGGCGTGACGGGACCCGGCGCACATTCGTGGTCACCGGTAAGCGATCGTACCCGTATGACGCGGTGCCGACGGAGATCATTTTCAATCCTTCGGGTTCTGCGCGGCTGAATCTCATAACCTGCGGCGGCTCGTGGGTGAAATCCGCCAAGACGTACGATCAGCGCCTGGTCGTATTTACCAAGCTTTCGGGTACTTGAAGCGGCTCGCGCAGCAGCGCGAGGCGAAAGGGGTCGGGAAAACTGTAGTTTTCCCGTGTCGGAGAGCAGGGCGCCGAGCGAAGCGCTGGCGTCCGTTGAGAACCGAGGGTTCTCAAAAACAAGAGAATCTTGTTGGTTCATGGAAAAAATACGCGGCGTTGGTATAGTGCGGTTATGAAAGCGCTTATCGGCATCGTAGTGGTTGTCGTTCTTGCGGCCGGCGGGTATTGGCTCCTCTCTGACCAGGCGGTCCAAGTGCCAACGCCGGATACCTCCACATCCACACCGGGCGCGAGCCTGAAAACGTATAGTTCGCCGGAATACGGCATCGAATTCCGCTATCCGTCCTCATATCAGCTTACGGAACGTGATCTGCCGGGAAGTTCCCAGCGTCGTCATCATGTGGTCACCCTTATGCGCATTACCGATCTCCCCGCACCGCAAGGAGGCGAGGGGCCGCCTGCTATTTCCATAGAAATGATCCAGAATGATCTGGATGATCTGACCACGGAAGAGTGGATCAAGAATTCCAGCGCTTCGAATTTCAAACAGTCCGTGGATGGGAAGCTTTCATCGACGACGATCGCAGGGCAGCAGTCGCTGACCTATACCTGGGACGGCTTGTATCGAGGCGACACGACCGCGATCGCCCGTCCATCATATGTATACGCATTCACCAGTACCTATCTCACGCCAGAAGACGGCATTCGACGGGACTTCGAGGATATCCTTCGGACGGTGGTATTCAAATAACAATGAATTCCCTTCCGTTCGCTACCGCGTTCGCCGTTCTCGCCCTCATTATCACGACTGCCTTCGGTATCTATTGGCTTGGATATTCACCCATCAATCAGACAGCGGATGCTACGATTCCCGTTATGGACGGGGAAGTCGCCTATCGGGTCGAAGAAGTCGTGCGCGGTCTTGAAGTGCCATGGGGCATCGTTTTTACCTCATCGACACGCATGCTCATTACAGAACGTCCCGGACGCATTCGGGTGGTTGAAAACGGCACGCTGCGCGAAGCGCCGCTCCATACTTTTGATGAAGTCTCGAGTGGTGGCGAAGAGGGACTCATGTCGCTGACGCTCCACCCGCAGTATGCTTCAAACAAATACGTATATACCGCGTATGCTTATCAAGGGTCTGAAGGAATGCGTGTCGATGTCGTGCGATTCAAAGACGAGGGTGATTCTATTTCCGACATCATACCGATCGTGCGCGATATCCCAGCGGCGCGCTTCCATGCGGGTTGCGAATTAGCATTCGGTCCCGACGGGAAGCTCTATATCACGACCGGAGACGCGACCGATGGTGAACTCGCCCAGGATCTGAATTCGCTCGCAGGGAAGATACTGCGCGTGAATGACGACGGGTCGATTCCGGAGGGGAATCCCTTCCCGCAATCACCTATCTGGAGCTACGGGCATCGGAACCCGCAGGGCATCGCGTGGAATTCGAAAAGAGAGATGTACGAGACGGAACATGGTCCGTCCGGTTTCGACGGCCCTGGCGGAGGTGATGAGGTGAATAAGATCGTGATGGGAGGGAATTACGGCTGGCCATTGGTCTCGCATGAGAAGACGAAAGAAGGAACGGTTTCTCCCCTTCTCGTTTTTACTCCAGCAGAGGCGCCGTCATCTGCCATGATCTATTCGGGGAAGCTCTTTCCGCAATTCAAGGATAATCTTTTCTTCGGTGCGCTTCGTGGAGAGAACCTGATGCGGGTCTCTTTGGTGGATGGCGCCGCATCAGGGTTTGATCGTCTTTTCCGCGAAGAATACGGACGAATCCGCGAGGTGATCGAGGGGCCGGACGGGGCGATCTACTTTGCGACATCTAACCAGGATGGCCGCGGCTCTCCGGCTGAAGGGGATGATCGCATCTTTCGCATTGTGAAAAGAGAGGAGTAAAAACGCCGAATTAACAAACTCTGCGCGACGAGCGCGGAGTTTGTTAATTCGGACCGGGCGTTTTTGCTGGAAGCGGATGCGCCCGCCGGCGCTCTTTTCAAAAGAACGCCAAGAATGCCCCGTGCCAAAAGGCCGGGCATTCTTGGCGTTTTCCAGTAAAATCCTTAGATGCAGAACAATCCCTGGCAGCGCGCTCTGGCGCAATTACAGCGAACGCTCGAGCTCACCGAAGCGCATCCCAATCTCCAGCAGCGCCTCAAGGAACCTGATCGGGTCGTCGAAGTGAACGTGCCTGTTGAAATGGATAGCGGGGAGACCAAGACCTTCCGTGGGTATCGCGTGCAGCACAATAATATCCGCGGGCCATACAAGGGCGGTTTGCGTTTCCATCCGCAGGTGGATCTCGATGAGGCGAAGGCGCTCGCGTTCTGGATGACGATGAAGAATGCTCTCATCGGAGTCCCCTTCGGCGGCGGCAAAGGCGGCATCGAAGTCGATCCGAAATCGCTCTCAGAAGGAGAGTTGGAACGTCTCACACGGAATTTCGCACGTGAGCTCGCGCATGTCATCGGACCTGAAAAAGACGTGCCGGCACCGGATGTGGGATCGAATGCGCAGATGATGCATTGGATCGCGGATGAGTATTCGAAGCATGTCGGTGAGCATTCGCCCGCAGTCGTCACCGGAAAGCCGGTTGGACAGGGTGGTTCTGAAGGTCGCACTGAGGCTACGGGCTACGGCGGCGGCTTCGCACTTGAAGCGATCATGCGGAAGCTGGGGAAAGAGCCGAAGGGGACGGTTGCGATCCAGGGATTCGGTAATGTAGGTTCATATCTTGCGGAGTACCTCTCCCGCCAAGGATTCACTATCGTCGGTCTTTCCGATTCGAAGAGCGGTATCTACAAGGAAGACGGCATCGATGTCGAAGCGGTAGGAAAATTCAAAGACGAAAAGGGGACGCTCTCCGGTTTCGGTGGAACTGCCATCTCCCCTTCTGATGTTCTGGCGCTCCCCGTCGATATCATCGTCCCGGCAGCCCTCGAGAATTCCATCACGGAGACGAACGCACCTGATATCAAAGCATCGATCGTGCTCGAGCTCGCAAATGGTCCGACCACGCTCGAAGCGGATGCGATTCTGAATAACAAGGGAATAATCGTGATTCCTGACATTCTTGCGAACGCAGGAGGAGTGGCGGTCTCCTATTTCGAATGGGAGCAGAACAGGCGGCAGGAGAAATGGACGAAAGAGGACGTATTCGCGAAGCTGCGCCCGATGATGGAAGCAGCCGCAGAGAACGTGTATGCGGAATCAGTCGCACAAAAGATCTCGCTGCGCGATGCGGCGTACAGTGTTGCGCTCAAATCCCTCTCGAAAGAAGCGGTAGAATAACGCGATGGCGCTTCTTGCGGTATCGTTTCTTGCCGGTACGCTGACCGTCCTTGCTCCGTGCATACTACCGCTCCTGCCGGTGGTCGTGGGCTCTTCCGCGGCAGAGAGGAGCAGGCTCACGCCCTATGTCGTCGTCGCTTCGGTTTCGCTCTCGATAATCCTCTTCACGCTCCTCCTTAAAGTCTCATCGCTCTTCATTGCCGTACCTGAAAGTTTCTGGACGTATCTATCCGGAGGGCTGCTCGTCTTCTTGGGATTCACGTTCATATTCCCCTCCTTGTGGGAACGAATCCCCGGGATGGCAAAACTCTCATCGCGTTCGAATAAACTCGTCGGTACGGGGTATCAGAAGAAAAGCTTCTGGGGCGATGTCGTAATCGGCGTCGCACTCGGTCCGGTATTCTCATCGTGTTCGCCGACGTATTTCGTCATCCTTGCCACGGTGCTGCCGGCTTCATTTCTGCTCGGCTTTTCCTATCTTCTCGCGTATACCGCTGGGCTTGCGATCATGCTCATCTGTATCGCGCTCATCGGACAGCGGTTCGCGGATCGTCTTACACGCGCAGCTGATTCTCGTGGCGCCCTCAAAAAGACGGTCGGCATCCTCTTTATTGCGCTCGGTCTACTTATCGCATCGGGCTACGAAAAGAAGTTTGAAGTGTGGCTCTTGGAAAGCGGGTATGTTGATTCCGTCCGTTGGGAACAGCGACTCCTGCAGCGTATCGGCATGGAAGAAGAGACGGGCATCCGTCCGTATTTCGAGATCGAGTCCCCCGCAGGATTCGTGAATACCGACGGAATCACGGTCGGTGAACTGGTGGGGAAGAAGGTCATTCTCATCGATTTCATGACCTATAGCTGCATCAATTGCCAACGCACATTCCCGTATATGAACGCCTGGTACGAACGATACAAGGATCAGGGTCTGGAGATCATCGGCATTCACACGCCGGAATTCGCGTTCGAGAAGGACATCAACAACGTGGAGGAGGCGATGCGGAAATTCGGTATCACCTATCCGGTGGTCTTGGATAATAATTACGCGACGTGGCGCGCCTGCGGCAATCAGTACTGGCCCCGCAAATATCTCGTGGATATCGAGGGGAATATCATCTACGACCATATCGGCGAAGGCGGGTACGCCGAGACTGAAAAGAAGATCCGCGAGGCATTGCGGGATCGCGCAGAGAAACTTAGTCTTCCCGAACCCGATGTGTCTCTCCCCTTGGTTGCCGATCAGCGAAGTGAAGCCCGGAATCTTGCGCAAAGCCCGGAGATCTATTTCGGATCGCTGCGCAATCAAAATCTTGCAGGAGGGAAGCGTTTCGTACCGGGGCAGCAATCATTTACGCTTCCGGATTCGTTCGTGCTGAATGCGCTGTATCTTGGCGGCACCTGGAACATCACTCCCGAACATGCAGCTTCAGTATCGGAGGACGCAACGATCGTATTCCGCTATAAAGCGGGTGAGGTATTTATGGTGGCAGGTTCCGCGCAAGGAGCTGAACTTGAGATATGGCAGGATGGTGAGATCGTGAATGCTGCTGCGGGCAAAGATGTACAAACAGGTGTGGTACGGGTACAGGATGAGCGCCTCTACGAGCTCATCCGCAATCCCAGTGGGGAAGAGCACGTGCTCGAAATCAGGGTGAAGAGCGGTACCTTAGAAGCGTTTACGTTTACCTTCGGCTGATATGCGAAATATCCTTCTTGTAATTGCGGGTGTTCTGGGACTTATTCTTCTGCATGCAGGGCTTTTGTGGTACATGGGGCAGCCGCTCATGTATTCCGGCGGATACATCAAATTCTGGCACGGTGTCGTGCTCAGCGACGGCAATTCGCAACACGTGAGCGACTGGTATTCGCTCTCGCATATCATCCACGGCGTCCTTTTCTACGCGCTCCTTACGTACTTCTTTCCGCGTATCCCGCTTGGTATCCGCCTCATGCTCGCGATCGGGATAGAAATGGGATGGGAGTTGTTCGAGAATACCGACATGGTCATCGATCGGTATCGCGAGCAGGCGCTCGCACAAGGTTATTTCGGCGACAGTATCGTCAATTCGGTGGGAGATATCATCTCCGTCATCATCGGTTTCCTCCTAACATGGAAACTGCCGACGCGGGCCTCGATCGCACTTGTCATCGCTCTCGAGCTTGTCGCGCTCTATTTCATCCGCGATTCGCTCGCGCTCAATGTAATCCAGCTCATCCATCCCATCGATGCGATCGGTGCGTGGCAGGCGGGGAAATGATTCGTCTTAGACGAATCGCGGAGGGGGTCGGGGAACCGCGGCCGGTTCCCCGTGTCGGAGAGCAGGGGAACGAGCAAAGCGAAGTTCTCCGTTGAGAACCGAGGGTTCTCAAGTTTTAAGTTATCCCCGTTGCACGGCGAAGCGAGCATTGTGGTCCGCTAGATACGTTACAATTCGCTCATTAAACGGTAGGGAAACCTCTCTTATCAGATATGGAACTTTCCATCTTTCTTGCGAAATTATTCGGTCTGTATTTCTTGATTGCCGGCGGCATCATCATGATGCGACAGCGATCATTCATGCCGATCTTCACGGAGATACTCGGCAGCAGGCCGCTGCTTCTCATCCTCGGCGTGGCCGAGCTTCTCGCCGGTCTCGCGATCGTCATCGCACACCCTATCTTCACGGCAACTTGGCAGGGCCTCCTCACGCTTGTCGGTGCCTGGATGGCAGTCGAAGGTATCATCTATCTTGCGATGCCGTACACGAAAGTCGGACGCCTCATGCGCCAGTTCAATACGCCGACGTGGTATACCTCCGGCGGCTTGGTGGCGATCGTCATGGGCGGGTATCTGGCAGGAAAGGGTTTCGGCCTCTGGTAATCTCTCGAATATACGTAGGAAAAAGGAGCCGGCTGGCTCCTTTTTCTTTTCCCCACGCCTCACGCTGCTGCTTTTTCAGAAGGTTACCGGCAGAGTATGATTATCGGTATGCAACAACTGCTCCTTATCCTCGGCGGAATCATAATCGCGAGCGGTGTCGGATATTTCGTGGGATTCGATCATGGTTTTAATCGGAGTGCGGATCCTGTTACTGCGCCCTATGAGCAGGGATCGCTCAGTGATGCTGCGACGGTGATGTCGAACATCATCGGGATGTGGCAGTCCGATGAGGATCCGAAATTCACCCGCGAGATCCGTAATGACGGCACCGTGGTGGATGGCTATGAAGGCGAGGAGGATTCCGATGGTCTCTGGATGGTGTTTACCAAGGAAATACCCGACACCGCATACGCGGGGACGATTGAAGACGGTGCGGTATATCTCTCGCTCGCCATGAGCGAAGAGGAGAAGCTCTATTTCAAGGTCGTGGAAGCGGACGAAGATTCTCTCGAGCTTATCTATCTGGATCGGGGCAACACTCTCTCGTTCCATCGTGTACAGTAGTAGGATATGAATTTCCTTGAAGCCATCATCCTCGGCGTCGTCGAGGGATTTACCGAATTTCTCCCGATCTCATCGACGGCCCATCTCATCCTGACGTCGCAGGTCCTGCGGATCCCTGAAAGCGCGTTCCTCTCGAGCTTCATCATCGCGATCCAGCTCGGAGCCATCGCGAGCGTGGTCCTCATCTTCTGGCGGCGCGTCTTCCTGAACTTCTGCGTGATGAAGCGGGTGAGTGTGGCGTTCATACCCACCGCACTTATCGGTTACGCCCTCTATTCGTTGGTGAAAGGATTCCTTTTCGACAGCTTGGAAATAATCGCGTGGACGCTTCTTTTGGGGGGTATCATACTCATCATTTTCGAATACTGGCGAAAGGACCGCACGATCGTCGAGACACCGCTTTCGGAAATGCCGTATATGACCGCGTTCGTCATCGGCTGCATCCAGGCGATCGCGATCATCCCGGGCGTCTCGCGCGCGGGGGCCACCATCGTGGGAGGCATGCTCCTCGGCCTCGGGCGCAAGGAGATCGTCGAGTTCTCGTTCCTTCTGGCGATCCCGACGATGCTTGCGGCAACCGGATACGATCTTCTGAAAACCGGTAGCTCGTTCGCTGCGCACGAATGGGAGCTTCTCGCGGTCGGCTTCCTTGTTTCGTTCATCGCCGCCTATGCAGGTATCCGTTTCTTGATGCGTCTCGTGCAGACGCACTCGTTCACCGGTTTCGGCTGGTACCGCGTCGTGCTTGGTGTCGCGGTTCTCGCGTATCTCTATGTCGCGTAATAAATTATCGCGCGGGGAAGTGCATGCGCAGCGTATCGCGCGTGCGCGAAACCTCTTCCTCATCATCGTGAGCATCTATGTGGCGATCGAGCTGTATCTCACCGGTGCCATCGAGACATGGGTACTTGCCTCGATGCCGCATGTCGTCCCGGGCAGCTTCCTTGCCGGCATGGGATTCACCTCGCTCTTCACGCTCGCGCCGGCGACGGTCGTCTTGATGGAGATCGCGAATGTATCCTCCCCGCTCACGGTCGCACTCATCGGCGCAGCCGGTGCTGTGCTCGGGGATTTATTCCTGTTCATGTTCGTGCGCAATTCCCTCGCCGACAATGCCATGATGCTTCTGACGACCTCGCTGCGTCAGCGTCTACGTGTCCTTCGCCATCATCCGTTACTGCACTGGATCCTTCCTGTGACGGGAGCCATCATCATCGCATCGCCGCTCCCGGATGAGCTCGGGCTCGCGCTCATGGGCTTCTCGAAGATGGACACCCGCGTCTTCATACCGATCTCGTATGCGATGAATTTCATCGGCATCCTCGGTGTCACCCTGCTGGCGCAAGCGGCGCTCTAGATGGGGTATACTGGATCCATGCAGAACAAATTCATCCCCACACTCATCGGTATTGCCGTAATTGCTGCAACCGGCGGACTCGCGTATTGGCAGGATGGTCACGAGGCACCAGCAACCCCTTCAGTGCCTTCGAATGAAGATGCTGCGCAGGCTGCCTACAGCGCTGCAGATGTCGCGTCACACAACTCATCCAGCGATTGCTGGTCCATCATCAATGGCGGTGTGTACGATCTCACGTCGTGGATACCGCGACACCCGGGTGGCGAGCGTGCCATCGAAGGGCTGTGCGGCAAGGATGGTTCCGCCGCATTCAACGGGCAGCATGGCGGCGGCGCGGCGCAAGCCGCGATCTTAGTCGATCTTAGTCGATCTTAAGGTAGGTGTCGTCAAGTGATATGGAACGCAGAACTGAATGGGGTATCTTCGTACTACGCATCGGACTCGCGATCCTCTTCCTGTGGTTCGGTTTCTCGCAATTCTTCGATCAATCGGCGTGGACGAGCTGGGTACCGCAGTGGGCGATGAACATCACCGGTCTCGAGGCTGAGATGATCGTCCTTCTCAATGGCGGTTTCGAGATCGCCATGGGAGTCCTTCTTGCGCTCGGTTTGTATATCCGACCGGCGGCAATCCTGCTTGGCCTGCATCTCGCTGTCCTTGTCTTTGAGATAGGACTGAGTCCCATCGGTATGCGCGATTTCGCCATCATGATGGCCACCTTCGCGCTCTCGTTCCTGCCAGCCGATCCGTACTCCCTGGACGCGTAACGTAAGCGGTCAGTAGCGTACGGACTATCCGTCAGCTATAGTAGGAATCACCACTGCCTTCCGGCGGCGGCTATTCTCAGGATACGTATGAAGAAAGTCGTCACGATCGGAGGCGGCACCGGCAGTTACGTCGTGCTGCGCGGCCTCAGGATGTATACGCTGGATATCACGGCGGTCGTTACCATGTTCGATTCCGGCGGCTCTACCGGTGTCCTGCGGGACGAATTCGGCGTGCTCCCGCCGGGCGATGTGCGCCGCTGTCTCCTCGCGCTCTCGGAAGGGAAGCGCGCGGAGATCCTCCGCAAACTGTTCGCGTTCCGTTTCGAGAACGGTAACGGCAACGGGAATAAATCCTCACTCCACGGACATAGCTTCGGGAATCTGTTCCTCGTGGCGCTCACGTCCATCTACGGCTCAGATATTGAAGGAATCAAAAAGGCCTCGGAGCTTCTCGATCTCAACGGCAAGGTATTACCGGTCTCGCTCGATAAGGCGCATGTGCATGCGCGCTTGGAAGACGGCACCGAGATCGAAGGAGAGACGAATATCGACGAGCCTAAGCATGATGGCAATATCAGGATCGAAGAGGTCTTCCTCAAGCCGCCTGCCCGCATCTACGATGAGACCGCAGAGGCCATCGAAGAAGCCGACGTCATCGTGATCTGCCCGGGTGACCTCTATTCGTCGCTGATGCCGAATTTCCTTGTCGAAGGTATGCAGGAGGTCCTCCGCACCAGTACCGCCAAGAAAGTGCTCGTCGCGCCGCTTATGACCAAGTGGGGAGAGACCAACGGATATACCATCTCCGCCGTCGCCAAAGAACTCTGCGCGTACATGGGTATCGAATCGTTCGATGCGGTTCTCTGCAACACCACGAAGCCTGATCCGGCAATGCTCGCTGCCTACGCTGAAGAGAAGAAGGAGCCGATGGTGCTCGATACGACCGAGCTGGAGACCTATGCGACGGAGATCATTCTGGGCGATTTCGCGTCAGAATCAGACCTTGCACGCCACGATTCGGACAAGGTGGCGAAGGTCCTCGCTGAGCTCTAGTTGAAAGCAAACGACACCTCATACGTCTGGTATAGTGAAGCCATGCGTATCCTTTTCACCATATTCATAGCGGCGCTCGCTTTTGCAGCAGGTGTCTGGTACACCGGTGGATTTGAAGCCTTGCCCCAGGTTCCTGGGCTTAATCAGCCGGCAACCTCCACGCCGACTACTACGCCGACACAGAATCCGACCGCGCCGGTGGCGGTGTACGATAATGCGGATTCCAATCGCATCCAAGTGACTATGCCGGCGCCCGGCGCGACCGTCCCGTCGACATTCACGGTGAGCGGCAAGGCCGTCGGTGGGTGGTATTTCGAGGCGAGTTTCCCGTATGAAGTGCAAGACGCGAATGGCAAAAAGATCGCTGAAGGTCCGGTACAGGCACAGGGAGAGTGGATGACGCCGGCCTTCGTACCGTTCAGCTTCCAAGTCTCGATCCCGAACTACAAAGGGAAGGCGACCCTCATACTGCGTAACGACAATCCATCGGGTCTGCCTGAAAACGCTGCCTCGATTTCAATTCCGATCACCATCCAGTAAGATGCTCGGATGACGAGTCTTGCTGAACGAAAAGCCCGCGCCGCAAAGATCGTCCGCTACCTCAAAAAGGCCTATCCGCAACCAAAAAGTGAGCTCAATCACACGACGCCATTCCAGTTCGTGGTTGCGGTGATGCTCTCGGCGCAGTGTACCGATAAGCTGGTAAATAAAGTCACCGAGACGCTCTTCGCAAAATACAAGACACCCAAGGATTTTGCGTCCGCGGATCCGAATGAATTCGCGCGCGAAATCGCTCGAGTCTCGTTCTTCCGCACGAAAGCGAAGCATGTGATCGCGTCGGCGAAGATGGTACAGGCAGAATACGGCGGCAGAGTACCGAACGATGTCGCGAGGCTGCAGAAACTACCGGGCGTCGGTTATAAGACGGCGCATGTCATTGTGGGGGAATTATTTGATGTCTGGCCGGGAATCCCGACGGACACGCACGTAAAACGTTTTGCACGGAAATTCGAACTGACGACCCATACCGATCTCAACAAGATATCAAAGGATCTGGAAGCGTTGGTGCCGGAGAAAGACTGGAAATACGTAAACAACGGCCTCGTGCTCTACGGCCGTTACATCTGCAAGGCGCACCGGCATGATTGCGCGCAGCACCCCCTCACAAAACTGTGGCCACCTGCAAAATCTCGTTGGCCTTCAGCCAACGAGAGGCGAAAGGGGTCGGGAAAACTGTAGTTTTCCCGTGTCGGAGAGCAGGGTGATGAGCGAAGCGAAATCGCCCGTTGAGAACCGAGAGTTCTCAAAGAATGTCCCCGATGTTTTCATCGGGGACTTCTGACATTGGCCACGAGCCAAATAATCATCCCATTACCTGTTGAGGTAAGGCATCCGCTTCGCGCAGGCAATCGGGGCATCCAAATACACCGGGGCGCCCAAGGAACATGATATGTACACGTCCGTGCTCGAAGCAGAATGGAGTCCCGGTAAGGGTCGCAATGCAGGGATCGCACGCATACACTTTCGTGCCGTTATGCTCGATCCTGCAATTGGTCTCACCCGCGCACTGCATATTGTCCTCAGTGGCGATGCGCATTTCGCATTGGTGCATTTCTGACATAGCGATCCTCCTTGCATCGTTGTCAGCGCGACTTCTGAAGGAATGGTAGCACTGCGGCAATTTCTGCCCAGTGTCGTCTGTGGTATAGCTTCGACTCCCCAGAATGGGTATTATTGCTCCTATGGAAAAAAAGCGAGTTGCGGTTTTTGATGTTGATGGCACGATATTCCGCTCGTCGCTCCTCATCGAGGTGGTGGACCGGCTCATCTTCGTCGGCGCGTTTCCGGAAAGTGCACGCGATGAATTCGATGCGGAAAAGGAGAAGTGGCTCAACCGCGAAGGGGATTACGACGCCTACATCCAAGCGGTCGTCAGCTCGTTCTACAAGCATTTGAAAGGCATGCAGTATCGCGTCCTTTCCGATGTCGCCGAATATGTCGTCGAGGAGCACTGGCGCCGCGTGTATACCTATACGCGCGATCTCCTGAAGCAGCTCAAGCAGGACGGTTATTTCCTCCTCGCGGTGTCGCACTCTCCGAAGAGCATCCTCGACAAGTTCTGTCCGCACCTTGGCTTCGACAAGGTATACGGCACGATGTATGAGATCGGTCCCACGGACGCATTCACGGGGGAAGTCATGGACGCGCATCTCATATTCAATAAGGCGGCGATCGTAAAGCGCGCCGTCGAGAAGCACGATCTCACTTTGGATGGTTCGGTGGGTGTGGGGGATACGGAATCGGATATCCCGTTCCTTGAACTCGTCGCCCGACCTATCTGTTTCAACCCGAACGCCAAGCTCTATAAGCACGCCAAAAGGGTGGGCTGGAAGGTCGTCGTAGAGAGGAAGGATGTGATTTATGAGCTCTAGTCTGTGCCCCGCACATTTTCGGGGTCATGTAATTTTCTGCTGAAAATTCATTCCTCCTCGCGCCGTCGCGCTGCGAAGAAGCATGAAAACGCACGGGTCGCCGCCTTCCACTCATTGGTGGTGGGGTATTGGAAGGCATATGGGAGACATGATCTGCCGTGGCGCCGCACGCGCGATCCGTACGCGATACTCGTCTCAGAGATCATGCTGCAACAGACGCAGGTTAATCGCGTGAAGCCGTATTTCGAGCGCTGGATGCGGAAATTCCCGACCCCTCAAGCACTCGCATCCGCATCGCTTCCCAGCGTCTTGAAGGAGTGGCAGGGGCTCGGCTACAACCGCCGTGGGAAACTGCTGCGCGAGTGTGCGAAGGCGATCGTCGAGAAGCATAGCGGCAAAGTCCCGAAGGATCGCGAGAAGCTTGTCGCGCTGCCTGCCATCGGCCCGTATACCGCAGGGGCGATCCGTGCTTTTGCATTCGATGAGCCGGAGGTGTTCATCGAGACGAATATCCGCGCCGCGCTGCTGCATCATTTCTTCCCTCGATCGAAGAACGTGCCGGACACGAAGCTTATGCCCATCCTCAGGAAACTCATCCTTCATGCCGAATCACCGCGCGAATGGTATGCAGCATTCATGGACTACGGCTCCCATGTCAAAAAAGCGCACCCGAACCCGTCGCGCAGAAGCAAGCACCACACGGTGCAATCGAAATTCGAAGGGTCGCAACGCCAGCTTCGGGGACAGCTCCTGCGTCGTTTGATGGACGGGCCTATTGCTGAATCGGCACTCGTGCGCGAACAAACCAAAAACACCTACCGTATCGAGCAGGTGCTTCGGGCGATGGAAGCCGAAGGGCTTCTCATCAAGAAAGGGAAGTCGTGGCAGCTTGCCGACTAGATGCTCACGATGACCGGGATCACGATCGGACGCTTGTGGGTCTTCATGAGAAGAAAGCGCGAGACGTTCTCGGCGAGATCCTCGCGCGCCGCATCGAGATCGGCTGAGCGCGGGTTCTTCATCGAACCTTCGACGCTCTTGCGGATGATGAGGCGCGTCTGATCCATGAGATCCTTGTTGTCCCTCAGGTAGACGAAGCCGCGTGAGATGATGTCGGGAGATTTGTGGAGTCGGCCGGTGCGGCGATCGACGGTGGCGACGACGACACAGAAACCTTCCTGACCAAGCGCCTTACGATCGCGCATCAAGACATCGCTCAGTTCGGAGACCACGTGCCCTTCGACGACGCGAAGTTCCGACGGCGCCTTGATCGAGTTCTTCGTGATCTTCTCTCCTTCGAAGATCTCGATGATCGAACCGTTGTCCGGGATCATGACGTTCTCCTTCGGCATACCGAGCTCGTGTGCGAGATGGCCGTGGACGCGGAGCATGTAGTGATAGCCGTGGACCGGGATGAAGAACTTCGGCTTCACCTGCTTGTGGATCCATGCCGCTTCTTCGCGGTTACCGTGACCAGACGCGTGAACGTCGGATGCGTGGTAGGTGATGATGTGCGCGCCCTGACGCGAGAGGTTGTCCTTAAGCTTCTGGACGGCGCGCTCGTTGCCTGGAATGACGGACGACGAGAGAACGACGGTGTCCGTCGGCTGCAAGCGGATGTACTTGTGCGTCTTGTTACCGATGCGAGCGAGGGAAGCGAATTCGTCTCCCTGTGCGCCGGTTGCAAGAATCACAAGCTTCTCCGGCGGATACTGCGCCATATTCTCGACACTGACCACGCTCTCGTCCTTGTACTTCACTAACCCAAGCTCGCGCGCGATCTCGATGTTGGTGCGCATGGAACGACCATCGATGATGATCTTCTTGCCCGCTTCTTCCGCGAAATGGATGACGCGGATGAGGCGCTCCAAGTGGGAGGCGAACATCGCGATGATGAGGCGGCTGTTGGAATCCTTCACGATCTTCTCGAGCGTCGCGTAGACGTTCTTCTCAGGAATCGAGAAGCCCGGCTGCCACACGTTCGTGGAGTCCATGAGGAGTGCCAATACCTTGCGGTTCTGGAAGATGGAGAATTCGCGCTTTTCCTCGTCTGACGGCTCGCCGTTGTCGTGGTTGAGCTTGATATCTCCCGTAAAGACGACATCGCCCCACGGGGTCTCGATGATGATACCCATCGAATCCGGAACGGTGTGGGTGACGCCGAAGAAGCGGATGACGTGATCACCGAGGCGGATCGCCTCGTCCTTCTCGACTTCGCGGATGACGACCGGTGCGCCGGCGAATTCTTCCTGACGCTTCTGGATCATCTTGCCCGTGAGCTTGCGCGTGTAGATCATCGGATTACCGACGCGATCCATGATGTAGGGAATACCGCCGATGTGGTCGAGGTGGCCGTGCGAGATGAGAAGACCGCGGATCTTGTCGCGATTCTCTTCGAGGTATCCGGTGTTCGGAAGGATGTAATCGATACCCGGCGTCTCGTCTTCCTTGAACTGGAATCCTGCGTCGAGGATGTAGATGTCGTTGCCGACTTCCACCGCCGTCATGTTGCGGCCGATCTCTTCGACACCGCCGAGCGGTACGATGCGCACCGCGTTTTCCGGTACTGCCGGGATCTTCGCCTGCGGCTTCTGGCGCGGCGATGGTGCTGCATGCTCGACCTTTACGATCGAGTTGCGGCGTGGACGATTCGGTCTAAATGATCGACCGGCGCCGCCACGGCGCTGTCGCGGACCGCCGCCTTGGCGATTGCCGTGCGGTCGGTTTTGCGAGCGGGTCTCGCCACCTCCTTGCGGAGCAGGCTGGTTAGGTTGCATGAACATAACTGAATTTCTGGAATTAATAATTTGATAATGTTTGTAACTTATTGAGTTGAATCTGACGCGAAGATATCCCAGACACGTTCCGTATCGCGATACCATTCGTGCACATTGATGAACCGCTCCGCGGGCGTCGTCAGCGTCCCTAAGCGGATGCCCTGGAGGCCCTCCGGCACGAGATAGGCGGCGTGCGGCGCATAGAGGAACACGGCAGGCGTATCGGTCTCGACGCTTTCGATGAACGAAAGCAGCGAGGCCTGACGTGCGAGGACGTCCACCTGTGCCCGAGCGTCTACGAGCGCCTTATCGGCGTCCGGATTCGCGTAGAGGGCGAGATTGAGGCCGGGATCGTTGCGCTGCGACGAGTGCCAGTAGGGGTACAGGTCGAGCGAACGTCCGACGACTTCGCCGAAGAGAATAGCGTCATATGCGCGCGGACGCAATATGGTCTGGTTGAACTCGGTCAGCGGGTAGACTTCCACCTCTGCTTTCACGCCGATGGCGTTCCACGCGTCGGCGACGGCGCGGGCGGTCGCGACGAGTTCTTCAGTATCCGCCGTAGCGAGCTTCAGCGAGAGCGTCGTACCGTCTTTGCTCCATGATTGCGAGCTCTCATCATATTTCCAACCGCCGCGGGTGAGTGCCGCACGTGCGTCCGCCGCATGATCGATCGGAGCCGTCGTAGTTGCTGCGGTCGTCGTGGCGCGAAGCATGCCGGGTGGGATCGGACCTTCAAGCACCGAGCCGTAGCCGCCGAGGACCTCATTGATGATTCGTTGCTTATCGATCGCACTATCGAGCGCTTGGCGCACCGATGCATTCGCGAGAGCGCTTGCGTGATTCTGGTTGAAGAAGACGCCGAATACGCGGCTGAGTGGGACGTGCATGAGAGCGCCGTCTTCTGCGGCATCGCGCGGCAGCGCCTTCGGCACCGTGGAGACGAAGCTATCGATGTCGCCGTCCTCGAATGCCGAGCGCGCTTCATCTTCGCTCAGATAGATGCGATAGGTGATGCGCGTCACGTTCGGTTCGCCGAGTGCGAATTTCTTGAACGCGGTGAGTTTGTATTCGGTCGGTGCACCGGTCGTATCGACGGTTACATCCTTGATGCGGTAGGGGCCGCTGCCCACGGGGTGCGTATTCAAAGGTGCGAATTGGAATTCGGTGACCGGGACCGGTTCCCAGAGATGCTTCGGCAGGATGCCGGTCGTCGCGATCTCAGAGAACGGTGCGTACGCTGCCGGAAGCGTGAAAATGACCGTGCGATCGTCTTCCTTGCGGGCCGCAATGCCTTCCCAGTCGCCACGGCGCGTGCTCTTTGCATCAGGATTCTGTGCGAGGGCTACGGTGAACAGAACATCATCGGCGGTGAGCGGGTGGCCGTCGTGGAAGGTGAGGCCTTCTTTGAGACGGAACGTATAGGTGAGTCCGTCAGCTGAAACATCCATGCTTTCCGCAAGATCCGGCGAGAAGCCGCCGTCGTGATTCTCGCGCAGGAGTCCTGAATAGATGAGCGTCGTGAGATCCTGATCCGTCTGCGAAGTCGCGAGGAGCGGATTAGCGAAACGGGGAGTCCCGACGCCGCCCTCGACGAACGATCCGCCCGGCGCGGGGACCTGCACCGAAATCATGTTGTTCGCCTGAGCAAGAAGCACGAAGGTGCTCAGCGCCATGAGGACGGCGAATATATAAAGCAGCATGCGCTGTACCGGCGTGAAGGCAGCGAGGAGGGTATGGAGGCCTTCGAAGCGAGGCGCGCGACTGATGGGTTCTGGCGCGTTCATGTAGACAAAAGTAGAAGCACGAGGAAAGAGTCCTCGGAGGCCGCGAATATGCCGCGTGCCGGACTAACTGATAAGGATATTCACGAGCGCAGACAAAGCAAACAGGATGCCGAGGACAATGGTAGCTTGGAAGAGTGTCTTCTCAAACCCCCTGCGCGTGTGGAAACCGGAGCTGAAGTTATCAGCACCGAAAGCACCCCCAAGGCTTGCTCCGGTTCGCTGCAAGAGGATCGCAACGACGAGGAGTACCGAGAGAGCGATCTGCACGTATGGCAGTACCGCCGAGATTTCCATGGCTTCAAGGTATCAGAACGGGGGGAGGCAGTCAATTTAGGACCACCGGACTCGTTGATGGATATAATAATATCATATATACAAACACTAGTCAAGTTAGGCTTGCGTCGAGAAAAAGGAGGAGCATACTACCGCGAGCTTCAGGCTGTCTGAAGCGTACAAATCTGAGGGTTCAGGATGTCTGGTAGAGATCAGAAGAAGTACCGGCAATGCTGCAATCGGGCGACACATCGCACGCAACCAACCGTCTCGACGCCGTTTTTCAAGCGGTTTATTCGAAGAATCGGCAGGTTATTCTCGCGACGACCGAAGAAGGCACGCCGACTGGCCGCATAGGCCCATCCGAAGAATTACGAAGCGGCATCGAACAGATGCCGCTTCTTCTTTTTTAGACTTGATTTCGGCGCTTTTTTTGCAATAATTTGTGCGCTTATAACTAATCTATCTAGGCACTATGGCCACATCGAAAGGATCAAAAAAGATCGGCATTCAACCGCTTGGTGATCGTGTCTTAGTCCGACCGGATTCGGCGGACGATGCGAAATCTCCTGGCGGCATTTATATCCCTGATACGGCGCGTACTGAAAAGCCTGAGCGCGGAACGGTCGTCGCGGTCGGTCCCGGCAAGCGCGGTGACGATAACGACATCATCCCCGTAGGCGTCAAAGTGGGCGACAAGGTGATGTTCTCCAAATACGGTTTCGACGAAGTGAAGATAGAGGATCAGGAATACTACATTATCAGCGAGTCCAGCATCCTTGCGGTCTTCAACTAACTAATTCTCTATGGCAAAACAAGTAATCTTTGAGGGAGATGTCCGCAACGCGCTCAAGCGCGGTGTCGACATCGTCGCCGGTGCAGTGAAAGTGACCATCGGTCCGCGTGGTCGCAATGTCGCGATCGATCGCTCATGGGGCGGTCCGGTCATCACCAACGACGGCGTTTCCATCGCGAAGGAGATCACGCTCGCGGATAAGTTCGAGAACATGGGCGCGGGCATCGTGAAGGAGGTCGCGACGAAGACGAACGACAAGGCAGGTGATGGTACGTCGACCGCAGTCGTCCTCACGCAGGCGCTCGTCCACGAAGGCTTGAAGCGCACGGCAATGGGCGCGAACGCGATGATGATCCGTCGCGGCATCGAAGCTGCGGCAAAGGACGCTGTCGATGAGTTGAAGAAGATGGCGAAGCCGATCAAGACCAAGGAGGAGACGCGTCAGGTCGCATCCATCTCCGCTGAATCTGAAGAGCTTGGCGCGAAGATCGCGGATGTCGTCGAGAAAGTCGGCAAGGATGGCGTGGTGACCGTCGAAGAATCGCAGTCGATCGGCATCGAGACGGATTATGTCGAAGGACTCGAGTTCGATAAAGGCTACGTCTCTGCGTACATGATCACCAATGCGGAGCGTATGGAAGCAGAAGCGAAGGATGCGCCGATCCTCATCACCGATAAGAAGATCTCGACGGTGAAAGACATCCTTCCTCTCTTGGAGAAGCTAGCCCAAGGTGGCAAGAAAGAGCTCGTCATCATCGCGGATGATGTGGATGGCGAAGCGCTCCCGATGCTCGTCCTCAACAAGCTCCGTGGCGCGTTCAGCGTGCTCGCGGTGAAGGCACCGGGCTATGGCGATCGCAAGAAGGAGATCCTTGCGGATATCGCGATCACCGTCGGTGCACAGGTCATTTCCGATGACACCGGTTCGACTCTCGAGAAAGCGGATCTCACGATGCTCGGTCGCGCACAGCGCGTCGTCGCGACGAAGGATTCGACCGTCATCGTCGGTGGCAAGGGAAAGAAAGCAGACATCGAGAAGCGTGTCGCGCAGCTCAAGAAGCAGGCAGAGAATTCGGATTCGAAATTCGATACGGAGAAGCTCGACGAGCGTATCGCGAAGCTCTCCGGCGGTGTCGCGGTCATCCGTGTCGGTGCAGCAACGGAGACCGAGATGAAATACCTCAAGGACAAGATCGAAGACGCGGTCAACGCGACGAAGGCGGCTATCGCGGAAGGAATCGTCCCGGGCGGCGGTTCCGCGCTTGCGAAAGTCGGTGCGAAGATCGCGAAGAACGTGAAAGCAGGTGCGCACGACGAATTCTCGATCGGCTACCGCATCCTCATCACCGCACTTTCCGCTCCGCTTCTCCAGATCGCGAAGAACGCCGGCCGTGAAGATGCGGAAGTGATTCTGCGCGAAGTCGTCACGAAGGGCGGCAACTTCGGCTACGACGCTGCAAGCGAATCGACCGAACCGACGATCGTCGACATGATCGAAGCGGGTATCGTCGATCCGGTGAAGGTGACGCGCTCGGGCGTACAGAACGCGGCTTCCGCTGCAGCGGTCCTTCTCACAACTGAAGCGGCGGTCGCTGATGAACCTGAAGACAAGAAAGCCAATCCGGCAGTCGGCGACATGGGCATGGGCGGCATGGGGATGGAGTAATCCCGTCGCTACGTCAGCTAGAGTTCTCAACAGAATAGAAGCAGCGGCCGCCCGAAAGGGCGGCCGCTCTGCATATAATAGACCTAATGAGGATACATCTTCAGATCTCTGCGGCACTTTTTGTGTTCGCAGCGAGTATGCCGCTTACGCTTTTTGCGCAAGATACGCCCCTTCGAGGTAGTACACGCCAAGATGTCGGTAATTTCCGCTGCGCTGCCGGCCAAGGGGTTGAGAATGGTTTCGATCCTCTGAAAGAGGGGGAAGTGTGTATGCGTGAGCCGATATCAGGAGATCAGGTCGGTTTGGAGTGCAAAGACATCGCCAATCCTGTCATCACTTCAATATGTAAGTCAGGAAAATGCGTGGCATCGCTCAAGTGCGATGGAAAGCCTCTCGAAGATAAGCCGTACGAAATCCCTGGTGGCTCAAGTGGAAAAGATGATCCACTTAAACCAGCACCAACCCCGACCCCCACTCCCTCTACACCAACCCCTTCGCCGACGCCGAGTGCTCCGCAGCCTTCAACGCCGAGCCCGAGTCCGTCCGCGCCTTCAATTCCGAGCGGCGGTTCAGGTGGAGGTGGAACTAGTGGAAGTGTCCGCCCGTCGCCGACAGGAGAGGGATGGGAGGGTGAACTTATTTCGGAATCGCCAAAGCCGGTAACACCACCGAAACCAGGAACCACGTTTACCGATTCGGGCTCTCCCTTCACGCTGAAACCGGGAACCAAGCCGAGTATCGGAGGAATCATCTCCGGCAACAGGGAATATCTAGACGGTGTTTTCAGCGGAGGGAATCCGTTCGGGAATACCTTCGGTGATGCGTCACCCTCATTCGGTGGCACTGGTGCGTCTGCGGGGTTCAATCTGTTCTCGAATTTCATCTCCACTATCGGCAGCCTTTTCGGCGGATTCGGCGGGGGAGGCGGTCTCTCCTCAGGAAATTCTTCACCGACGCCAGCTCCTGCACCTGCACCGACACCACAGCCGCAACCGCAACCGCAACCGACGCCGGTCACTACCAAGCCGCCGGTACAGGTCGCCGATGCTGCGGCGCAGGATCGTCTCAAGGCGCTCGACGAGAAACTGAAGCGACTCAACGAATCGCGCGGCATCGACATCAACAAGCCGACACAATCGCCGCTTGATCTTCCCTTGGAACGCAACATCCTTACCGGATTCCCGATCGTCCCGTTGCAGCCTGCGGATCGCATCGGTTTGCCGACCGTCGGTTCCGGAGAGCCTCTCATCGGCGATACACCGCGCGGCACCTTGCCGCCAGCCGTGGTTAAGGATGCAGAGAATCCGAGCGGCATCACGGTTCCGATTCCCGAGGTAACGCCGCTCCCTCCGTCGGTAGTCGCCACCATCATTCCTACGACAGCAGCAGAGGCATTTGCTGCGGTAGAAGAAACGCGCGAAGCACTTGATGATCGTTCGTGGTTCGGCGAGATGCTTGATTGGGTCGGCATCGGCTCGAAGGAAGGCGTGGCCTACCGACAGGCGCTCAATGAATTGAAGGCTGCCTCGATGCGTGAGGGTCTCGAGAAGATCGCCGCTGACGTACGCGCGATCCCTTCGACGGTACAAGTCGCTCAAGGCGGATCGGTGATGACGGATGCTACGCCGCCCGAAGCCGAGGCGCTGGAGAACACGCTTACTCCGCAGCAGCGTGCGCAGTTCGAGCGAGAATACAACGAACTTGTTCAAGAATTTGATGCCGCAACCACTGACGAAGAGCGAAGCGCTATCATCAATAAGAAATTCGATGAACTTCGTGCGATCGATCCGGCCATCGAGAAAGCACTTGAAGGTACGACCTTTGAAATCGATCTCGAATCTGAAATAGCGGCTGCGGCCCCGCAGCCGGCACCGACCCCTTCGCGTCTGCTTGAAGGTTTGAGCAAGATCGGCGAGCGTGTGGCAGAAGCTGCGCGCACGGCGATCGATCGTCTCGGGTATGTGCTGGGAGTCGGTGCGAGTATTCCGGAGGGGGTCGAAATTCCTGTTACGGAGACTCCTGCTCAGCCGGAACCGACGCCGACTCCTGAACCTGAACCCACGCCGACGCCAGATACCAAGCCGGCTCCAACCCCAGCACCTGCTCCGCAGCCAGCGCCGCAACCGGATCCAAAGCCGACGCAGACGCAGCGGTCCGCATCGCGCCCGAACTCATTCCTGCAAGGAGGTCTGGGAATACTGAGCGCGCTCCTCGGTACCGTTCTTAATTTCTTCAACGATGACGAATCGAATTCAGCTCCAACTCCCTCACAGCCGAAACCAACACAACCTGCTGCCGTTGTATCCATCACAGCCAACCCTTCATCTATAGATGATGGCGATACCAGCGTACTTTCATGGACGAGCGTCGGCACGCTCTCGTGCGTCGTCGTCGACTCCACGCTGAACGTGATCAAGCGGGGCGGGAAAGATGGCGAGCTCACGACACCTGCACTCAATTCCTCGACACGCTTCGGGGTCATCTGTGACATCGAATCCGGGAAGGATAAGTTCGTGAATGAGACGGTGGTTCGAGTGAATGGCGACGAGAACGAACCGAAGCGGCTCTTCGCACAAAGCGGCAGGGTTTCCACGGCGGCACCGGTACAAGGGGGAGCGGGTGCGGAAGCGGGCGCATCTGGCGGCAGCTCCTCGAATCCGAATCCGATTGATGTGCGCACCTGTAACCCAGAACAATCGATGGATACATTTATCAAGTGTCTCTGCGAAGCGGAGCCGAACCCGAACGGCTGCTCGCTGGTGCAGTAAATCCAAGAGCATCTTCAGAACGCCTTCACAGACGAATCCGGAAAATGGCTTTAGATGGTTCTTTTTCAGATGCCCGTTCGTTGCTATTGACTTATTTCGTTATATATGGTAACATAGTCACAGTACAAGCAACGCCTGACAAAAGGAGATTTTCCATGAAGGCAACGTCGCTTCTCGTACTGGGTGCCGCTCTTGTGGCAACAGCAGCTCTTGCCGGCGATCAGCCGCGTACGATGTTGGTCGGCAGTCATGATTGGCTGCAGTCGGACACGTGCTCTGTCGCGGACACCGTGACGGTGCCCGATGAGTTCGGATTCGAAATCACCGACCAGTGCGCGCTCGAGCGCCACATGAAGGAGCAGCTCCGCAAGGGTCCGGTCGATCTCGGTCCGGCGCCCGCCCGAGGTATCTGAATCCTCGGGCACCGTAGAACGACCTCGCAAAAATATGCGAGGTCGTTTTCTTTTGAGCGTTCGTGAAATGGGGAAATCTCGGATAGTGGGCGGGAATGCTCAATATAATAGGATGTAATGACTTACGCGCGGACCGCGTCTCTTCTGTCGTTAATCTCGATCCTCATTGCATCGCCCGCTGCGATCTTTGCGCTCACCTGTCCGGCGGATCAGCCGAAGGTCAATTGCAGCGTCGGAGGGGCGGTGACGGAGGCGTGCGGCAAATGCCCGCAGCTCGAAGAGACGATTACTCCTTCCACCGGTAGCGCTTCAACGCAATCGAATCAGACGGGCAACAAGAATGAGTGCGATAAGGTGAACATAACCGGTTACATGAGTACTAAGACCTGCTGGAAGGCGGGCATACAAGGAGGCAAGCAGATGCCGTCCTGTACTGTCGCTGGTCCGACATGTCAGAGCTTGCTCTACGAAGCCAAAGAGGCGATGCAGAACGGTGAGACGAATATCGGGGGCACTCAGCAACCCGGACAGACAGGAAGCGACATCCCGCAGACATCTGCGCAGGAATATTATGAGGGATTGCAGAAGGCATTCGGTGAGCTTCCGCCGGATCCGACGCCGATACGCGATCCTGGCTCCTCTGGATTCGATGATCTCAATCAGGCAATAGATTCTCTGGGCGGTAGGCCGCTCACGGCTCCTGCAAGCCAAGGTGCTCTCGAGTCGCTTGCGCGACAACAGGCCGACTCATTGAATGCAGTGAGCGATATCACCGGCACAAAAGTGAATCCGGTCGATACGGTTTTCGGTCGGATGCAGCAGTATCTGCAGAATCCGACTTCAATCGCGCCACCGCAGGGATGGAATTTCGCACCATCTCCTTCGGGTGGTCCGGGGTCGTTCGTATCAGATACGCCGTCAACAGGAGGTACATTCTCGAATCCATGGGCGTCGATGGCGGAGAATCTGCCTGGCGTACAGTCATCAGCAGGATCGGCGATCGGCAATGCGCTTGTGGCTGCCCAAGAAACTGCATCCAATGCATGGCAGGGAGTGAGGGATTTTGCAGCTGCTCAGTGGGAAAAGGCGATGGCGGTACTCACGCCGACTGAAGAGGCTCTGCCTGGAGCGGGGCTACCCGATGCGCCTACAGGAAACGAGCTTCCTGTCATTGATGTTGCACGGGGTGCCGATACTCCGATCGCCGGATTGCCGCAGAATGTGACGGAACTCGCACAGATGCTTGATAGCCCACAGGTCGCTGAGGAAGTACGGAGCGGTTATGTGAACGAAATACTTGGCAGCAAGGAGCAGGGTTGGACCCCTTCTTCGGACCAATACAAGGAAGCTATCGGTATCGTACAGTCCGCGCCCGATGATCGTGGCATGTTTGCACGAACGATGGATCGCTTCATTAATTATTCCGATCGAGCACAGACACTAGCTCAGCTTAATTCAGGACTTCAGGAAGCATCTCGTGCAGAAGCTCTGGGAATCCTTAGTTCGAATGCGTCAGGATTAGCAGCGAATGGTCAGATGGCCGCGCTTCCGGAATTCAGTGATGCAGCCGTGCAAGAACTGCTTGAAACTACTCCTGAGGGCGCACGTGTATCGGCTGCGTCGCAGCGGGCGAATGATAAAGCTCTTGCGCTACAAAGCACCTCCGCAAATCTGAAGGAAATAGCGGGAAATGCCATTGACGTCCGTGATCAATTGCGCGCTCGAGTTGATCAGCTTGCTGCGCTTGAGGCGATGGGAGTGCGCGATATCCCGGAAGGCGACGTGAACTCCTTGTTGCGCGAGACATCGGATCAATTGAAGACGGTGAATTCGAATCTGGAGAGGATGCTTGATGGCAGTGATCCGGCCTTTGAGAAGCAGATGTACGATGCCGTGCAAGCGCGCGCTCAGGTAAATGAGATGTTCGGGTTCGGAACGTTGTTATACAAGCCTATTTTCGGAGGGGAAGCAGGTTTGCGCGACCTTGGACTTTTCATTAGCGACCCCGCCGCGTGGCGCGAGGGCGTGATCGCGAATGCGACAGCGCAGGTCGTTACGCAATCGGTTGATCAGGCGAACAACTGGACCCTTGCGGGAGGCTTTGCTGGGGCGTTGCCAGTAGCAGGGGTGCTTGGGAAGACTACAGGCATTGCGGCCGCTCAACAGATGGGTATAGGAGCAGTAAAAGTCGCAGGCATCGGATCCGTGGGCAACCCCCTCGGTAGTGCATTTGATGGTGTGTCTGCTGCCGGAAGAACCCTCTTCGGAAGTGGAAGTAATACAGGCGCAGGCGGAGCAGCTGCAGCTGCTCGCGCTGCGGATTTGGATTTCAATCCAGCGTTTGCAGACGATCTTTCTGGGGCTGAATCGCGATTTGCGAATGCATATACGCGCAGCGCGCGCGAGGCTGTTCAGGCGGAGGTTGCATCAGGTACGGTCGCGCCAGAAGCATTCGAGAGAGCTGTATATAACCGTCTGCATAATTCGATGGGTAAGACAGACTTCGTCACATCGGGTAATGGTAGGAATGTGATGAATGCACTGGAGAGCGAGATGCGGGCGCGGGGCATCGTCCCTGAGGCAGGATTCACTCCTGCACCTCGGCCCGTTGTCGTGCCGGATGCGGGTTCGTCTGCACCGCTGCCGAATAATAGAGCTATCAGCGTTTCTTCACGCCCGGCATCGCAGTCACCATTCTCGACGAAGCCGCGAGCGGCGGCGGAAATACCGCCAGTTGCTGCTGGATTGCCTGCGTCTGGATTGAGTACGCCGGCCGCTGCATTCACCTCTTTGCCGACGCGATTCTCGCAAGCGTTAAGTAATGTCGGAGATGCAGTGCAGGGTGCAGTGCAAAGCGTTCGTCGTGTTGCAGCTCCTGTCGCGTTGAGTGTCGGTATGCTGACGAATCCATTGCCACCGATTCCGGTTGCGGGTATTGATGTGCCCATAGTCAGTTCGGTTACTCCTGCGCAAGGAGCTCCTGCCTCGCAAGCCACTCTTCCCGTGACCGTCGAAATTGACGGCATTAAGGGAGTTGAATCAGGTGCTGCATCGACATATAACCCAGCGAAGCCGGGCTGGCGCACCGGCGGGACGAAGCTGGCTACCGGCGCACGGTACAACCCTAAAGCATACGAAGCGGCGCTTCAGACGGATTTGGCGGCGAAATATCAGATGGGGCACGGGAACTATCCTCGCAATGGATTCGCATTGGTTGAACAAGGAGATAAGAAGCTCATCGTAAAGATCAATGATAATGGTCCTCTCGTTCCGGGAAGAATCATTGATCTCAACGAGGCGTCAATGCGCTATTTAAGTAATAACAAATATGGGAATAACAGTGGCGTGTTGAATGATGTGAAAGTAACCGTGCTCGAGGGTACTGGTTATACACCTGGACCCGTAGATGGCAGTGCTACTCTCGTTGCACGAGTTGAGACTGCGCCCCCTCCCAATACCGTCTCAGCTCAAACCGCCACTGTTCCTCCCGTGCAGAACGTGGTCGTTACTCCCGATGAGCTGGCATCTCGATCTCTCACTGCTAATATTCCTCCGCGTGCACCGGTCGGAACTCCGCAGCTAGAAGCGATCAATCCGCTTAATGAGGTCGATGATTTCTTCGGCCGAATCTTCACGCCGACGGAGCAGGGTGTAAAAGACATCGTGAATCAGGTCATCAAGCAGAATCCATATATTCCTCGCACGAAACTTGCGGCACAAGTCTTGAAGGAGCAGCCATCGGCAGTGGGGACGAGTGCATATAAGAAGCTGCGTGACAACGTGGCGCGTGAATTGGCAGGGCGTCGCGATGGTCAGGGTGGAGTCAGTGCTGCTGAGGCGGCGCGTGCAGATGCTGAAATCGGGCGGCAGCTTGCGGTCCTGAACGGCGAGCTTCAGCCACAGCGCACTATCGGTGAGGTGGCGAAGGCGACTGGTCGCCCGGAAATTCCGGGATTGGAGGGGAAAGGGCATTTCATGGTTCCGCTCCAAGCTCCGGAGACGTTGCCAAAACGTGTTGCGATCATAATGCACCAGACAGAAGGCTCGTATGCTGTCGGGCATGCACGAGCGCAGATGTCGAGGCCGAATAAAGTCGGTACAACTATCTGGGTGGAACGTGACGGCACCTTCTATTGGGCAGCTCCTGAGAGTGCCAATCCGAAGCATATTCGAAGTGGAAGCAGTTTGCGTGGAGATAATAAATATATCGATAACTCTCAAACGCGCGGAGTAATCACCAGCGAGAATACGATAGGCATTGAATTTGCGGGTAATCCGCCGGGACGCCTCCAAAATCCGCTTACTGCTGAACAGCTCGATACGGCCGCTAAACTCGGGCGTTTCTTGCAGGAGCGATACAACATTCCTTCAGATAAAGTGTATGCCCATTCATGGGTGCAGCATAAAGCTGAAAGCAGTGCGCGTGTGGCAGACCGATATGTTGAAGGTGCTGCAGCAGCGAATGTGGTGCGTATGCTCGGATATCGTCCGGGAATTGATTCTGCTGCCGACTTTACCTCTGTTTCCGATCGCGCACTTGTAAATACCGCTGTAGCGAACCTGCCAGCAGGTGGTCCGTTAGATTCAACCGTCCGCACTGCGCTTCGCGATATGGGCGGCGGGGTATTGGTTGCAGAAAATGTCGCGGTACCGGACGCTCCGGCAGCTGCAATCGCGGATGTTGCATTCAATCGTGTGTCGCCCTTTAGTGCTGCGCCGCAGTCGGGAGGGGAATTGGTGAGAAATTTTACCACTCCGTCTGCGCTTGAAGCCACATCACCGCTTAATGTGCGTCCTTCTCCTGTTCTGGTGAGCGAACCGGCGCCCGTCGTGCGACCGACTGAGCCTACGCCAGTCGCCGTGAATGAGCCCGCTCGAACTCCAGGCAGTGCCGCTGAGCCGCGCGGATTCTCCCCGCTCGATCTCATAGAAGTACCGATTGCCATCGGTAATGCGCCGTCATGGGTCGCTAACAGAATCGCTGACGCGGGTTCGTATATCCGCACTGCATTAGTCGGTCCGGCAGTTCCGGAAAACCCTCGAGGCAGTGCGAACACGCCTTCCTCGGGTCAGGTGGTCGCATCAAACGAACCGGGCGTACCGGTGCGTACACCGGAAAATACTGAAATCTTGCCATCACCAACAGGGCAGTCGCTTGAGCCAGTTGCACCGACGGTGCTTGCGGAATCGCGTCCGATTGCAATAACGCGGGTACCTTTGACAGAAGGGGAAATGATTCGCCCGACGACTCCGACCTCGATCGCGCTCAATCCGTCGAATCGATTAGGTAATGAAATCGTGCAAGTTGCGGAGCGTCCCGTTCAGATCGCATCGAAGACCGTTCGTGTGGAAGATATTAGCGGTGCTGATGCGACCGCGGTAGCTTCTGCAGAAGTGAAGGGGGCGCTTACCGGTGTTGAGGCGGCTGAGGCGAAGGCGGTCGCAGCAAAAGTGTTCCTTGCTGA
Organism: bacterium; assembly: GCA_016789445.1. Classification (NCBI taxonomy): domain Bacteria; species bacterium. The sequence goes on along the minus strand of JAEUQT010000001.1, from coordinate 79,422 downwards.
GCTCGATACCTCGAAGAAACTCGCTGATAACGTAAATCGCTTGATGAGTGCGTATTTCAATCAAGGAAAAGTACTTGATCCGCAATCGCTCAGCAGTGCTATTCAGAAGTCAGTCGCTCAGGTCAATCGGTTCGAGCGCGCGATCGCCGATGCGGAAGCCCTAGGCGCACTTGATGCGGCTACTGCCGCTCGAGTTCGTGAATTGTTCGAACCAGTCAAAAGCACTTCGCAGTTGCTTGAGACGCAGCGCCCGCAGCTGATGAGGCTTGTCCCGAATAGTCACGGCAAGGTATCTCTCGGAGCGACATTCGGTGTAGATGGGGCCGCGGAAGGGTTGCAAGCAATCAAGACTACCCCCGCGAGATTGAGTGATTCACTTGCTGAACGGCAGGCACTGGAAACCGCGGCTCGAAGTGGAGCGGAGAAGACGATTGCCGCAGCAGATGCGGCTCGTGCAGAGGCGAAGCGCCTTGCTGAAGCCGAGCAGCTTCGTCTCGTCGAGGAGGCAAGGATCGCAGAAGCGCGCGCAGCGCAGATCGTGAATCAGGAAGGACCGGTCGCATATGTCCCGTCCGCAACACCGGGAACGTGGACTTCGGCAGACGCGCTCGCTGCACCGAAAGGTCCATTTGAAGTGTCGATTACGCGCGTTTCCGATACTCCGAATACGCCTCAAGGTCCTGCGGATCTTCCGGGACAGGAGCCCGGTGTTCCTTCGGGGCGCACACCGACGATTGCCCGCGAGGAAGAGATAGATCCTGCACTCAATCCGCCTCCGCTCCCGCGACAGGACCCTGAACTCCCGTTCCCGGAGAATACCGGCGCTCGTCCTGACGGCGAGATCTCCCCGACGTTAACGACCGGTGGCGGACCAATAACACCTGCGATAGCGGACGAAGGATTGATTTCTCGTACACGCAATGCGCTTTCCGATGCGTTTGCCCGTGCACGTTTCAATACGCAGGTCGGATGGTCACGACTCACCGGATCCGGTCGTCCTGCCGAAGTTACCGCTCCTTTGAACGATTCATTCGCGCAACGGCTCGATGCGTGGTCGCGTTCCGAGGGTAGTCGATTAGAGCGTATGCAGGAGCTCGCGACACTCAGGGAGGCGCTTCAGGTGCGTCAGCAGATAGTGGCGCGTAACGCTGCTGACCTTGCCGCTGTTACGCCTGAGCCGCAATCCGGGATTCCTTCGGTCCGTGATACTGAGCTTGCGAGCATGAACAAAGAGATGTCCACCGCTCTTACGCGTGGCGATGAATCGATCCAAGACCTCGTGCGTGCGGAAGAAGCGTTAGCGAAGAATACGCCGGAAGGTGATGCGGAAGCTCGTGCACTCGCGGCGAGCGGCTTGGACAAGGTGCGCGAACGGGCGGCGGCGGAATCACGCGCGCTCACTATCGCTCGCGCGAATACCGAAGTACCGGCTGACGACATGATCGGCCGACTCGGGCAATGGGAGGCGCGATATGGCGGTGCTGCACAAGCGGCGAGCGACGGAGGCTCGGGTGGAGCAGGTGGTACTACGGGCGGGTCGGGCGCAGCAGCGGCAGATGATGCTGAGCCGTCGCGCGCAACCCGCATCGCGAACGCACTCTGTCTCGGCGGACGCGTGCGGCAGTTCATTTGCGGTGCGCTCGGATTCACCGGTGTCGTGATGACGTACCAGCAGGTGACGGTAGACGGGGCGCCGCAAGAGACACAGAAGGACGCGACCAACTTCAATGGGATTCCAGTCAAAGATGATACTAGTGTGATATTCCAGATACCGCCTGGAGGCGGGACACCGGTGCCGGCACCGACACCTGATGATTCTAGCGATACGACATCATCCGACGCTCCGCGTCAGCCTGCTCCTGACCCACGCACTGATACTCCGCGTCCCGACCCTTCAGTCGGTCGCGATCTCGGTTCTGGAGGTCCGATCGCATATGGCGGCTATGGACCTGCAGGTTCAAGCGGAGGCGACGGAGGATTCTTCGGTGGCGGCATGAATATGTTGTCAGGATTGTTCCAAGGGCTCATGCAGTGGTTTACGGGTGGCGATGAAGAAGAGGGTGATCAATCCCGACCACAACAGCCATCGCAACCCGCATCAGAACCACCGGTCGGTGCGATCGTCGGGAACCCTCAGGTTATCGATGATGGCGACACGACAACACTCTCGTGGTCTACCGTGGGTACGGATGTCAGCAGCTCGACCTGTGCGATCGTGACGTCGGACTTCGCCGTATTCGCGCGCGGTGGACAGAATGGTTCGATCAACTCCGGTGCGCTTTCTGAATCGACGCGTTTCGGATTGGTGTGCAACGTGAAGGGTGCGCAGGATAAGCTCCTGAACGAGACACTGATCCGCGTCCGCGGCGATGACACCGATCCTCCACGCATCTTCACCGACGAGCAGATTGCGGCGAGTCAGGCATCACAAAGCAATCCGGTGCGACCTACTTCGCAGAATTCGTCCGCCCAGCAAGGATCGAATGATGGCTCAAGCAATAATCCGACACCGCAGGATGTCCGCACCTGTGATCCGGAGCAGGCGATGGACAGCTTCATCAAGTGTCTGTGTGAAGCAGAGCCGAATCCTCGTGGCTGCAGTGTCCCGCCGGGAGGTATCCGCTGAGATGAAGAAAATGCTATACTGACCCTATGACAACTCTCTATATCGTGCTGGGCGTTGTGGCGGCGATCGCCGTCCTCCTTATCATCATGTACAACCGCTTCGTCGCGCTCACCAATCGCGCGGAGGAAGCATGGTCGGATATCGACGTGCAGATGAAGCGTCGCTACGACCTCATCCCGAACCTCGTTGAAGCCGTGAAGGGCTACATGCAGCATGAGGCGGGCACGCTCCAGAAGGTGACCGAAGCTCGCACTGCAGCTATGGGTGCGCAGACCGTCGCGCAGCATGCGCAGGCAGAGAATATGCTCACCGACGCACTCAAATCTCTTTTTGCAGTAGCGGAGAGCTATCCGGACTTGAAGGCGAACACCAACTTCCTGGAATTGCAGCGCGAACTCTCCGACACCGAGAACAAGATCCAAGCAGCACGCCGCTTCTACAACTCGGTCGTCCAGGATCTCCAGAACGCGCTCGAACAGTTCCCGGGTAATATCATCGGCAACGCATTCGGGTTCAAGACGCGTGAATTCTTCGCTCTTGCTGAAGGAGAAGAGGCTGCTCGTCAGCCGGTGAAGGTTTCGTTCTAACGAAAAGAAAGACCGCCGAGAGGCGGTCTTTCAGTCTAGATTCCCAGCGACTTCGCATTGCGCATGAATTGCGCACGATCCTTCTTTCTCCATGCCTCGAAGCCGCCCACCTTTTTCCAGGAGCGGAAACCCAAGAAGAGCATGAGCCAGATGAGTGGCTCATCCGGCGCCGCCCAGAGCAGTATCGCTGCGGCAGCGAAGATGAGGATATCCCCGAACATCACGGCGCCCTGTAGAACATATCTCAAAGGCATGTATGCCTCCTTTCTCCGTCTAATGTCAAAATAGCACGTTCTTGATAGTTCCGTCATGATGCTTGATACTTGCTTCTATGGCATCCCTTTACACCCAGCAGGGCAGGAATATCCGTCGGACATGGCTCCTCATGACGGGCTTCCTCGTTTTCGTGATCGCGATCGGGTATTTCATCGCGTGGTATATGCAGGAACCGGGGCTTCTCTATGTAGCGGTGGCGTTCTCGCTCTTCATGAATATCTTCGCATACTGGTTCTCCGATAAGGTGGCGATCAGTTCCGCGGGCGCGCAGGAAGCGGATGAAAAGGAATTCCGCGAATTGCATCGCATACTTGAGAACCTCTCGATAACGGCAGGACTCCCGAAGCCACGCCTCTATGTCATCCATGATCCGGCGCCGAATGCATTTGCGGCGGGGCGTAATCCGAAGAATGCCGTTGTCGCGGTAACCACGGGCCTCCTGGAGCGACTTGATCGCAGCGAGCTTGAGGGCGTCATCGCGCACGAACTCTCGCACATCGGTAATCGCGATATTCTCGTCATGACCGTCGCGGTCGTTCTCGCCGGTTTCGTAGCTATGATCGCGGATATCTTCCTGCGCATGAGTTTCTGGGGCGGAGGCGATCGAGACAGTAAAGGGAATGCGATCGTGATGGTGCTCGGTATCATCGGTATCATCCTTGCTCCCATCGCCGCACAGCTCATCCAGCTGGCGATCTCACGCCGCCGTGAATTCCTGGCGGACACTTCCGGCGCGCTCCTTACCCGCTATCCGGATGCGCTTGCGTCAGCTCTCGCGAAGATCTCCTCATACGAGGCACCCATGGAGCGCGCAAGCCATGCTACGGCGCACCTTTTCATCTCGAACCCGTTCGGTGCGCACGACGCCGGCAAATTCGTCGCGAAGCTCTTCTCGACCCATCCGCCGGTCGAAGAACGCATCCGCGCGCTTGGAGAGATCAGCGTCTAAGATATGCGCCTTGATAGGGAAGGCAGGTTGGTCCGTACGGATATCTGGCGTGAGGGAGAGTATCTTGATCTCTGGAGCGTCCCGCATTTCCTCTCAGGCATGGCGGTCGCTTTCGCCCTTTTTTTCTTGGATTACACCGGCAGTGCGGCGTTCGTGATCGCGTTCCTCCTCTTGGTCGCCTACGAGATGTTCGAGGTCATTGCCGAAATCGAAGAGACACGATGGAACCGTGTGCTTGATGTGGTGGTGGGTATGGCCAGTTTTACACCCACATTCCTCCTCCTGCCGGGTATCCCACGAGGGTGGGCGATCGGTGCGTTCATCGTAGTCCTCATCCTTGATAGTGTCCTGAGTTTCTTCGGTTGGCTCGCATCGCATAAGGCCGCAACCCTTGAGAAGACGCTTAAAGCCGAGTTCGAGAAGGAGAAGGAGCGCTTTGTCTTGCGTCGTGAGGCGGTGCGCCGCCGGTGGCGCCGCCGTAAGGATCATTGGCACGCCACGGAATCAGTTTCAAAAGAGGAGCACTAGAAAAGCCGCGCAGTCTAGCTGCGCGGCTTAAAAGGTCATGGAGCTACAGATGCGGTGATTGCAGCCGCTTTTTCAGGCGGCGGGACAAAGTGATTGAGTGTCACGACGACGGTTGCCACATAGGCGAAGCCAGCCGTCAGTACTCCGAAGAGCCCCACTATCTTTGTGCGTTCCATCAAGAATCTCCTTTCCGCCAAAACTATACCTCGAATCCTACAGAAATCAACGAAAAAACGACGCTTCCGCGTCGTTTCTCGTCATGCGCCTTTTTGAGGGGCTTTATGAAAGATGCTTGGAGACGAGCTTGGTCATCTCGAACATGCTCACCGTACCCTTGCCGCCGAAGACCTTCTTGAGGGTCGCGTCAGCATTGATATTGCGCTTGTTCTTTGCATCCTGAAGATCGTGCTTCTTGATGTAAACCCACAGCTTCTTGACCACCTCTGAACGAGGCATCGGTCCTTTGCCGACGACTTCTGCGAGCTCATCGCTCACGCTCATCGGCTTCATGAATGCAGAATTGCTTTTTGCCATATGAATCTTATTTTAAATGGTAAGCCCCTCCCGCTATAGTAGCACCCTATAGGCTTGTCTAGGAGGGTAACCCTTAGGGGTGGGGAAGACCGCTTTGTTGTCGTGAGGACCGATTTCGGCTATCTTTGGGCATTGTCAGGTCTGAGGAGGGTTCGCATAGTGGTCTAGTGCACTCGCTTGGAAAGCGAGCGTGGGGAAACCCACCGAGAGTTCGAATCTCTCACCCTCCGCACTGAGTTTTTCAACAGCAGCCAGTGGCTGTGGGCGGATATCGGCATATGATGAGGGTACGTATCAGCCTCATCATTATTTTTCGCTATGTTCGAAGTAACGCTCATTCCTCTCCTTGCCGCTGCGGTAGCAGCGGTGATCGTCGGTTTTGCCTGGTTCCATACCAAGGTCTTCGGTGCCGCATATATGCGTAGTGTCAATCTGACACCCGAGCAGCAGGCGAAAGCCCGTAAGCGCATGCCGGTTTCGGTCTTCTTTGCATTTGTGAGCGCACTTCTGGCTGCGTACGTCCTTAATTACTTCGGTATCGCGTGGGGTGTCTATGACTGGGTGGGGGCGATCGAGTTGGGTATCTGGGTATGGCTCGGTTTCGCACTGCCGCCGCTTCTCGGTGCGGTCCTCTGGGAGATGAAGCCGCTTAAGCACCTTGCGATCGTCGGAGGGTATTGGCTCGTCAACTTCATCGTAATGGCGGTCATCCTGGTATTCTTGGCGTAATGCGCGCGCTTCCCATCGTTCTCGGGCTTCTTGGCATCAGTATCGTGGGATACGCTTTCTTTCATAAAACTGAAGTTTCGGCACCTCATTCGATAGTGCCGACGGAAACCCTGCTTCTCGCCGACAAACCGCTGCGCGTGGCGGTGGCTGATACTGATGCGCTCCGTGCTCAGGGCTTGAGCGGGAGTGCTCCGTTGGCAGACGACGAGGGGATGCTGTTCATCTTCGACGAGGATGGAGTGTATCCCTTCTGGATGAAGGACATGCTCTATTCCATCGATATCTTCTGGCTTGATGCGACAGGGAGCGTGGTCCATATCGAGAAAAACCTCTCGCCTGATACCTATCCTCAAAGCTTCACTCCTCATTCACCGGCTCGGTATGTACTAGAGGTACGTGCCGGATTCGCGGATCAGCACGACATACAAATCGGGACTCGTGCAAATCTTCCCGAATAGAAAACCTGCAGGAATGCTTCAGTGCGGGTTTATCCACAGCTCAAAATAGAAAGAGGGCAATTCGCTGCGCAGTATTCTGAGACAACTGAGCGTGCGTACGCCAGGGTAAAGAAAACTTGTCGTCCTAGAGGCGACAGGTGGAATTTTCTGCCCCCGGAATTACGCCGCCGGGAAGGGAAGTCGTTAGTAATTCAGGGAAAGTTATCAGCGACGTAAGGCGAGAGAAACGCATCTACGATGCATTTCCGAGCCGAGGAGCTGATACAGGTGCAGCCTTTATTAGCCATCTCGCTACCAAGCTTCAAGACGAATGTCGTATGGTCCAACTTACAATCACTAAACGTGACGGAACAAAGCAGCCTTTTAATGCTGATAAGATCAACCGCTCGATCGAGCGCGCCTGCGTGGGTCTTACCGATCCTATTTCGATGGTGACCCAGATCGCTACTGAGACACAGCTCACGCTCTACGATGGCATCACTACCGAAGAGATGGATCAGGCGACCATCAGTGCGGCGGTGCAGAACATCAAGGAGGACATCGAGTACGACAAGGTGGCAGTACGCCTCCTTCTGAAGACGGTATATCGCCGCGTGGTGGGTGAGTACCACGACGATGCAGGTGAGCTTGAAGCGAAGTATCGTGCGCATTTCCCTGAATACGTCCATACAGGCATCCAGAACGGCCTCTTGGACACCCGAATGGCTGAGAAATACGACCTCAACCTCCTTTCCCAGGCCCTCCGCCTCGAACGCGATGAGATCTTCACCTATGCCGGTCTTTCGTCGCTCATGAACCGTTACGCCTTGAAGGATCGCAACCAAAAGCCGATCGAAGCTCCGCAATACTTCTTCATGCGTGTGGCGATGGGTCTTGCCTATAACGAAGAGAATCCGAACGAAATGGCGCTCAAGTTCTATGAGCGCATGTCGCAGCACCTCTATATCGCCGGCGGCTCGACCAACCTCCAGGCAGGAACCTCGCGCCCGGCGCTTTCGAACTGCTTCCTTCTCGAGATGCACGACGATATCGATCACATCGCGAAGTCGGTAGCCGATGTCATGAAGATCTCGAAGGCATCCGGCGGTATCGGCGTTTCGGTAACGAAGCTCCGCGCCACCGGCTCGCCGCTCGCATCGTCGAACACTGTCTCTTCCGGCCCGACGCCGTTCGCGAAGATCATGGACACCGCTATCCGCGCCATCCAGCGTGGCGGCAAGAAGATGGGGGCGCTCTGCTTCTACATGGAGAACTGGCACATGGACTTCCCGGAATATATCGACTGGAAGCACAACGCCGGTGATGACTACCTTCGCATGCGTACCGCGAACACGGCCGTCTGGATCTCCGACGAGTTCATGCGACGCGTCGAGGCGAACGAGGACTGGTACATGTTTGATCCGAAGGAGACACCTGATCTCAATGAGCTCTACGGCCAGGCATTCGCAAAGCGCTATGCTGAATACGTCGAGATGGCAAAGGCGGGGCAGTTGCGCGCCTTCAAGAAGGTCCCTGCTTCCGAGCAGTGGCACCAGATCCTTGTCTCCCTCATGTCGACCTCGCACCCGTGGCTGACGTGGAAGGATTCGGTTAACCTCCGCGCCCTCAACAACAACACCGGCACGATCCACATGTCGAACCTCTGCACGGAGATCTGCCTCCCGCAGGATAAGAACAACATCGCCGTCTGTAACCTCGCATCGCTCAACCTCGCCGGACATATCGAAGGCCGTCAGCTCAACTGGCACAAGCTTGAGGAGTCCGTCCGCCTCGCAATTCGCCAGCTCGACAACCTCATCGACATCAACGTGCTCCCGATCGAAGAGGCAGCACGCTCCGACAAGGACAATCGCGCGGTGGGCTTAGGCATCATGGGCTTCTCTGATGCGCTCGAGCAGCTCGGTATGCCGTATGAGAGTGCGCACGCAGCGGATTTCGCTGATCGCGTCTTCGAATTCGTGAGCTACATGGCGATCGATGAAAGCGCAAACCTTGCTCGCACACGTGGTACCTACAAAAATTTCGCCGGCTCGCGATGGTCGAAGGGAATGGTCCCGCTCGACAGTATCCAAGTGCTTGAAGAGGATCGCGGCATGTCGACCGGCATGAAGCGTGAGAGCAAGAACAAGCAGCTCAACTGGGACCTTCTTCGTGAAAAGGTGAAGGGCGGCATGCGTAATGCAACGCTCATGGCGGTTGCCCCGAATGCGAACATCGGCCTCGTTGCCGGTACCACGCCGGGCATCGATCCGCGCTTCGCACAGGTCTTCTCGCGCAACAAGATCTCCGGCAAGTACATGGATATCAACCACAACCTCGTCAAAGACCTCAAGAATCTCGGTATCTGGGATGAGGTGAAGGACAAGATCGTGGAACTGCAGGGAGATATTTCAGCGATCAATGAGATCCCGTCGTACCTGAAGCAGATCTACAAGACGTCGTTCACGACTTCGCCGTACGCATACATCGAAGTCGCGGCACGTGCGCAGAAGTGGGTCGACCAGGCGCTCTCTCGCAATATGTACCTCGAATCGCGCGATATGGATGAGATGAAGCAAGTCTACATGACGGCATGGAAGCGCGGCCTTAAGACCACCTACTACCTCCACATGAAGCCTCGTCACACGGCAGAGCAGTCGACGACGAACGTGAACAAGGGTGCGGCGATCGGTAAGCGCGGTTTCGCAGCGGTGGCTACCGGCGCAGTCGCTGAACAGCCGACCGCATCTCCGATCCAGATGAGTCCGGTTACGGTGCAGGAAGTCGTTCCGATGCAGCCGAGCGCGTCCGCACAGCCGATCGTCGAGGCGGTCATGCCGCAATCGACGCCGGCAACGCGAGGATTCTCGCCGGTTGCTGCGCAGGCACCGCTCCCGATTACTCCCGTTACTCCCGCAATGCAGCAGTCCATTCCTGAAGTAGCGGCAGCTCCTGCAGAAGCACCGGTTGCACGCATGGGCTTTGCGACGGTCGCTGCTGCTGCGCCGATGGTGGCTCAGCCGATACCGGTACCAGCGGTCGTAAATGTGGCACCAGCTCCTGTTGTGAACGTCGCTCCTGCTCCCGTAGTCGCTGCAGCTCCTGCACCAGCAGCAACTCCGGTTCAAGCATCTGCGCCTGTAGCGGCCGCTCCGGTCATCAAGAAGAAGCCGCTCGTGTGCCCGACCGACCCCGCAGAGCTCGCGCAATGCGATGCCTGCCAGTAAGAGTCAATACGAATCGTTATAAATATTAGGTAACATACTGCGCATATGTTAGTTGGAAAAGCGTCTCCGGACGACATGAATCTGCACCCCATACGCTATCAGTGGGCGTATGATCTCTATCAGCAAGCGGTCCGCAACACCTGGTTCCCGCATGAGATCGCTCTTAAGGAGGATCTCGACGACTGGTCGAAGATGACCGACGACGAGCGCCACGCGGTGAAGTTCCTCATGGCGTTCTTCAACCCGGCGGAACTCATCGTGAACCGTTCGATCGCGCTCGGCGTGTATCCGTACCTCAAATCACCGGAATGCCATCTCTATCTCGCGAAGCAGATGTGGGAGGAGGCGAACCACTGTGTCGCGTTCGAGTATGTGCTCCAGACCTTCCCGTTCAATCGTGATGAGGTCTTTGCGATCCATACGCAGACGCCCTCGATGCTCGCCAAGGAGGCGTACATCAACAAGTACATGAAGCGCATGATGGAGGACACGCTCGACGTGGATACTCCGGAAGGGAAGAAGGACTTTATCCGCAACCTCGTCGCGACGAACATCGTGATGGAAGGCATCTGGTTCTACTCAGGCTTCATGGTCGCGCTCTCGTTCCGTCAGCGCAATCAGCTCCGCAATCTTGGCTCGATGATCAACTGGGTCATTCGCGATGAATCGCTCCACTTGAAATTCGGTATCAACCTCATCCACAATATCTTGGAAGAGAATGCTGATCTCGTGAGCGCGGATTTCGCGGCGGAGATCGCCGGTATCATCGTGGAAGGCGTGAATCTTGAGACCAACTACAACAAGGATCTCTTCCCGCGCGGCATCCTCGGTCTCAACGCCGACTACGTGAACCAGTACGTGCAGTACGTCGCTGACCGCCGCTTGGAAGAGCTGGGCCTCACGAAGCACTACAACGTCACCAATCCGGCGAAGTGGATGGCAACTTCCACCGACGTCTTCGAGCTCGTGAACTTCTTCGAGGCACAGAATACGAACTACGAGGTGGATTCGGGGTCGCACGCAAAACACAAGTAGGGGAAGAGTAGAGCGTATCGCGCAGCGGGTGCGGTTCTCTCGGGTCGCTATCTAGGCCTGCTGGCCTAGCCTAAGTCACGCATAAATCGCTGCTGCGATTTTGCGCGACCCTGCCTCGCTAGCGGGCTAGCTCCGGCCTTGCGACGGGGCCCCACCCCCGTCTCACTCGGCGGCGTCGCGCTGCGAAAGACCCCGTCAAAGCATATTCTGCAACCCTGTCTCGCTGGTGGGGAAAATAAAGAGGAGTAGAATGCAAAGATATGGAACCGCACTACGACTTCAGTAAGGAGGGGGATAAGATCTTCATTGAGGGATTCCATGCCCGCATCATCAATGGCCTCCTGCATATCGTCTTCACTTCAGGTGAGAAGAAGCATCCGTTTACCTTGCCGCTTGATCTCACGAAAAAGCTTTCGCGCGGATTGGCGCAGCAGGTAGAAGAAATCGAGACAAAGAATAATATCGTGATCGATGGGAGATTGCCGAACGAGCCGATGGTAAGCCCGATTCAAGCCAAGATAGTCGACGAGGACTCGCCGGAAGCGTAGCGATAGTTGCATAAATAATACAGTGTGGGATAATATATTCCTGCACTAGGCAGTCGCTGGCGAAAGCCAGAGGAAAGTCCGGACACGCGTGATTCAGTTCAAAAGGTAACGGGTAACGCCCGCCTGGGTAATCCAAGGGATGCGAGCAGAGACGCTGAAGGAGAGATCCCGAAGCCCCTCAAGTCTTCTTGAGGGTGAGGCCTGTCGAAATACAGGATTGAAACGGCAAAATTCCTACCCGCGTGCAAGGTCGTGTCACCGCAAGGTGGAGAACCGCTCGAGGTGCATGGCGACATGTATCCCAGATAAATGACTGTCCCCGACAGAATCCGGCTTAACGGTGCAGAACATGAAAAAGGACCCGCAAGGGTCCTTTTTCGCGTCTGTGGATGTCTCAGAATTCAACAGAGTATGCGTGCTATCATTTTTTTCATATGCCTCAGTCCAGTATTTCCGCACATGCGGAGCACTCTCACGTGACGCACTCTACTCGTTTCGGCGATACGTTCGCGCGGTGGGTTCTTATCGTTTTATTCGCCGTACTTCCGGTCGCCATCATTCCGGCGGCATGGACCGCAGTCTCACAGGGAAAGGTGCTCATCGCCGGGATCTTTCTCATCCTTGCGCTTGTCGCATGGGCCGTCACGCGACTCATTGAAGGAAGCATCCGCCCTCCGCGCTCGATGCTCCTGTATGTGACGCTCCTTCTGCCGCTCGCGTATGTCATATCGACCGTGGCAGCAGGTTGGACGAACAGCTCATTGGTAGGGCAGGGTGTCGAACAGGACACGCTGGTCGCGGTGATGGTCTGGTACGCGGTTTTCGCGCTTACCGCTTTCGTATTCAGTGACAATCGTCCGGCGATCAAGACGGCGGTGCGCTCGCTTTTCGTGGGTCTCTCGGTTCTTGCGGTTCTTGAGACGCTCTACGTCTTCTTCCCGGCCATGTTCTCGTTGGGCGGTGCACTCCAAGGTGCGACAGCGAATCCGCTCGGCTCCTGGCATGATCTGAACATCCTCATGGGTCTTGCGCTCTTCTTCTCGGTTGCGCTCTTCCGTTCCGGTATCTTCAGCGGTTTCTGGCGCGCTCTTCCGATCATCCTGGGCATCTTCTCCACGTTCCTGCTCGTCGTCATCCATTTCAGCGACGTCTTCTGGGGCGTGACCGCACTTGCGGTCGTCGCGGCGATTGCCGTCTTCCGTTCGGCGTACCAGGCAGAGAGTGTGAGTCTGAAGAATGCAGCGCTGAGGACCTTGCCGTGGATCGCGGTAGGTATCGTGATGGCGCTGCTCGGCCTTTTCGGTGTCCAGCTTGCAGAGAAATTCCCGACGCGTATCCAGCGCACCGAGATCGAGGTACGTCCGTCATGGCAGGGAACCTTCGATGTCGCCAAGCAATCGCTCGGCGCACCATCCTCACTTCTTTTCGGATCGGGACCGAACTCGTTCATCCGCGAGTGGGGGATGCATAAGCCGACGAGCGTGAATCTCACGCCGTTCTGGAACTCTGACTTCAATTACGGTATCGGCGTCATCCCGACATCGATCTTCGCGGTCGGCCTCTTCGGTCTTCTTGCGTGGGCTTCGATACTGCTCGTTCTCCTCGGCCTTCTCTTCCGGTTCATCCGCGAGATCCGCCCGCTGACGGCAGGCAGGACGCTCTTCGGCGCACTCTTGGTGGCCGTCGTCTATCTGGTGGCTTTCCACATGATCTACACACCGGGTGTCGCGCTCACCGGAATCACCTTCATGCTGCTCGGTCTTCTGGCGGTGGCGGCTGCGGGGGACGCAGCGCCTCGTGTAGCGCACGTCACGATTGGTAATCTCCGTGGACTCGTAGCGCTCGCGCTCCTGGTTGTCGTCTCCGGTGCTTCGATTGCGTCGGCGGCAGTGGCAGGGAAAGAAGTGCTCTCGAACATGCTGGTGAACAAGGGTGCGTACACCTACAGCACCTCGAACGATGCGACCGCGGCGGGTGCTTCCATCGAGAAGGCGCTCAAGCTCTCTCCGAAGAACGATCGCGCGCATCGTGCCGCGGCTGAGCTCGGTATCGTGCAGCTCGCCGCACTCGTCCAAGGAGGGAAGACCGATGAGGCGACGAAGGCGGCGCTTCAGTCGACCCTCCAGAACACGATCCAGCACGGTCTGACCGCCGTCGAGATCGACGGAGCGAACTACCAGAACTGGCTTTCGCTCGCACAGATATACTCGAATCTCGCGGGGGCGAACGTCGAAGGGGCGCTCACGAATGCGAAAGACGCATACGTGAAGGCGTTCGAATCACAGCCGACGAATCCGGTACCGAAACTCCGCATCGCGCAGATCGCGATCGCGCAGAACGATATCCCGACGGCGCGCACGAATCTCCAGGAAGCCATCGCGCTGAAGCCTGACTTCGCCGCGGCATACTTCCTGCTCTCACAGGTGGAGGCAGCAGCGGGACAGGGTGATCCAGCGGTTACTGCAGCGGCTCAGGCGGTACAGTTGGTTCCTGAAGATCCGGTGGGCTGGTTCAACCTTGGCTATATCCTCTATTCGGGTAAGTCATATCAGAACGCTGCCCAAGCGCTTGAGAAAGCGGCAACGCTCACGCCTGATTATGCGAACGCGCTCTTCATCCTTGGACTCACCTACAATGCGATGGGTCGAACCGAAGATGCGGTCCTCATCCTCACTCGTGTCGCACAGCTTAATCCGAATGAGACCTGGCTTCCGCAGCTTGTTGCGAACGTGCAGGCGAAGAAAGATCCGTTTGCAGGCATACAGCAGGCTCAGCAATAGCGGTCGAGGGTGATGTATGGGAGAATGCGTCATCGTAACGCTCTATGATGATGCTCTGGCGCTCCGGACGAGATACCATCCGTAAGACCTATACCGGCGCAGGGAAGGCTTTCGCCTTCCTCACGACCGAAGTGCGCGGCCTCCAAGCAGCCGCGTACATCCTCGCGCTTTCATCGCTGCTCTCATCGCTGCTTGCTTTGCTGCGCGACCGCCTGCTCGCGCACCTCTTCGGCGCCGGAACGCAGCTCGATATCTATTACGCAGCGTTCCGCATACCGGACGCGGTCTTCATCGGTATCGGTGCATTGGTGAGTGCGTACATGCTGATCCCGGAGCTCGCGCGACGTGACGGCGCGACACAGCGTCGCTACCTCGACAGTGTGGTCGCAGGATTCGGTCTCTTGGTCGCTTTGGTAGGATCGGTCGCATCGCTTGCCGCACCATGGCTTCTCGCGAAAGCGTTTCCCGTCCTCGTGGCGAACGGTTCTCTCGATGAATTGGTCACACTTACACGCATCCTCTTGCTGCAGGCGGTTCTTTTAGGGTTCTCAAACGTAGCGGCAGCGGTGACACAATTCAAGCATCGCTACGCGCTCTACGCGGTCTCTCCTCTGGTCTACAATCTCGGTATCATTTTCGGCGCGTGGGTGTTGTATCCGGCGTACGGCCTCACCGGATTGGTGTGGGGCGTCGTCATCGGTGCGGCAGCGCACCTCGTGATTCAACTGCCTTCAATCGCGTACGATGGCTACCTGCGACATATGCCGGTCTTGTCCGAGATGCGTTCGTTTCTTGAGACGATCAGGCTTTCTCTACCGCGTGCACTCGCGCTTTCCATGAATCAAATGGCATTCTTCGCGCTCCTGGCATTAGCGGGGACGCTCTCTGCGGGCTCGATTTCGGTATTTACCTTCGCCTATAACCTGCAAGGGGTTCCGCTCGCGATCATCGGTGCCAGTTACGCAACCGCCGCGTTCCCGACGCTGGCCTATGCGTTCTCGAAAGGGAAGAGCGATGTCTTCATGGCGCAGCTCAGTATCGCGGCCCGCCAGATCCTCTTCTGGTCGTTCCCCGCGATCGCGCTCGTCGTCGTGCTGCGTGCGCACATCGTACGCGCCATCCTAGGCTCCGGCGCATTCGATTGGACCGATACGCGCCTGACTGCGGCGGCGCTCGCGCTCTTCGTGATCTCACTTGCCGCACAAGGTCTCTCGCTCCTTCTTATCCGTGCCTGCTATGCCTCGGGAAAGACCCTGGTGCCGTTCGTCATCTCAGGGTTCTCCGCCGTTCTTACGGTCGTACTTGGGGTGAAGCTCTTGAGTGTGGTGCAGCACGGGGGGACGAATGATTTCCTGGAAGTATTCTTGCGTGTCGAAGATCTCGTCGGTACCCAGATCCTGATGCTTCCATTGGCCTATGCGATTGCGTCCGTCGCCGGTGCGCTCGCGCTCGCGCTCTACTTCCAAGCACGCTTCGGTACCTTCTTTTCGGAGATCGGACGGACACTCGGGGAATCGCTGGCGGCTGCATTTGCGGCCGGAGCAGCGGCATATGCCACTTTGCATATCATCGGCGACATCACGCTCTCTTCGACGCTTCTCTCCGTGATGCTGAAGGGCGGAGCTGCGGGCCTCATCGGCTGCATGGCGGCGACGCTGGTCTATTTCGTCCTCGGCAGCAGGGAATACGCAGAAAACGCCCAAGCGCTGCGGCGCCGTATCTGGCGCGATGTCGAACCAGTCAGTTCTGCCGAACAAACGGCTTAAAACCTTGTTTTTCAGCGGTTTTTAGCGCACACTGAGCCCGTGTCCAGCCACATCCGCAACTTTTCGATCATTGCACCCATCGTCGCCGCAACCACGGCTCCTTGGAAACCCACGGTTTCCAACGGCCGCACAGCGGCCTGCCTTCCTCCACGGGAAAACTACAGTTTTCCCGACCCCTTTCGAACAATGTGCGCTCTCAAGTCCATGCTTCTGTACACTGCGTAATGTATGTCTTCACATATCAGAAACTTTTCGATCATAGCGCACATCGACCACGGGAAATCGACCCTGGCCGACCGCATGCTCGAGCTCACGGGCACCATCGAGAAGCGCCAGATGAAGGCGCAGGTCCTTGATCGTATGGATCTTGAGCGCGAGCGCGGTATCACCATCAAGATGCAGCCGGTCCGCATGAACTGGAAGGTGGACGGCTCCGAGTACGTACTCAATCTCATCGATACGCCGGGTCACGTCGACTTCGCCTACGAAGTCTCGCGTGCGCTCTCCGCAGTCGAGGGCGTCGTGCTTCTCGTCGATGCGACGCAGGGCATCGAAGCGCAGACGCTCTCCGTCCTTTCGACGGCCCGAGAGCTCAATCGTGTGATCATCCCCGTAGTGAACAAGATCGATGCGCCGCATGCGCGCGTCGATGATGTGAAGAGCGAGATCGCTCTGCTTCTGAATTGCGATGAGAGCGAGATCCTGGCGACATCAGGAAAGACGGGTCTCGGCGTCAAAGAGCTGCTTGATGCCGTGGTGAAGCGTGTACCGCCACCACAGGCGACAGGAGACAAGATGCAGGCGCTCATCTATGATTTCTCGTACTCCGATCATCGCGGCGTCATCATCTATTGCCGCCTTTTCGGCGGAAGCGTCGCGAAGGGGGACTCTTTGAAACTCGCTGCGGCGAACGCGACATTCACGGCGCTTGAAGTCGGCATCCTCTCTCCGGACGAAGAACCGCGGGCGAGCCTCAGTGAAGGAGAGATCGGATACATCGTCACCGGTATCAAGAAGCCGGGTATCGCGAGTGTCGGCGATACGTTGGTCGCCGCACGTATGTCGGCGGAATCACTCGGCGGGTACCGCCAGCCGGCGCCGGTCATCTGGGCATCGGTGTATCCGGAATCCCAAGATGATCTCGTGCAGTTGCGCCAAGCATTGGAACGATTGCGACTTTCGGATTCGTCGCTCTCCTACGAAGAAGAATCAAGCGGCGTCATGGGCAAGGGATTCCGCTGCGGATTCCTCGGCATGCTCCACTTGGAAATCATCGTCGAGCGCTTGAAGCGCGAATTCAGTCTCCCGCTCGTCGTCACGATGCCGACGACGGTCTACGAGATCACCACGAACACCGGCGTGGAAGAGATCTATAATCCCGCGCGTTTCCCGGACGATGGAACGCTCAAATCGGTGCGTGAGCCATGGGCGGCTATCTCGCTCATCACGCCGTCTGAATATATCGGGGGCATCACCCAGATCCTTTTCGATCACGAAGCCGTAGTGGGTGAGACCGAGACCTTGGCCGACGGCAAGATCAAGCTCTCCGCTGAGATGCCGCTTCGTGAGTTGATGCGCGGATTCTTCGACCGCCTGAAGAGCGTCTCTTCCGGTTTTGCGTCGCTTTCATACGAACTGTTGGGTCTGCGCACCGCCGATGTCGTCCGTCTCGATGTGCTGGTTGCGGACGAATTGGTTCCCGCCTTTGCACGAATCGTCTCGAAGCGTCGTGTGCGTACCGAAGCGGAGTCGCTCGTCGAGAAGCTCGAGAAGCTGCTCCCGAAGCAGTTGTTCGAGCTCAAGATCCAAGCGAAATCCGATGGCCATATCGTCGCTTCGCGCCGCAAGAGTGCGATGCGCAAGGATGTCACCGGCTACCTCTACGGGGGAGATATCACCCGCAAGATGAAGCTTCTCGAGAAGCAGAAGAAGGGTAAGAAGCGCATGCTCGCGCGCGGCAAGGTGGACATCCCGCACGATGTTTTCCTGAAAGTCGTGAAAGGTGGTGAAGAGTAATCCTTGCCGGATTTCGGTCAAAAAGTCGAATCCGCTAGGCGCGGAGAAAGCGTTGCGCGAAGCGTATTTGAGCATACGATGAGCGCAACGCAGAGGTGAGGCGGGGTTGGGACCCCGTCGCAAGGCCGGAGCAGCTCGGCTGCGAGGCGGGGTCACGCAAAATCGCACCAGCGATTTATGCGTGATCCGCAACGACGCGGATTCGAGATTTTTGGGCGAAAGCCTAGATAATGAGGTCGACGAGGCCTGGAGCGAAGAACAGTACCATGCTGATGATGATGAGTACTGCGACGACTGCCCAGATCGCGTTCAAGACCTTCTTGGTCTTTCGGTGAAAGAGGAAACTCATAGGGTGATAAGATTATACGGCTATGTATCGCTATGAGCAACGGCGTGACCCGACCCGCTTCATGTGGCGGCGTCTCGCCGCTGTCGGTCTTTTGGTAGTGCTCGCGATCGGGGTCCGGGGTGTCTGGGGGGTCTACAAGAAGGAGGTGGAATCCCGGAAGCTTCGCGTGGAGGCGGAGGCGAAGCTCAGCGATCTCAAGCAGCGCGAAGCCGAGCTCCGGTCCGACATTTCGGTACTACGCACTGATCGCGGTGTGGAGGAACAGTTGCGCGAGCGATACGACCTCGCGAAAGACAATGAGGGTGTTGTGGTCATCGTCGAGCCGCCGGCACCCCCGCCGGAGCCGCGACCGACAGGTTTTCAGAAGTTCCGCGGGTGGTTTTCGTGGTAAATCCGCTTTGCTATAGTTGGCGCGAAACGGGATTAGTTTCGGCGGATGATATGAGAGCAGGGCCGGGTGCCGTTGTCAGGATGTATTCGCACGATAGGAACGCGGGATTAGTTTAGTGGTAGAACGACTGCTTCCCAAGCAGTAGATACGAGTTCGATTCTCGTATCCCGCACCCGAATAGATTGGGTTTCGGTCTCAGGATATACTTTCGGAATGGAGAGCTTCCCTCGAAGAATCGTTGCCGAGAGGTCTCAACAGGAACGCCAGCCTGAAAAAGTACCACAGGGCGAGGTCTTGGGGTTCGATGATATCGCATCGGTAGAGACCGTAAAAGGTTCCGTATATCGCTACCTACCGGACGGGACTACTCAGCGCTACAAGAAAGTGGAGGGGAAAGAATATGATGCCCAATCGGCACTTGTATATGTACCTGACTACACCTGGTTCAAAGCGCATGCGCCGAAGCATTTATTTGATCGACTAGGTGACAACGAGGCGATATATACCGAGAGGTTGCTCGAATATGTCCAGAATCCTCGCAAGGACGGCAAAAAGGTATATATCGTTGACGGTACCGGCAGGAAGATCGAGACCAATAAGGAGATTAAAGAAACAAAGGGAACAATATATCTGGCTTTTCTATCCGGAGATGCGACCGAATTCACGATTCCTGTCTCGCATGTCCCTAAAATAGGTTTTATGACGTTCGATACTCGAACCTATGCTGATGCGAATACGGGGGAAAGGATGCGAGAGCGGCATCTCGGTAACCGGGTCGCTAAAATTGTTCGGAAGTCCGAATAAATGGCTGGGGATAACTGAAATGCTATAATAATCCGACTTTAAAAAGTAAAGCGCATGACTCTATGACCAATTCACCAGTAGCCATCTATTCAACGCCGACGTGCCACTTCTGTGGTATGACGAAAGAGTTCTTCAAGGAGCACAACGTCGAGTATGTCGAGCATAACGTCGCCGCAGACGTCGAGAAGCGCAAAGAGATGATCGAGAAGTCCGGTCAGATGGGCGTGCCGGTCATCACGATCGGTGAGAACGTCATCGTCGGGTACGACGAAGAAGAGCTGCGCCGACTTCTTAGCCTCTAATTTGGCAGATATCCACACATATAAAAACAGTATACGCGTCCATGTACGCGATTGTTCTATTATTTAATAATGCGTAGGTATTCTGCTGAAACTATTGCCTCACTTAAGCAGGATCGAGCGAAAGGCCATTCGCTATCGCAATTAGTTGCAAAGTACCAGATGTCAAAGACGAACGTTTGGCATCACGTGAGAGAAGTCGAGCTAGCGCCGGAGATTAGAAAAGAAATTCGGGCGTACTTGGGAGGGAGCAAGGCTGAAAAGATGCGAGAGTGGAAACGTGCCGAAGAGGAGGCGCAGTTAATACTGAAAAATATACAGCCGACTGCGGTATGGCCAGCGCTCTATGCGGCACTATATTGGGCAGAGGGTACCAAAAGCAGCTTTGTTTTCACGAATACGGATGAGCGCATGATAAAAGTCTTCCTTTCAATGCTTCGGGACTTTCTTTGTGTCAAGAATTCCGATCTTGATTTTATGATACGGACGTGTGTACCTATGAATCCGGAATCCTGTCGCAAGCATTGGGCCGCTGTGGCGGAGGTCTCGGTATCTCAGATACGTATCAACCATAACGATAAACATAATAAGAGCCATACCCAATATGGGATGTGCCGAATCACGTTACGGAAAGGCTCGTACCAGTTAAAACTGGTTCATTGCCTCTTTAAAACGATTGCTGATAAGATGCTGGAGCACAGCTCCCGTAGTTCAATGGATAGAACGAACCGTTCCTAATGGTTTGATGTCAGTTCGATTCTGGCCGGGAGCACACACATAATTTTCATGCTTGAATGAGCGGAATGCGCCGCTTCATACCATTCATCCTTGCCGGACTCGTCCTTGGTATTGCCCCCATAACCGGACCGGAATTGCCGGTGCGGGTGATGGAGTATGTGAAGCCCGAGCCGCCGGCGGAAGTCACGATGATCGCCGTAGGAGACATGATGCTCTCGCGCGCGGTCGCGAAGCGTATGCGGCAGTACGGGTATGACTATCCGTTTGCGAGTACAAGCGAATTCCTGCGTTCCGCAGACATAACCTTCGGCAATCTCGAGACGAGCGTCACTCCGGGGCCGGAAGTCCAGCCATTCGAGATGTCCTTCCGTGCCGACCCCGAATCGGCGGAGGCTCTGCGTGATGCCGGATTCGATGTCCTTTCGCTCGCCAATAATCACACCCCTAATTTCGGCGAAACGGGGCTAGAGGACACGATGCATTACCTGGATGATGCAGGAATCGTCCATGTCGGTGCCGGTACCGATATACAGGCGCATCAGCCTAAATTCGTCACGGTTAACGGTATCCGGTTCGCGTTCCTTGCCTATAACGACGACGACGTGGTTCCCGCCTCGTATGAGGCAGGGGAGACTCGCCTCGGCACGGCATTCATGCGTATCGACCGTATGCAGACGGCGGTGAAAGGAGCGAAACAGTTCGCCGACATCGTCATAGTCTCCATGCATTCCGGTACGGAATATGAGCTCTTCCCGAATGACTCGCAGACCTCGTTTGCCCGAGCCGCGATCGATGCGGGAGCGGAGATCGTCATCGGCCATCATCCGCATGTCGTGCAGACACGGGAGGAATACAAGGGTAAATACATCTTCTACAGCCTCGGGAATTTCATATTCGATCAGATGTGGTCGCAAGAGACTCGTGACGGCCTCGTCCTGAAGATCGTATTCACCAAAGAGGGGGTATCCGCCATAACCTATCACCCGACAGAGATCCATGATTACGCCCAGCCGCGGCTTTTGGAGCACGGAGAGCATGCGGAAGGTATTGTCGGGCGCCTGATGGGTGTGGAATAGGGGGTGTGGATAGGACGCTCACGAGAGGCAGGGAAGGGTATCATTATCCGTATCCCTTATTACATAAGTTTAGATTCATGAATATGCACATCGCTAAAATGTGGGCATGGAAGGTTCTCTGGGTTCTCAGCGCCCTTTCGTTTATCCTCGCGTGGGTCAGTGTCCTTATGCAGGCACCGATCGGACAGTTCGATCCGCTCTTCCTTCTCTGGAACGCACTCATCCTCGGCATTCTCGCAAGTTCCGCAAAGCACGAACCGGATTGCACAACCTGCGAAGTGAAGTAGCATGGGGATCGAGTACGAGGGAGATAAGCTCGATGAGCTGCTGAAACTCACGAAAGAGAATAACCGCATGCTGCGCTCGATGCGCCGTAGTGCGTTCTGGGGCGGCATCGTGAAGTTCGTCATCTGGGCGGCATTCCTCGTCATACCGCTCTGGCTGTATCTGCAATACGTTGCTCCAGTCATGAACAGTATGCTGGACACCATGGCGCAGATCGAAGGCGCTCGTACCGGTGCTTCGGCACAGATGAGCGGCCTGAACGATGCGCTTCAGAACCTTCGTGCGCAATTCCCGCAGTATTTCCAGGGCAACTAGGAAATGGTATAGTCTGCCCGAAAGGGGGCGGGAAAACTGTAGTTTTCCCGTGTAGGAGAGCAGGGCTATGAGCGAAGCGAAATAGCCCGTTGAGAACCGAGGGTTCTCAAAGAATCTCCGGAACCTTTCGGAGATTCTGCTTGGGTAGCTCAGTTGGTAGAGCATTCCCCTGAAGAGGGAAGGGTCACCGGTTCGACCCCGGTCCCAAGCACCAAGAAAACCTAACCAAAACCGCCCCTTTCGGGGCGGTTTTGGTTAGCGGGCGCGGACTTTGAGCTTGGTCTCGCGTTTCTTATTGATCTTCGGGAGTCGGATCATGAGGATGCCGTGCTTCTCGCTCGCTTCTGCGCCATCGACATCGATCTCTTCAGGCAGCAGGATGGTGCGGGAGAACGAACCCCAATAGAGCTCGCGCTGGTAGTAGTTGTCCTCATCGACTTCGCGTTCGTCTGCGCGTACACCTGAGATGGTGAGCATCTCGCGGGTAAGAGAGATATCGATAGTTGCCGGCTGGACGCCGGCGACGAGCGCTTTGACGACGATATGATCAGGCGTCTGGTAGACATCGACTGCCAATTCGCCTTCGGTGTCTTCCTGCACCGGCTGGATGGAGCGTGTTTCTTGGCGTACCGGTACGCTCGCATGGCGCTCAGGGCCCTTGGTTGAAAAAGAGATGTGGTTTCCGCGAGGGTCATCGAGGAAATCATCGTATTGGTCATCGTTGGAACCGGTAAGGCGCGAGAAGAACTTATTCATGGAAAAACGAATTGTTTAGCGCCGCGAGGGGCGGGGTTTGATACGTTTGACGAACTCGAGGGCGAATAAGACTGCGATTACGCCGACCCAGACGCCAGCGAAAGCCCTCAGGAGGTGCTCGTCCGCCGTGTTGAGTATAAGGAAGTTGAAACCGATGTGCAAAAGGGACGCTAGGATAACTCCGCAGGCGGCGTACCATTCTTTCGTCAGTCTAGAACGATAGAATGAAAAGGCCAGGAAGATGCCGACGGTGGCCGATGAGAAGACGTGGAGGAGGGTGGCCCCGATGAAGCGCAGGTTTCCCGTCATCACCGTCTGCATGACCGTGTCTCCCGCAAGCGGTGAGAGGAGGAAGAGGGCGTTTTCCAATCCGGCGAAGCCGAGGGCGACGGCGACCATGTAGATGACGGCGTCGACCGGCTCATCGTTCTCGCGTCGATGGAGTACTAAGAGCCACGCCATGATGTATTTCGTGAACTCCTCTATGGTGGACCATGCGGCGAAGATGGCAGTCTGGGTGACAAGATATCCGGCGACGAATTTCTGGATGGGGATGACGATCATCACCGTCAGCATGCCGGTGATGAAAGCGAGCGCGATGAGACGGCGAGGTTCCGGATTGCGGGAGTCTTCCTTCAACCAGAACCACAACCACGCGAGGGCAGGGAAAATGCCGCCGGCGATCGCGATCGCATAGGACTCGAGTCCTGACATCACGCTATTCTAGCACCGCCGCTCGCGGATATGTTCCAATTGCGGTCGCTATCTGGGCCTGCTGGCCCAGCGCTCAGTCTCGCGCCCGTCGGCGCTGCGAAGACCGCAATAGAAACATACCCGCCTCGCTCTGTTTTTGATAAAGGATGTTTATTTAACAGGCCACTTGGCGACCATGAGGAGAGCGCTATCTTTCTGCGGGAGCTTCTGCCAGATGGCTTCGGTCACGAACGGCATGAACGGGTGGAGAAGTTTGAGAGAGATCATCAGGGTCTCGGCCAGCATTTTCTGGCGCGAGGCCTTGGCTGCACCGCCCTCTTTCAGGATCGGCTTTGATTCTTCGAGTATCTCCGCCGCAAAGCGGTCCCAGACGAAGTGATAGACACTATCCGCCGCAAGGTCGAGACGGAACTTCTCGATATTCTCGGACACGCTCTTTGCAAGATCCTGCGCCTCAGCGAGGAGTTTCGCATCCGTATCGTTGAGTGTCGCCTCTGGTTCCATGTCCGCGATGTTCTCGAGGACGAAGCGCGTGATGTTCCAGAGCTTGTTCGCGAAGTGCTTGTAGCCGCGAATGCGGTCTTCCGCGAGTTTGGTATCAGTGCCTGGGGCAGCGCCGATGATGAGGCTGAGGCGCGTCGCATCGGCACCGTATTTATTGACCATGTCCAAGGGATCGATGATGTTGCCGAGCGATTTCGACATCTTTCGGCCTTGGCCATCGCGCACGAGGCCGTGCAGATAGACGTTGCGGAAGGGAACTTGGCCGACGAGGAAGCCGGTCATGAGGATCATGCGTGCAACCCAGAAGAAAAGGATGTCGTAACCGGTCTCAAGGACTGCGGTCGGGTGATAGGTCTTCAGATCGGCGGTTTCTTCAGGCCAGCCGAGTGTGGAAATGGTCCACAGGCCTGACGAGAACCACGTATCGAGCACGTCGGGGTCTTGTTCCCATCCTTCGCCGCCTGGTGCTTCGACGCCACAGTAGATCTCCTCGCCGCGATACCACACGGGGATGCGATGGCCGAACCAGATCTGGCGCGAGATGTTCCAGTCGCGAAGATTATCGATCCAGTGGTAGTAGGTCTTCTCGAAGCGCTCGGGAGCGATTTTGACCTGACCGCTCTCAACGACATGGCGCATGAGCTGCTTCAGTGTCGTCATACTGCTCGTCGGGATTCCTTCGATGTGGGAATGCGGCATCGTGAATTCCTTGTTCACGCCGACGAACCACTGCTTCTTGATCTGCGGCTCGATGACCCCGCCGCCGCGGCTGTTCGTCGCGACATTGTGGACGTAGTTCTCGTCGATTTTCATCACCAACCCCTTTTCCTTGAGTTTCTCGACGATACGCGGGCGGGCTTTCTTGATGTGCTGACCGGCGAATTCACCGGCGATGGGGAGGAGAATGCCGCGCTCATCGATGACCGGCTCGATATCCAAGCCGTGACGCTGCGCGATCTCGAAGTCGACGCCGGAATGCGCCGGAGTGATGGTCATGACGCCCGAGCCGACGCTCATGTCCGCTGCTTCGTCCTTGATGACGGTCGCCGTAAGCGGTCCGTTGATCCATTCGAGATCGATCTTCTCGCCGTGTGTGAAGCCGGCGTAGCGCTCATCATCCGGATGCATGACGACGTATTTGTCGCCGAATTTGGTCTCCGGTCGGACGGTGCCGATGACGAACGGGCCGTATTTGAAATAGAAGAACGGGTCTTTCTGCTCGACATACTCGATCTCATCGTCGGAGACCGTAGTCTGCAGTTTCGGATCCCAGTTCACGATGCGGTTTCCCCGATAGATGAGTCCCGCGTCGAACATGCTCACGAACGCCGTCATGACTGCCTTGTAGCGTGCTTCGTCGAGCGTATACGCGTAGCGGCTCCAATCGAGGGATGCGCCCATTACCTTCACCTGATTGATGATGGTGTTCTTGCTCTCTTCGGTGAACGCGTCGATGCGCTGCATCAATTCCTCACGGCCCAGATCGTAGCGCGTCTTCTTCTCCTTCTTATAGATGTCGGTCTCGACTTTCGCCTGCGTCGCGATGGCGGCGCTGTCGGTTCCGGGGATCCAAAGCGTCTTCTTGCCGTTCATGCGCGCGTAACGGATGAGGATGTCTTCGATGGCGAGCATCGCGGCATGACCGATGTGCAGGGTGCCGGTCACGTTCGGCGGAGGGAGGACGATGGTGTAGGACTCGGCATCGGGGGCGGTGAGGCCGGCCTTGATCATGGTATCCGGATTGGCATAGCCGCTTTCGTCCCAGAGTTTGAGGGTTTCCGGCTCCCGGTCGACGGGGTTATAGGGTCTGAGGAATTCTTCGGGGATTCCGGCCCTGTTTTCAGGCATAAAAGGCATCCTAGCATTAAGTTGCTGACGCTTCACGCCCTCTTTAACTGGCTACGCTATAAAGACAGCCCCAACGCCGGACTAGTTTCGGCAGCGGGGTAGAGGGCTTTGCTTGTGACTAGTCACTCGCGAAGCCCTTTTTCTTATGCGTTGCCGCTCAAGCGCAGATTTCCGTTTGCACGGAGCGTGCTGATATCCGCGAACTGACCCGCCTGGGCCCGGAAATAACCGGCGAGCGCGATCATGAGGGCGTTGTCGGTGGAGAGGGCGCGGGGCGGGATAAGGAGTTTTGCGTCGAGTCCGTATTCCTTGATTCCCTCCTGCATGCGCTCGCGGAGGTATTGATTCGCGGAGACGCCCCCGCCGATGAGAACCGCGTGCGCTCCGTGTTCCTCGACGGCACGGATGGTCTTTGCGACGAGGACGTCGGTCACTGCGTCTTCGAATTCGCGTGCGATTTCCATTTTCAAGGAGTCCGAGAGCGGCTGGTGAGCTTCGACGACGCGGCGCACCGCCGTCTTGATACCCGAGAATGAGAAATCGTAATCCTTTGAATCCATCATCGGGCGCGGAAGCTGTACGGTGGAAGGCAGTTGCTTCTCGCGCGCCATCTCAGCGAGTTTCGCGATCTCAGGACCGCCGGGATAGGGAAGATCCATGAGTCGTGCGACTTTGTCGAATGCTTCGCCGACCGCATCGTCGCGCGTCTGTCCTACCAGTTCGTACCGCATCGGCTCTCGTGAGAGTACGAGCTCCGTGTGGCCACCGGATACCAAGAGGGAGAGAAGAGGGAATTTGAAGGGAGCGAATCTTCCTTCTGCCATCGCGCTCAATATGATGTGGCCCTCCATGTGATTGACCGGAACGAGCGGCAGCTGCCACGCATGTGCGAGCGCGCGCGCGAAATTCACCCCGACCCAGAGCGCGGGCTCAAGCCCGGGGCCGTGCGTGACGGCGATGCAGTCGATGTCCGGCTTCGCGTGCGACGCGAGGAATTCTTTCAGTTGCGGAAGCAATTCCTGTTCGCGGGTGAGGATGTCATCGAGGCCATCGAGAGGTGTGGTTCCGGAGGCGGAAAGCTTCGCTTCTTCAAGTGCTTGTGCGAAAAGAGGCACGAGATTCTTTTCGTGTTCGCGTCGGGCGAGATTCGGGAATACGCCGCCGTAGGGGGCATGGGTCTCTACCTGCGAGAGGAGGGAGTTGCCGAGAAGCGAATACGAGAAATCCGGCCCGAACGAGCCGTCTGCTTCGATGATGGAAATGCCCGTCTCGTCGCAGCTGGTTTCTATTGCGAGTATGCGCATCTGCCTAGACTAGCCGAGAGTGCATCTTGAAGCTAGTGGCGCTTCCTATGCTCATGGATGGCGATAGAGAAGAAGAGGATGCCGGCAGTGCCGAAAATCCATGACATCCAATCGAGGAGACCTGCTTCCGCGATGGATGATGTCCAGCCCATATCCTTCAATGCATTCAAGAGGAAGGAGCCCATAAGGAACGACGCCGCGATGGCGTACCGATCATGATGCTTCATGTCCTGAGTATGCGTGGCAAACCCTCGAGAGGGAACAGTGGACTGTGGACAGAGGCTCTTCATCTAAATTTCCGTGAGGCATTGGTATGCTCGCTCGATGGAGCCGCTGACGGCGCTTCTCACCGCGTACCAGATCCCGAGCGTCTTCGCTGGCGCATTCTTTTTCGGAGACAGTGTCATCCTGACCGCTGCGTATGTGGCGGGGCAGCTCTCGTGGTCGCCGATCCCGCTTTTCCTTGCCGCGCTTCTCGGGACGGTTCTCTCGGATACATTGTGGTTTCTCTTCGGCGCAAAGCTGCTCAGTCGATTCAATGATGCCAAATTCCTCAAGAAGGAGCGCGAAAAGATGTCGGGATTCGTACAGCGATTAGTGGGGGAACGACCGCTTCCCGCGCTCATCATGGTCAAATTCCTGTATGGGAGTCGCGTCGCGATGATCCTCTTCGTCGCATCGCGGGGCATGTCCTTCACGACGTTCTCCTTCTTCAATGCCATCGGCTCAATCATCTGGCTTCTCGTATTTATTCCGCTCGGGTATTTCGCCGGTAAAGGCGTCGGGACGGCATTCCCCTATGTCAGTGTCGTTCCCGCTGCGCTTGCGGTATTGGTCCTCAGTATCATCGCGTTCCGCGTAATCACGATATGGATGGAAAGACGAAACGCATAGCAGCTATCGTTGCAGCGTATAACGAAGCGGGGAACATTCACCGCGTATTGGAATCGCTCACCCGGTATCCCGGTTTCGATCAGGTCATCGTGGTGGATGATGGCTCCGATGATGGAACATCAGCGGTCGCGACGACGTACCCGATTCGACTCATTCGTCATGCGGAGAATCAAGGTAAAGGTCGTGCGATGGCTACTGGTGCTGCCGCGACGGACGCTGACATACTCTTCTTCTGTGATGCCGATATGTACGGTATCGATGCTCCGATGCTTGAGGGGATTCTTGCGGCGGTGAGAGAGGGGAAAAGCGAGATGGTGATCGCCATGCGTAACTGGCGGATGTATTACGTGGGTTCCATCGTATCCGTCATCCCCATGCTCGGCGGACAGCGTGCGCTGACGCGCGGGTTGTGGGAGAAAGTCCCGAGCATCTACAAGGAACGATTCATGATCGAGATCGCGCTTAATTTCTATGCGCGGTATTGGGGTAACGGATTCCTGTATCGGGTGTGTCCTGATTTGCGACAGGTGCCGAAGGAGCGGAAGTTCGGACTCTGGCGCGGATTCGCGCGACGGATGATCATGTTCGGCGAAGTCTTCCTCGCGCAAGCACGGTTGCAGCTTCTCAATGTGCCGCAGACGATGAAGGCGGGGAGGGTGGCGCTGCGCAACATTGTTGCTGCAGCTGCAGGCGCGGTCATAGGCAGTGTCATCATATTCGCAAGCTATGCGGGACCGGTCTCATTCGTCCGCGAGGTCTTCGCTAAGGAATTGGCGGAAGATCCTGACGCTCCGCTCGTGCAGTTCCTTCTCTACCTTGGTTCGAATGTCGGAGTCGATCTCATCGCGCTCTTCGGTGTCATGCTCGTAGCGCTCAATCTCTTCGTCGTGCTTATCAATCTCAAGGACCTACGGCTTTTGGCGTATCGGCCGGCGAAGGTGGTGAGGGTGGGTTGAAAAGAGTTGCTCGTGGTCAGGCATTCAAATTCTCAGTGGTCACAGAGATTCCCGTCGCCGTCGCGATGGAGCAGAAAGGATCGGTCACGAATAAAATCCGCCTCGTCAGGCGAATTTTTTCGCGACCCCGTCTCGCCGGTCTTTCATGTGTGGTCAGGCATTCAGCTTGCGCCGTCGCGCAAACTGCCGCCCGACCCGGCCTCGCGGTTCCGCCTGCTGGCGGAACATCGCTCCGGCTCGCACATGGCACAAAACCTGCCGCAGGGCAGGTTTTGTGTCTCATGTGCGCGCTGAGGGGATCGAACCCACGGCCCTCGTCACGTCAAGACGATGCTCTACCACTGAGCTAAGCGCGCGTTATTTTCTCACTTTCAGTCTCGTGCTCGCCCAGCCTGGCATATCAGCGTCATCCGCCGGAGCTAAGCGCGCTAAGCTTGATTCCCCTAGGAATCGTGTGGCGCAGTATAGTCCAAAGCGGTAGAATCTTCAATATATATGTCCCTTGAGCGGATGCGTCGCGTACAGCAGCCTGAAAGCCCGGCTGAAGATACACATTCCGTCGATGATCTGCTCGATCTGCTGCCCGAAGAGCACCATGACACCTGGGTGCAGAAGATCGCGGGCAAGGAGGTGCAGGAGCAGAAGGCGATCCTGCGCAATGGAATCCAACGACGCGCTGAAGCGGTAAAACCCGCTGATCACCACTCAGAATATCTGCGCATCGCGAAGGAATTGCCGCGAGAGCTCATCGCACGTATGCGCGATATCGATCGTCATTCAGAGGAGATCAATCGTGGCCAGAACGGGCGTATCATCCGTTGTCTGCAACAGGATCCGACCCGTCCGGCGGTCGTGTACAAGGTCCTGCTCCACCCGCCGATGCATCCGCATAATTCATTGAGGTCGGAGGCCGCTTTTCAGGCCGACGTCCACCGGCTTTCGCTCGATCATCCTGAGATCCGTGTCGCGGTGCCGCGGCCCTTCTTCTTCGCAAGCAAGCTTGGTATCGATACGATCGCGCAGGAAGAAGTCACCAGCTGTATCGCGGTTAAAGATATCATCGATCAGGATATTCCGATTCCAGCGGGGCTTGATATCGATACGATATTCGCGGAAGTGCAGCGCTTCGTCGATCTGATGCACGCGAACGGTTTCTATCATCGGGATCTGCGGGAGGGGAATATCATGGTGAACCTTGATCCGAATCCCGATGGAGATGAACCTTTGGCATATGTCATCGATATGGGATATTGCGCGCGAGCGTGGAGTGAAGAGGAGGCATATCGAAGACTTGACGCGCCGCGAGATAATGTTATACTAAAGAAAGTTAAAGAAATGCTGGAACACCGGCGTGAAATCCAACAGGAGCGTTCATAACTATGCTAGGCGTCACTGAAGAGATGGTAAAGGAAATCAAAGCCGCTTTTGCGAGCGGTACATCCTCTGACGGTTTCTTTCCGCTCCCGAATATGGGCATGTACTTCGTCTCACGGACGAAGCAGCAAGCGGCCGGTTACGGATATATGTTCTCTGAAAATGTAGATGGCCAGGAGGTCCATATCTACATACGAATCTAGACGGTCTCGCATCAGGTGAGACCGTTTTCTGTTATGGAACTACTTTCAAATGATGAGCCAGAAATAATCGAAAAAGCCGCACGGGTACTTCGTGCAGGCGGCGTCATACTGTATCCGACCGACACCCTCTACGGACTCGGGGCGGATGCGCTTTCAGATGAGGCGGTGGCGAAGGTGAAGGAAATCAAAGGTCGCGATGCGGCAAAGCCTATCCATGCGATCGTCGCGGATGTCGAGATGGCGAATCAGTACGTGGAGTTCGGGGAAAAAGGATTCGCGCTCGCCTGTGCGTATATGCCCGGGCCGCTCTCCCTCATATTAAAGAAACGTGCAGGCGTCGATACCGGCATCGGGAAGAATATGGATACGTTCTGTATCCGTATTCCGGATAACCGGTTCTGTATCGAACTCGCACGAGCATTCGGTAAGCCCTATACGACGACCAGTGCCAATCGTGCAGGAGGGACGACGGGGCGATCGGTGCGGGAGATCCTCGAACAATTAGGTGAGAAGGCATCCTTGATCGATCTCGTGATCGATGCGGGAGAGTTGCCGGAGCGGAAACCATCCACCATCGTGAACGTGAGTACCGCCGACGCGGTCATCGAGCGGGAAGGAGCGATCTCCCGCGCGGAACTTACTCTCTGACGACGAACGAGGTGATCGTGTGACCGGTGCGGTCGTTCGAGGTATAGGTAAACTCCGCCTCGTACGCATTGTGGCCGTCTTCGTATTTTACTTTGCCTTTGTTTTCTTCCGGCTCTACTTCGATTTCGGTCACGTAGAACGTACCTCCCATGGTCTCCTTGATGGGGGAGAGCGCGGAGATGTTCTGGGTCACGTAGGCCTCGACGCTCATCAATTTGCCCTGAGGTGCGCTGGTGGTCGGCGTCTGTTCCTGCGGCTGCGGCGTCGGGACGAGTTCGGCTTCCTGATCCTTCGGCGTGTACGCGAAATAGCCGCCGATACCGACCGCGATGATAACGAGTGCGAGAAGTGCGATTTTGTTCATGAAAATGTAGACGCGTCTGATGCGTATATGTTACCGATTATAGCGCTCTTTGTGGTGCTTGAGGTACGCCACGATGATAAAGCTGATGATCACCATGAGGAACCATGAGGTGATCTTGTTGGTGCTGACGACGTTCCAGACGTGGACCTGATCGGGATACTGCCATGCGCCCCAGAGCGTGGAGAGATTTTCGGCAATCCAGATAAAGAATGCGGTGAGACAGAAGCCGAGCGAGAGCGGCATGGAATACCGGCGTTTCGTTGGTACGAACGTGATGAAGGTGCGTGCGAAGAGGACGAAGACCGCCGGGATGAGGATGATGCGGAAATCCGGTACAAAACGATTGGTGAAGAAATTGAGGTAGATGAAAAAACAGAGGACGACCGTCATCCAGTACGGCGGGTATCCGCGCAGTTCGAGCTTCAGCAATCGCCATGCCTGTGAGATGTAGCTGCCGACGGCTGCGTACATGAATCCGGAAAAGAGCGGAACGGTCGCGATCTTGAAAAAAGCTTCCTCCGGGTAGCTCCATGAGCCGACAAATGCACTCGTCTTATAGAGTTCAAGTACCGTGCCGACGATGTGGAAGAGGAAGATAGTCTTTATCTCGTCCCAGGTTTCTACTTTCGTGAGAAAGAGGATGATCTGCAGCGCTATCGCGCTCAAAAAGAGAAAATCGTAGCGGGCAAGACCAAAGAGGGGAATGTGATTGGAAAGGAAAAGAAGCACGAAGAACGAACCTGCGAATATGCAGGATCGAGCTTCCTTAATGCCGAACACTACGAAGTCCCTGGCGAACTCTTTGAGTGTAAGCCGGGAATACATGTGACCTCACGGGGAATCGAACCCCGATTAACGCCTTGAAAAGGCGCTGTCCTAACCATTAGACGATGAGGCCTACGGGGGCCAATATAGCGCATTTTCCCCAAAACTTGAAGGGGTGGTCCTTTTCGTGTCCTCGTGCATGCTATCCTTATCGGCGTGGAGAAGTTCCCCGCACATACTCCTCGCCCTGAAGGCGAGCATACCTCCGAATTGCCCGAAAAGGCTCGTGCTGAGCTGCGCCAGACCCTTGCCCGAGTGCTTGCTAATGACGTCGCTGAGCGAGAGGCAGAAACCAAGGCTCAGCGTGCCAAAAAGGGCTAATTCTGGTACTATCTGCCCGACTGGAGAGGTGGCTGAGTGGATGAAATGCCGTTGACGGCTTTTCATCCGGTCCGAGCTCCGCGAGGAGAAATCGATGTGAGCCGATTGAAATTCGGCGCACCGATTTCAGGAGGAAGCGAACTCCGCACGTGCTCGAGGATTAAACGTGCAAAACGCACAATCGACTTGGAGAGGTGGCTGAGTGGTCGAAAGCACCGCACTCGAAATGCGGCAGACTGGAAACGGTCTCGAGAGTTCGAATCTCTCCCTCTCCGCCAAGAGTATTTTTTATCGGAGGTATGCGAGTGCATACCGCTCCGATACGCCGCTGAGGCTTAGTTGAGCTTGAGGTTCAGAAAGCGCAGTATGGATTCTCTATGGCAAATTACCCCCCCTACGGCTCGATTTTTAGAAAGTGGGATCCCCATGTCCATACGCCGGAGTCGCACCTGAACAAGGCAGATCATGATCACGGCCGGCGTTCGGGAGTTGGTCGCGGTGTGGCCCCTCGGCGTCGTGCTAGTCCACGAACAGGTGAAGCGCTTTGAAGATTTCACCCCAGACAATGACCCTCAGGGTGAACATGACTTCGGCAGCTTCGAGCATGTCGGCGAGATGCTGTTCTGGAAGATTGACTATTACGCCAAGGATCTCGAGTTCGGGTCTGAGAATCCGGCTGACGCGGGTATCACGACGCGGGTACTCACGATCATGCTCGCGGATGAGTACTGAGTGGGAGGCCTCGCGCGCAGCGCGAGGCCTTTTGGGGCAGGCGGCTCGCTCCAGAACTCCGCCAACGCCGCCTAGAACTTCAGGCAGTAGGTATAACACGAAGTCCCTGGCGAACCGACGTACTGGTTTGCGCACTCACAGGCCGCTGTCCCGATCGGCCTTGCTCCGGCCGTAACCGCATCGCCTGAGCGATACGCGCTGCATCCGGTGCGGACGTACCCCGAAGGACAGTTGGCGGTCGTGCAGCGCGAGCCTCCGGTGGAAGCAGTTGTGCACGAAACCGTGGTTTGCACAGGACTGACAGCCACGGCTGCCGTCGTCTGTACCGTGCCATCGATGAAAGTAATGCTCACCACGCCGCTGCTCGGAAGGAAGCTGCTCCAGCTGCCGCTGCTGTTCTTGAACTGCAACGTGCCGGCATTGTCGCGGATGCCATAACCACTCGTGCCCGTAGCGGCGCCGAAATTGAGGTAGCGCGACGCGCCGGAGAGGAGGAGGTTGCCGTCGACGCGGCTGCTGCCGCTCACGTCGAGGCGATAGGTGGGCGCAGTGTTGTTGATGCCGAAATTGCCGGTCAGCGTACCGTTCCCGAAAACAGCGAGCGTGTTCACCGAGAGACCGCCGTTTTTGACTTGCGCGGTCGCTCCGATGTTGATCGGCGCGGCGGCGTTGCCGTTGGGTGGTGCGGACGTCGGGCCTGCCCAGGCGACGACGACCACTGAGGTGAAGACCGCGCCGACAAACCCAGCGGCTATCATCTCGAGGCCTCGCTGAAGTCTCTGCATCATGCAGATGATTGTACCAAGCCGTGGTCGGCTTGCGTAGAAGCGTGAGGATTAGCTGCCCGTGGTTTCCATCGCGGGTGCAGGTTCGGCATCCGCAGGGCTAGGACCGAGTGCTTCAGTCCCCAAGCCCGGCTCCGGGTTCTCGTACGCTGGCTCTTGTTGCTGTTGGGGTGTCCCATTATCGTCGGGCGATGCCGAAGCATCGGGGAGGTCCGGGACGTCGTCATTAGCCGCTGGAGGCGGCACGGATGAGGGGAGCACGGCGGCGCCGATCTGGTTTAGCAGGGCGTTGAGCTGGGATTTGGTAAGGCAGAGCGGGGAAGCGTCGTTCGCGCCCTCGGCGATGCAGAGTTCGCGCGTGAGCGTCAGGCTTTCGCCGACGGCGCGCTGGAATGCCAGTTCCTTCGTGACGAGGTGTTCCGCCAGGTCCGCGAGTTTACGGGCGAGGTCCTGGATGGCGCCGACGAGGATGGCGAGGATGGCGCGGTCGTCGATGCCGGAGATATTCAATTGGGCATCATAGGTGGCGAGATGAGCGTCCACGTCGGCCGCGTCTTCGGCGATGAAGCCGTATCGGGTGCGGCCGTCGCCATGCTTGTATCTGAAGGAGACCGGGTTGAGCGCGAGGACCTGCTCGAGAGCTTCGGTCACGAGGGGATTGATTTCCTCCTTCGTGTCGCGCGTCGAGGAGAGGCAGCTGTCTGACGCGCCGTTGTAGACCACCTGCTTGTTCGCATCGAGGCAGAGGGAACCGGCGCCGGTGACGAGGGCCGTAAGGAAGAGAGTGGTCGATGTCGTTGACATGGGAATCCTCCTGTACTGAACGACTGGTGTAATTATACATTAAATAAATAATTAAGTCAAATACCTCGGCTTTTCCACCGATTCCCTTACGACACGTAAGCATAAGGAAGCCAAGCCGTCTTATTGATACAATGGAATTCATGAATCGCTTCTGGCCCTGGCTGGCGGCTATCGTCCTTCTTTTGGTCATTGGTGGTGCCTACCTTATTTCAGTGACGCCGTTTCAGGTGGATCAAGAGGCGGCCGTGCGTCGCGTTGTGGAAGATTTCGGGTCGCAGCTCAAGGATGTATCGCTTCTTGCACCGTCGGCCGATGTGGAAGCTGCTATGCGGGCAAATTACAGTCCGTACGTCTTGGATGTGCTCGTTCAGGAGTGGGCAATCGACCCGGCGAATGCGCCAGGAAGACTGACGTCGAGTCCGTGGCCGGATCGCATCGATATCCGCACTCTGACAAAGGAGACTGACACACGGTACCGCGTCGAAGGTGATATCGTGGAAGTAACGAACGAAGGAGGTGGTATCAACGAAGAGCCGACCGAAGCGCTCCGACGCCCGGTTACTATCACCGTCGAGCAGCTTGAAGATGGCTGGCGGATTACGGAATTCATCATGGCACCGGCTCCAAACGAGGGACAGTGGCTGCGTTCATCGGCAAATGCGCAGAATATCAGCTTCATGTATCCGGTGGAGCTTCCGACGACGTATATCCAAGCCGCACAGTGGCCGCCGGTCGTTGAGAGAGTCGTGAATCAGTATTCCTGTAATTCAGGACCGATAACTGCCGCAGACGGGCCGATGCAGACCGTCGAGAAGCGCACGATCGGCGATCGTGAGTACTGCGTCACGTCGCGGGCACAGGGGACGGCTGAGGGTGATGTGCGTGCCTATGAATACGCGTTCGCGTTCGGCGATGCGACGTACCGTCTGTTCTTCCAGCTCCGCTATCCGCAGTGCCTCAATATCGAAGGTCCGCAGCAACAGGCGTGCGTGAGCGAGCAGGAGAACTACAACCTCGACGCCGTCATCGACCGTATCGCGCAGAGCATCCAGATGGGTAAGTAGAAAAATAACCGACCTGAGAAGGTCGGTTATTAGATTATCCACGATGAGCGCTTGGATGTCCTCTCTGGCCACACTGGTGCTTCATTGCTGAAAAATTAGTGCAGTCGCTGCCGCGTTCGCGATTATTATGAATAATAACCGTCACGCAGCCACAATCCCATCGTCGAATATCAGCATATACGGGACATCCGTGTTTGCATGCACAGTGGCGTGCTTCGGATGTATATTCATTCTTAGCCACCTTGTACTCCTTTCTGTTATGCTGAGTAAATCCGTGGCAAACCTAGCATATTCATGATCCCGACGCTACCAAACCCTCTTCGATCCTTCCGTCTCTATCGCTTGCGTGAATTGGCGCGAAGGATCGGAGCGGAAATGATTGATCTCAATCTGGACCCCGGGTTTATGAACCACTATCAATCCTGTGCGCGTTATTTTCGGCAGAATATACCGACCAAGACGGCACACGCTGGCGTTATGCAGGGTGCGAGTGTGGTGTATGGTCGCGAGACCATTTCAGGCGATGCGGTAATAGGTGGAATATACGACGCTGAATATCGAGGGACAGAGACCCGGTATCGATATCTGAGCCCTCTCCATACGGAACGAGGATTCGAACTGGTGACTAATTGTACTATCGATAGAGCGTCTCATCTTTCAATTGTAGATGTTGGTGCTGGAAGTGGAGAGACACTTAAGTTCTTTGCATCGAGATTGCGCGTTCCTCCTCAACAGCTGTACGGTGTCGATGTAAGTGGTGTGAGTGTCTCATTGCTTAAGAATGAGGGATTTAACGGTAGCGTGGGGCGTCTTGAATCCGTTGGATATCCTGCCGGATCATTCGACCTTACTTTCTTAAGTTACTTCATTGATTATGACCTTGATCAGGCGTCGACCTTCAAGGAGGCGATTCGTGTGACAAAGCCGGGGGGATTGATCGTAATTGAGGGATTATTCCCAGTACGTCCTCCCGCCGAACTCGTGGCTTTTATGAGATCTCCTGCAGTGACGAGAGGTCAGAAGCACTGGGAGGATATTTTACTCGTTAGCGAATGGTTCAAGCAAAGAGAGTTTCCAGGAGTACGCATCCGCCTTGCTCGGATTGCAGTAGGGGAGCGGTATGTATACAGCCGCTTCGGATTCAAGAAACTACCCTCATACTTTCTCGCGTTCCATTTAGAAAATACAAGATCTTTTGTGCAGTGATATACTTTATATATGAAATGGGGAATCGCGATCGTCGTCGTTATCATCGCGGGGGCGATGTACTACTTCTGGCAGGAATCACACTTCTCGACGCGTGGTGAGAGAAAACCGGCGACGCAGATACAGGCAGAGGTGAAGACCCGCATGTCGGAGGATGACCCGAAAAAGGAAATTCCAGAGGGCGTAATAATGGAGGACGGCACTATCTGACGCGGGAATACGCCATCTGCATCGTTGCGGGACCCCTGCGTCGACGTCATCGTGCGCGCAGGTACGTCTCCGTCGCCGCTTTCCCCGCGCCTCGCATCTACCGCATTCCTGCGTCAGATCGCGTTTAGACTACGATTTCGGATATGCTGGCAGTCGCGGGCTGGTGGTCCTTTTCCATGTGGACGTAGGCGTAGATGTCTTCGAGCGCCTTCACGGCGTCTCCTGCGGCGATGTTGTTCTGGTGGTACTTGCCGTCGGTGCAATCACCCGCCGCCCAGATGCGGGCGTTGGAGGTGCGCTGGGTGTACGGATCGGCGATGATCTGGCCGATCTCGTTCATCTTCACGACGTCCTTCACCCAGTCGGTGTTCGGGACAAGGCCGATCTCGACGAAGATACCCGCGACATCAAGCTTCTTCTCTTCGCCGGCAGCATTCTTGAAGCGCAGACCGTTCACGAATTTCTCGCCGGTGACTTCCAGAAGCGTGGAATTCTTCTCGACGCGCATCTTCGGGTGTGCGAGTACTTTCTCGACAGTGAGTTCGTCGGCGCGGAACGTCTCGGAGCGATTGAAAAGGGTGACGGTCTTGCAGTACGCGAGGAGCTGCATCGCGGTTTCGAACGCGGCGTTGCCGCCGCCGATGACGGCGACGTCCATGTCAGCGAACAGGGGTCCATCGCACGAGGCGCAGTAGGTGAGGCCTTTATTGTCGTATTCCGCCGCGCCCGGGATTTCGAGTTTGCGGCGGTTGGAGCCGGTGGCGATGAGAAGGGTGCGTGCTTCGTGGGTGGAACTGTCGGAACAGGTGATGGTGATGTGCGTGCCGTTATCGACCGTCGTCTTTGCGCGGTGCGGAGAGACGATGGTGAGCCATTCGCCCTTATAGGCTTCGACATGTGCGCGGAGTTTCTTCGCGAGATCGGCGCCACTGATGGCCTGATCGCCGATCCAGTTCTGGATTTCCGGAGAAACGGTGCTCTGGCCGCCCCAATCATCGGTGATGAGGATGGTCTTCAGGCGCTTGCGCGCTGCGTATACGGCTGCTGCTACCCCTGCGGGGCCGCCACCGACGATTGCGAGGTCATACATAGGAAGGACAGTATATCAAAGTAAAACGACTCACCGAAGTGAGTCGTTTCCGGCTCATCCTTCAACAGGACGGCCTTTTATGATGCGATAGTACAGTCCGTAGAGAACGAGAAAGCACATTGCCACGAATGTTGAAACGGCAACTGCTGGCCAGAAGCTGATGTCCGCAAAGAGCTGCTTCAGGGAGGGACGCTGCATGAGCCAAAAAAGCCCTGACGCAGCGAACGCTCCGATAGCAACAGTCCCCATGAAATCGAGGAACGAGAGTGGCCGTCCGTAATAGAGGTATCGATATGTCATCCACGTAACTGCCGTGAATAGCATCTGCAGACCTAGCTTCACTTGATCGATCGGTGGTTCCACCTGCCTCCTCCTTCTAATGAATAGGATTAACAACCGAATGGATGATGCCATCGAAAAAGTGGCATGTCAATCCATCTCTTTGAGGGATTACTTGCGGCGAAGGAAGGAAGGGAATCCGCCCCAGACATCGTCATCGTCGCTCGTGCCTTGGATGGGTTGGATTTCCTGCGGGCGCGGTGGCTCTTTCGGGGCCTCGTCCTTCTTCTCGTCCCGCTTGATGATCGGGGATTCTTCCTTCTTCTCACGGGATGGTGGGACGACGGACTTCTCGATGATCGGGGATGGTTCCATTTTGCGGATCGGGGTCATTTCAGGCTCCTTGCGGGAAAGGCGCTGCGGAACGGCGATTGGTGTCGTCGGATAGCCGACTTTGCCGCCGCCGAGGCTCTCCGGGAAGCCGGTCGCGATGACGGTAACCTTGACCTGACCCTTCTTGAGATTCTCGTCGGTGACGGCACCGAAGATGACCTTCGCTTCCGGATCGATCGCTTCGGTGATGACGTTCGCCGCTTCCTGCACTTCGAGCATGGAGAGGTCGTCGCCACCGGCAACAGAGAAGAGCACGCCCTTCGCACCGTTGATGGAAACTTCGAGGAGCGGAGAGTTGATCGCGAGGCGAGCTGCCGTTTCTGCGCGCTTCTCGCCGATCGCCGTACCGATACCCATGAGTGCTGAGCCTGCGTTGTGCATGATGGTGCGCACATCCGCGAAGTCGACGTTGATGATGCCGGTGGTGGTGATGAGGTCGGAGATGCCTTCGACCGCCTGCTTCAGGATGTCATCGCACATCTGGAACGCGTTCTTGATGCCGGTCTCACGCGAGACGATCTGCATGAGCTTGTCGTTCGGGATGATGATGATCGCGTCGACGGACTTGCGCAATTCCATGATGCCGTTGTCGGCCAAGCGCATGCGCTGCGCGCCTTCGAATGAAAACGGTTTCGTAACGACGCCGACGGTGAGTGCGCCCAATTCGCGCGCGATCTTCGCGACCGCCGGAGCTGCACCGGTGCCGGTGCCTCCCCCCATACCACAGGTGACGAACACCATGTCGGAGCCTTTGAGTGCTTCTTGGATTTCTTCGCGCGTCTCTTCAGCCGCCTGCTTTCCCAAATCCGGATCCATGCCGGTACCGAGACCGCGCGTGAGGTTGCGGCCGATGTGGATCTTGCGCTTCGCCTTCGACTTCTGGAGATCCTGCGCATCGGTGTTGACCGCGAGGAAATCCACGCCGACGACGTGGGAAGAAACCATGTGATTGATGGTGTTGCCTCCTGAACCTCCTACACCGACGACCCGGATGCGTGCAAACGATTCAACTTCAGGTCGTACTTGTTTTGCCATAGAAAGAAAATCTTGTTGGGTCATGATAGCACACGAGGATTTCTTGTAATCCTTGACGCGTGCATGATTTCGAGTCGTCTTTCACGGCTTAACAGAGCCATATGCGGGACTACGGTAGGAGCGAGCGGAACGCGTTCTTCACGGCGTCGAGCATGCGTTCGACGATATCGCCCAATTGATGATGGCGGCCGATGCGATCTTCCGCGAAACCCCAGCGACAAAGACCCAGCGAGACTGCCCACGTCGCATCGAGGCTAGAGACGCGTGCGGACATGACGGGGAGACCGATCTGGGACGGGAGTTTGAGCGCCGTCTTCGCGACATCAGCTGCTGCAGTAAGGCTTGCACCGCCGCCGGTGAGTACGATGCCTGCGGGAAGCAGGCGATCGCGTTTGATCGCCTTCAGGTGCGTGCTGATGAGCGCGAACATCTTCTTCAATTGTGCATTGGTGACCGTCGCGGCCTTTGACGGAGAAACCGTACTGCCGGTGATCGCGCCACGTTTCAATTGCTCAGCCTCGGAGAGCGGGAGCTGGAAGGAGAGTGCGAGCGCGTCGGTGATTTCTGATGAGCCCGTGGGAAAAACTTTGAGGGAGATCGGCGTGTCTTCGTCGAAGACGACGATCGAAAGTGTTTCCGCACCGATGTTCGCGAGGACGACGCCGGCGGTCTTCTGTGCTTTGGTGAGCGTCACTAAACTCGCCGCAAGCGGAGAGGCCATGATGCCTTCTACTTCGACGCCGGCGGCTTCGACTGCTTCGATGAGATCGTCGTGATGCTGCGCGAGCATCGTGATGAGCAGCGTGTCGGCGGAAAGTTTCGTGCCCTGCAGACCAAGCGGGCGTCCCTGCACGGGAATCCCATCAAGACGATATTCGAGGGGGATGACGTGGACGACGGTGCGATTGGAAAGACGTGACGATGCGCGCTTCTCGCTCTCAGCGAGCACGCGTTCCATTTCATGCGGCTTGACGACGCCACCTGATGCGGTGAGTGTGATGTCGGCGCTTGAGCGCACCTCTTCAAGCGAGATGCCGCCCATGGCGACACGTGCGTGTTTGATCGGGATGCGCGCTGCTTGGGACGCGCGTTGCACCGCGTCGTAGATCGCACGCGTCGCTTCTTTCTGATCCACGATGTAGCCGTGCCGGACCCCCTTTGAAGGTGAGGTCGCGGTGGCGAGGATCTGCATCGGCGCGTCGCTGTTCTCGGGCGGTGTAGCAACCACTACTTTTATGTAGTGCGTGCCGACATCGATTCCCGCATAGAACTTCTGCATGTCAGCACATTGTAGCGCATGACTGCCTCATTTTTATGGCTTTGTTGCTCGGATTACTGTGGAATCCCCTTGAAACCGAACTTTTTCAGGACCTTGGTCTCCAAAGCATCCATCTTGTCGCTATGGTCGTGGCCGGTGAGGTGTGCGCAGCCGTGGATGAAGAGGTGGGCCAAGCGCCAGTCGCGGGAGACCTTCATGGCACGCGCTTCGCGCTCGGCTTTGCGGACATTGAGGAAGATCTCGCCTTCATATTTCGAAATAGGGAAGGAAAGGACGTTCGGCTTGTAGGTTTTCTTGCGGTAGGTGGCGTTCATGCGCTGCGCGAGATCGTCGCCGCAGATGACGAGGGAAAGCTGGTAACCGGCGGGGAGGATGACCTTGGCCATGGCTTCAAATGGAAGTCGCACGGAATCACGTACCGTGCGTTTGATATCGATATGGGGAGATTGGCTCATGAAATTAGGCGGTGTGGAGAAGCTTCAGATGTGAGACGCGGGGAAGACAATTTTCGAGTCGTACTTTTAGGTACGATGAGGAAATTGTAGGGGCCCCGCAACGATGCAGATGAGGCTTATACACACGGCCTAACGTGCGATCGGGGTGTTTTCGCCCAACCCGGACGAGCGGCCGGCTGCAGGTGCCGGAGCCTGAGCATTCTCGCGGCTCATCGAGCCGGTCGCCGGACGACGGCCGCGGCGGACTTCTTCGACGAGCTTGCCCTCCTTGATGAGTTCCTGGCGACTCTGGTGACGCTGGATACGCTTGAGTGCGCGCTTCTTGGAAACGGTCTTGGACATATCGCGCTCGTAGTAACGGCGCTTGCGGACGGTCTGGATGAGGCCCGTACCCTGGACGCGGCGGGAGAACTTTCGGATGACCGAAAGGGCGCTCTCGGCACCGGTCTTCTGTACTTCTGCGTTTATCATGTGCTGGGGATACTACCACGGGGTATAGAGGGGCGCAATAGAGCTAAAACGGGGATATTGACTTTATTTATATTTGTACTATAATTTAATATAGAAACCGAATCAGGGAATAGGAGATCCAGATGGCAACTCTCGGTTTTATTCTCGCTCTTTTCGGGGCAACGCTCTTTCTCACTGCTTCGCAGAAAGTGGTCATGTTCAGCAGGCAACTTAAGCCTGGGACATACGACGAGAGTTGGGGCATGTGGCCGTCGTGGTTCGAGAAAGCGAGGCAGGAAGGCTGGCTGCGTAGGGGGAGGGATCGGAATATTCGTTCCGCTCTCAAGGGTCTCGCTATGCTTGCAATAGGATTAGTGTGCTGGCGCTTTATCGTGCTCGATAAGACTGGCCAGACCGTCCTTGTAGCGATTTCCAGTGTGACCATGTTCCTTGGTTATGTGTTTATAGCCATGGAGGACAGGTACTCAGTA
Organism: bacterium; assembly: GCA_016789445.1. NCBI lineage: Bacteria > bacterium. Next base: position 36,143 of record JAEUQT010000001.1, on the reverse strand, counting down.
GCATGCCGAACAATGATTACCGCCGGCATGCTCGGATGGGTATCGGTGGTCATCATGCACACCGCGTTGTCCGCCCTGACGATGCATTAGCCTCTTATCTTCAATATAGACACCCGACGAAAACCTCGTCGGGTGTTTTCTATACTCGCACTTTCTGACGACGAAGATAACTCGGGAGGTCCGGAATCAAAATGGCTTCCTGGCTGTTGGTCGCGACTTCGCGGACGAGGACGGTGCCCTCCATCGCTTCCTTGTGGCCCATGATGAGGAGGTGCGAGACCTTCATGCTCTTGGCGCGATCCATCTGTTCCTGCAATCGGTCATACATGAGTGATTGCTCGACGGCGATGCCTTCGCGGCGCAACGCTTCGAGGATGGGGAGCGCGCGGCGGCGCGCTTCGGCGCCGAGGTGGGCGAAGTAGAGCGCGGGCGCTGTCTTGCGTACCGCGGGGACCGCGCTCTTGCCGCGGATCTCGCAGGTGATGGTTGCGACTGCCGCGGTAGCCGGATGGCCCATGAGGCGCGTGGCGAGCGGATCGTACCGACCGCCGCTTGCAAAGACGACACGTGAATTCGTTTCCGGATCCTGGGCGGACACTTCGAACAACGTGTGTGCCCAGAAATCGCGGCTGCCGAGGACTCCCGCATGCAATTCGTACGGGATGTCGGACATCTCGAGGTATTCAAGAAGATCCCAGAAGCGACGACGTTCTTCTTCGGTGAGATATTCGACGCTCTGCGGCGAGCGCGGCATGGCCGGATGACCTTTCTCGAACAATTGGATGAGCGTGCCGAGTGGATCCTGCGCTGCGCGCGGTCGGAGCGCCGGTGCGATGCTATCGATATGCTTGCGGAGGAAGTGGCCCACGTCGCGCACGAAGCGATTCGACGATTCGATGGAGCCGATCGAGTTGATGGAAAGCGCGCGGTTGGCGATGCCTGCTTCATCGGCGACCGCATTCACGACGGTGATGAGAAGCGCTTCGGCGATTGCAGCCGGAGCACCGACGACATGGAGTTCGAAGGTAAGAGACGCAACCGGTCCGCGAGTTCCCGGCTGATTCTTTACGACGCGCCAGTAGAGCGGGATCTCACCCTGCTGACGATTAGCGCTCAAGGAGAGCTTCGCGCTCTGCAGAAGCATCTTCTCGTCCTTACGTGCAATCTGAAGGGTGTCGGTCTTCTGTTGCGGCAGCGAATTCCTACCCTTGGTGAGGCGCGCATCAAGCGACGTGAAGCCGTAATACTCGGCGGTGCGTATCGCACGCTCGACGAGTGCTGCGGTAGATTGGTGTCGTGTGTGTTTGAGTTGGATCATGGGTTATTGCCCCGAATCCTCTGCGCCAGAATCTTGAGAAGGATAGTCCGCGTCCCCCGGCAACACGCCGACGGATGAGACCGGGAAGAGACGGACGAGCACGTGACCGAGGATGTCCTCCTTCGGCAGTACTCCCCAGATGCGGGAATCAGATGAGACGCGGCGGTTGTCTCCCATGACGAAGTATTCATCGGTATCGAGCTTCAATTCCATGCCGGATGGACCGCCGAGATTGCTCGGAGAGAGGTATGGTTCGTCGAGAAGGAAGCCTTCAGGGTTCTCTGCGCTCGAGATACGTACGCCTTCTTCGGAAACGGAGACCGTTTCTCCCGGAAGACCGATCACGCGCTTGATGAGCGTGCGCGGTGCCTGCAATTCGCGGTTCTTGAGACGTTCTATAAGCGAGCATTCGCCGCTTCCGGGGAGGCAGAAGACGACGACATCGCCGCGCTGCGGATCGCTGAGGCGATACGAGAGGCGGTCGGTGATGAGATAGTCCCAATTATCAAAGGTGGGTTCCATCGAAGCGCCCGAAACGACATACGGCGCTGCGATAAAGAAGCGGATGAAGAGCGCGAGGCCGAGAGCGATCATCACGTAGGTCGCAAATGCTCCTGGTGATGATTCGTTCTTGCTTCGGATCTCCGGTGATGTGTTTCCCTGCATCACTGGATCATTCATGCGCGCAAGTATACTTCATTGAATGCATTGACACAAAGCGAATCGAGTGTCGCGTGTGGATTTTTTTGCTTTTTTGAATTTTTTTCGCGCGATGTGCAAAAAGTTTTCTCACTTCTTCTTCTTTCATGTACGATATGCGCATGACATGGGTCGTTATCGGCTTAGGAAACCCCGACGAAGAGTACGCGCGTACGCGGCATAACGCCGGACGCATGATGGTGCAGAAATTCGCCGAGAAACACGGCTTCTCCGAGTGGAAAGAGGAGTCACGTGCGAGATCATTCATCGCGCGCGGCATGATCGGTAAGAGTATCGCGGTCGCGGTCCTGCCGAATACCTATATGAATAAGAGCGGACTCGCCGCTCTGCACTATATAAAGAGCGTGAAAGCCGCCGAGAAGCTCGTTGTCGTCTATGACGATCTCGATCTACCGCTCGGAACGATAAAAATCTCCTTCGATCGCGGTTCCGGAGGACATAAAGGGATCGATTCGATCGCTGCTGCCGTGAAGACGAAGCGATTCGTACGAATACGTCTCGGAATCTCAAAGGAGAACAAGGATGGCGTCGCGAAGAAGCCGCAGGGAGAGGCTGAAGTGGAGAAATTCATCCTCGGCGAGTTCAAGGCGGATGAAATGCAGGCGCTGAAGAGCGTTTTCAAGAAAGCAGGGGAGGCGTTGGAGCTGATCGTCAGCGACGGACGCGAGATCGCGATGAATAAGTTCAACTAATCTTCGGGATATTTTCCGCTTGCCTCCCTCGGGTCGCTATCTGCGCCTGCTGGCGCAGCGCTCAGTCTCGGCCCCGTCGGGCCTGCGAAAACCCTCGGAATGCAAACGAAAAATATCCCGATGCGGTTATGCACATGCGCACCTCTTCATCTGCGCTTCAGCGGTAGTGCGGGAGTATAGTACGCATACCTATTTATCCGGACCGCACGAGCGGGGGATCGTGCGTAACTGAAAACGTTATGGGGAATAACGGGCACGTACTGCGGTCAGGTCAGATTATCAGTGTTCTCCTTCTTATCGCTTCGTTCGCATTCATGCTGCCGGGTGCAGCGGATGCGGCATCGCTCACTGATCAGGTGAAGAAGCGATTGTGCGATCGTCAGGATCGTCTTGCGGGCCGTCTTGCCCGCGCGCTTATCAATCCATCGCTCTGCGAGGATGCGCCGAATCCGACACCGAAACCGACACTTACCTTTACGGCGAACCCTGCTGAAATAGGCGAGGGAGAGAGCTCGACGCTCTCGTGGAGTACGACGAATGCGACCAGCTGTACCGCATCGGGCGGATGGAGTGGTGGCAAGAATACGTCGGGCTCTCAGAGTGTTTCGCCGGACGAAGATACGACATATACGCTCAACTGCTCAGGCGCAGGAGGAAGCGTATCTAAGTCGGTAACGGTTTCCGTTGATGAGGAAGAACCGCTTCCGACACCGACTCTCGATTTCGATGCGAATCCGACGAACGTAACCGCGGGTGGTACTTCCACGCTGAGCTGGGATTCAACGAATGCGACGGCGTGTGTTGCATCGAATGGTTGGAGCGGTACGAAATCGCTTGATGGTTCCCAGGTCGTGACGGTGAATGCGACAACGACGTACACGCTTGCATGCGGTAATGGCGTCAGCACGTCGACCGAGAGTGTGACGGTGAATGTCGTCGCGCAACCGAGCGTGAGCGTGGATATCAGTGCTGATCCGACGACCATCACCGAAGGCGGTTCCTCGGAACTTACGTGGAACTCGGAGAATGCGACGAGCTGCACGGCGTCGAATGGATGGAGCGGCTCGAAGGACCTTGATGGCACGGCGGATGTCTCGCCGACGGTAACGACAACCTATGCGATCGAATGCACCGGACCCGGTGGAACGGCACAGGATTCGGTGACGGTTACCGTGAACGAAGCGCAGGACGCTCCGGATGTTTCCATCAGCGCGAACCCGACCAGTGTGACGCCGGGTGCAGGTAGCGCGACTTCCACTCTTACATGGACGACGACTGATGCGGATCAATGTCTTGCAACCGGAGGTTGGAGTGGCGCAAAGGCATTAAATGGAAATCAGATCGTCGAACCGAACGCGACAACTACGTACTCACTTGAGTGCAGCAATGAAGCGGGCACATCGACGGACAGTGTGACGGTGAATTTCGTGCCGGAAGCTGAGCCGGAGCCAAGTCTTGATCACATCATTATTAGTGAAGTGTATGACCAGCCTGATGTATCACATGGAGCAGATACGGCTAACGAATGGATCGAGCTGTATAATCCGACGAATTCAATAGTCGATCTCTCTAATTGGACGATTAAGGATGCAACGACGAATTTCGATCGTATCCCAGCAGGAACGACGATTGCTGCAGGCGGATTCATTCTTCTAACGAACGCATCGACAACCTTCAGTAGTTTCTGGAATATTCCTGGCGGTACGCAGGTTGTTGCCTTCGAGAGTGCGCTCGGTAGCGGCCTTAACAATTCCAGCGAATCGCTCTTCTTGCGGGATGCAGCGACAACTACGGTCGACTCCCTCTCATGGGGAGCAAATACCGATGGGTTCGTTTCAGGCAATGGAGCGGTAGATGTATTGCCGGGACATTCGCTCGTGCGTTCAAATCTTACTGTTGATACAGGAACGGCAGCTGATTGGATCGACGACGAAACTCCTTCTCCTGGAGTGGCAAATTAAGAAAGGTAAGGCAAAAAATCCCGCCGAGAGGCGGGATTTTTCGTTAGGCGCGCTGGACCTTGGCGAGGATGTGGCGAAGGCGGGGAAGCGCATGGGTACGGAATGCCTTGGTGACTTCGAGGGTCTTCCATCCGTTGCGCTCTGCGAGATATTCGTAGGCGACTACCTGGATGGCGTGCATGGCGAGGCCCATGGCGATGCCGAGAAAGAGTTCCTCAGCGACGATCCATGCATACGCAGCAGCAAGGAGGCTCACGAAGGTGAGTGCCGTCTCGCGGTCGGATGCGTTCAGGAATTCCTGCGCGAATTCTTTCATAGTCTTCATACCTGGATTGACGTAAACGTATCTAAAGCCTTTCACGTGGAGCACGTTTGAGGAGGATTCTCTTTAACATGCGTTTACACATATGTCAAATGCGCCCCTCTCTGGGGCGCATTTGAATTGCCGGTTGGGATTACTGATGTCACGCATAAATCGCTACTGCGATTTTGCGCGACCCCGCCTCGGCGCCAAGCGCCTCCGGCCTTGCGAAGCTCAACTATTATCGCTTCTCACCAGCAAACGAAAGCGTCATACGGCGTTCCTTCGGCTCGAAGAGCTTGATGACGAACGGGTAGACCTTGCCGAGCTCGAGCGATGCGCGGAGATCGTTCTCATCCTTGAACTCGCTGATGTGAACGAGACCTGCGACACCTTCCTCGATGGATGCGAGCGCGCCGTGCTTGTTGTACTTGATGACCACGGCTTCCACCTTCTGGTCCTTCTTGTACTTCGCGGCAGCTGCCTTCCATGGATCGTCCTTGAGAGCCTTGATCGAGAGGGAGACCTTGTCGTCCTTGATCTCGATGACCTTCACCTTCACGCTCTCTCCTACCTTGTAGCGGCTCTTCGGGTTCTCGACGAGCGCCCAGTCCATCTCAGAGATGTGGACGAGGCCTTCGAGACCTTCCTCGAGCTTCACGAAGACGCCGAATTCCGTAGCGCCGGTGACAACGCCTTCGACTGCATCGCCGACATGGTACTTCTCGACGAGCGATGAGCGCTCAGACGAGCCTGCACCCTTCTCGGAGAAGATGAGCTTCTGCTCCTTCGGATTCGCGGTGATGACGAGGAGTTCGAGATTGGTGCCGACGAGCTTCTTCAGTTCGCCGAAGATCTTCTCCTTGTCGCCATCCGGAACGCGCGGATAGTGTGCCGGTGCGAGTTGCGATGCCGGGAGGAAGCCCTGGATGCCCTGCCAGTTGATGATGAGGCCGCCCTTGTTGGCGTCGGTGACCGGAAGCTGGAAGACGGTCTTCTTCTGCATCGCCTGCTCCGCCTCGCCCCAGATGAGCGCCTGGCGAGCCTCGCGGAGCGAGAGCTCGATGTAGCCTTCCTTCTTCTCGATGCCGACGACCTTCGCGGTGATGGTATCGCCGACGTTGGTGTTCTTAAGAGCCTCGCGAGCTGAGAGGTATTCGCGGCCGTAGATGATACCCGTACCGAACGGGTGGAGGTCGACGAAGACGCGTGCGCGGCCGATCGCGATGACCGGACCTTCGACGACATCGTCGTTCATCGGACGCTTCGGTGTCGATTCGAGGAACTCTGCCATCGGCCCCGTCGGGACCTGCACCGCTTCCTCTTTTTCGCTGTCGAGGACTTCGACCTCGGCAGCCTTAGTAGCTGTAGCCATTGTGTATATACGTCCGGGTTCTCCCTCCTTTGCTTCCGTACCTTTGAGAGGAGGCGAGGATTAGCCCTTCCGCAGAACTTATAAGGCGTGCCGGCACTATATATATGAACGGGCGGGGTGTCAAAAGGGGTGGGGATATAGAGAAAAGAGACCTGATCGTGGGGATCAGGTCTCTGGGGGTGTTCAACTTACTTGGGTGGTTCCATTACGGCCTCATGGTCCTGAGTGAGAGTCATTTCGACACGAACCGGCTTTACCGAGTCGCTAACGGAATGGTGGTCTCATTCGTGGTCCTCCAAGTAGGGGGCAGCTGAACCTCAGTGGCTCAGTGCTCACGAGAAGATAGCAATCGACGCTTCGGGCGTCAAGGATAGGCGTGTGCATATACTATTGGTATACTTCCGCCATGATTCTCACGTACCATGACGGGTTTTGTGTGCGCGCGAGCGCGGGGGATACGACCGTAGTCTTCGGGCCGATTTCCAAGCAGTCTAAGAATTTCAAACCGACCAATTTCGGCGCCGACGTCGCCTTCATCTCGCTCAACCATCCGGATATGAATGGCGCCGAGGAGGCAGGTCGCGGTGAGAAGCAGCCGTTCGTCATCCAAGGGCCGGGCGAATACGAGATCAAGGATATCACTGCGTTCGGTTTTCCTTCTGAATCCGAATACGGCAAAGAGCACCGTATCAACACGCTTTACTCGGTGACCTTCGATGGGCTTTCGGTCTTCTATGCCGGAGCGGTGAGTACGCCGACCCTTCCGAAAGATGTCGAAGAGATGGACTCGCCGGATATCCTTATCGTCCCGATCGGCGGCGAAGGCGCGCTTACTCCTGCCGAAGCGCAGAAGCTCGCGGTATCTCTGGAAGCGAAGATCGTCATCCCGGTCGGCTACGATGCAGCAGCTCTGAAGGTATTCCTCAAGGAAGCGGGCGCTGAAGGCGTGGTGCCGGAAGAGAAGCTTACGCTGAAGAAGAAGGATGTCGCCGGAAAGGAAGGCGAGGTGGTGGTGTTGAAAGCGTAGTGCTTCTGATGCGATACAATAGGTATCGATGGTAGTCCAGCAGAAATTCAACGACCTCAAAGATGCATCGCACGACGACAAGAAAACCGTCGCGACGAGCATCGCGGTCTTTGTCGTCATCATCCTCATGATTGCGTGGGGCTTTCTCTTTCTGAAGAAAGTACAGCGCACGGATCTCAAGACGCTTGAGAACGGCGCCGTGCCGACGGATCAGTTCGATATGAACCTCATCCGGCCGAATGAGCGTAATCAGGCACAGTACGATCCGACCGACGACATCCGCAATCTCCGCAACAACACTTCGCAGGACGATGTCAGTGCGTCAGGCGGAGGGAGTGTCGCGCCGGGGACCACTGATGACTTCGGGAATTCAGGCGGTTTCTAGATAGCTGAAAGACCTCTTTTTTGATATAATCCAGTGAATATGGCGCGTGCGAAAAAGGCTGAAGAAGCTCCTCAAAACGACGGGAATTCGGTAGATACCGCGGTGCGCATCGTGCCGCGCTCGATCACGACCGAGATGCGCGAGTCGTACCTCGACTACGCGATGTCGGTCATCACCGCCCGCGCGCTTCCGGATGTGCGTGACGGCTTCAAGCCGGTGCACCGCCGCATCCTCTTCTCGATGAACGAGAACGGCCTTACGGCGAGCGCGAAGACGAAGAAGTCCGCGACCATCGTGGGAGATGTGCTCGGTAAGTACCACCCGCACGGCGATGCGTCCGTGTACGACGCGATGGTGAAATTGGCGCAGGATTTCTCGATGCGCTATCCGATGATCATCGGCCAAGGAAACTTCGGTTCGATCGATGGCGATGGCGCCGCAGCATACCGCTATACCGAAGCGAAGATGTCGCGTCTCGCGGGCGAGATGATGCGTGATATCGACAAGGATACCGTCGATTTCCGTCCGAACTACGACAACACGAAGATGGAACCGGTGGTCCTTCCGGCGGCGGTCCCGAACCTCCTCCTCAACGGTACGCTCGGTATCGCCGTGGGTATGGCATCGAACATCCCGCCGCACAACCTCCGCGAAGTAACCGCAGCGACGGTGCACCTCATCGATGCTCCGGATGCCACGACGGAGGATCTCCTGCAGTTCGTACAGGGTCCGGATTTCCCGACGGGATGCATCGCGTTCAACCAGACCGATATCAAGCATGCGTACTCGAGCGGCCGCGGCGGGGTCGTGGTGCGCGGCGAGGCGGAGATCACGGAGAACAAGAAGGGCGACTACCAGATCATCGTCACCTCCATCCCGTACCGCGTGAACAAGTCCGACCTCCTCACGAGGATCGCGGATCTCGTGCACGAGAAGAAACTCGAAGGCATCAAGGACATCCGCGACGAATCGGCGAAGGATATCCGCATCGCGATCGATCTCAAGAACAACGCGAATCCGCAGACGGTGCTGAATTTCCTCTACAAGCACACGCAGCTCGAGGAGACCTTCCACTACAACGTCGTCGCGCTCGTCGACGGCGTGCCGCAGACGCTTTCCCTTAAGGTCGTCTTGGAGCAGTTCATCCTCCACCGCAAGGAGGTCGTCACGCGCCGCACGAAATACGACTTGGGTGTCGCGAAGGCGCGTGAGCACATCCTCCTCGGCCTTTCGAAGGCGCTCGATCATATCGACGAGATCATCCAGCTCATCAAGAAGTCGAAGGACACCGATGATGCCCGCAAGGGGCTCATGACGAAGTTCAAGTTCTCCGAGATCCAGGCGAACGCGATCCTCGACATGCGCCTCCAGAAGCTCTCCGGCCTCGAGCGCAAGAAGATCGAAGACGAATTGAATGCCGTACAGGCGACCATCGCGTACCTCGAATCGCTCCTCAAGAGCGAGAAGAAGATGATGGACCTCATCAAGAAGGAATTGACGGAGATCGCGGAGAAATACGGTGACGATCGTCGTACGAAGATCGTGAAGCGTGCCGCGAAACTCTTGAATCCGGAGGATCTCGTCGCTGATGAGGATTTCGCACTCGTCTTGACACAAGGCGGCTACATCAAGCGCACGAATCCGGCCGAGTATCGTCGCCAGAAGCGCGGCGGTGTGGGTGTCATCGATCTCGATACCAAGGAAGAGGATTTCGTGACGCACCTCCTTACGGCGAGTGCGCACTCGGATCTCCTTTTCTTCTCCGACAAGGGTAAGGCGTACCAGATCAAGATGTACGAATTGCCGGAAGGTAAGCGCGCGACGAAGGGTAAGTCCATCATGAATTTCATCTCGCTCGAACAGGATGAGAAGATCACTTCGATCCTGCCGATGCCGAAGGAAACCAAGGCGATGGAAGGCCTCATGCTGGTGATGGCGACCAAGAACGGTACGGTGAAAAAGACGTCCGCCGAGAGTTTCAAGGAGGTGCGCCGCTCGGGCCTCATCGCGATCGGACTCGACAAGGGCGATGCGCTTATTTCCGCACGATTTGCGCGCAAGGGGGATACGGTCTTCCTCGTGACCGCGAAGGGCCAATCGATCCGCTTCGCGGAGAGCGATGTGCGCGAGATGGGTCGCCAGGCCGGCGGAGTCCGCGGTATCAAGATCCCATCTTCCGATGAGGTCATCGGCGCAGACGTCGTCGAGAAGGGGTCCAACAAGGAACTCCTCGTCCTCTCATCGCTCGGTTTCGGCAAGAAGACGCCGCTCAAGGAATACAAAGTACAGGGACGTGGCGGCTCCGGCATCAAGACGTCTGCCGTTACGGCAAAGACGGGACCAGTGATCGCGGGTCTTATCGTCGACGAACACGGGGAACTCATCGCGATGTCGCAGAAGAGTCAGGTCATCCGTACCGACCTCACGGAGATCCGCTCGAGCGGTCGCCAGACGCAGGGTGTGCGCGTGATGCGATTGCGCGACGGCGACAAGATCGCTGCCTGCGTCATTCTTGAAGGGAAGGCCGAGTAATCAACAGGTTGACACTCCCCTGAAGGGGCGTATAACCAGAACAGGGTTAGGGTTGCATCAAGAAAAGGAGGCCGGTAATGGCGGATTTTTTCAGGAGCGCAACGATCGTCCTTATGGGCGTGACTGTCATCGGAGCCGGTGTTTTCGTCGTCATCTACGGGTGACGAAAATTCCGTTTCTATCCAAACCGCGACGCAGTGCGTCGCGGTTTTAGTTTTACACCTACGTGATCCGGTGCGCGCAGAAAAGCATATATACTGATTCCAATGTACCCTCACCAGGGAGGTTCTACGCATGAGAAGCGTCGTTTCGCGCATCCCGCGCGCACGGTGAGCGCGTTCGGTATCGAGCCGGGCATGAAGGTTGCCGACTTCGGCGCCGGTTCCGGCGCGTATGTGAATCTCATCGCCAAGGAGCTTCTCGGAAGCGGTACGGTCTATGCGATCGATATCCAGAAGGATCTCCTGCGACGCATCAAGAATGATGCCGTGAAGCATGGCCACACAAATGTCGATGTCATCTGGGGGGATGTCGAGGAAGACGGCGGTTCGAAACTCGGCAGCGTGTTGGATATCGTCCTTGTCTCGAATCTCCTGTTCCAGGTACGCGACAAGACGGGCGTCCTTATCGAGGCGGAGCGAACGCTGAAGCATGGGGGAAGAGTCATCATCATCGATTGGTCGGAATCGTTCCGCGGCATGGGACCGACGGAAGATCATGTGGTCACCAAAGAGCAGGCATACGAGCATGCACGAAAGGCAGGACTCACCTTCGTGCGTGAATTCAATGCCGGCGCGCATCATTACGGGCTTATCTTCCGGAAAACTTCCCAATAACACGCTCGCGCGTAGTACCATATCCGTATGAAGCCCGGCATGTCGACATTCCAGATGGTGCTCCTCGCGGTATTCGGCACCTTCGCGGTGGCGAGCGTGCTCATCTTCTCGTTCTTCATCGGTACGAATTCGAGTTCGTCGACAGGGCCGGTCGTGGTGTGGGGAACGTTCGATGAGAGCGCATTCTCGACGGTCATCCGTCAGATGGTTGAAACCGAAAGCCGTTTGCGACAAGTGAGCTACGTGCAGAAAGATCCGACGACGTTCCGCGCCGAGCTCGCGAATGCGCTCGCATCCGGTACGGGGCCTGATCTGTTCATCCTCCGCCAAGACGAAACCATCACCGAAGGGGCGAAGATCTTCCCGATACCGTACGAACAGCTTCCGCGCGATACCTTCCGCAACCTCTGGGCTGAAGCGGCGGATCCGTTCTTGGGCGCTGAAGGATCCCTCGGTATCCCGTTTGCCGTGGACCCGTTCGTCCTCTATTGGAATCGCGACATGCTCTCGACCGCAGGCATCGCGAAGCCGCCGGTGTATTGGGATGAGGTGTACGACCTCACGCGTACCGCGACGCGTAAGAGCGATGCGGGTTCGATCACCAAGAGCGCGATCGCGTTCGGTGAATACGCCAACGTGAACCACGCGAAAGCGATCCTCAGCATGCTCATCATGCAGGCAGGAGGCAGGATCACCGGAAGGGATAGCGCGGGTACGCTCATGCCATCTCTCACGGCGCGCGTGAATGAGACTTCGCAGCCGGGGGACAGTGCGCTGCGCTTCTTTACGCAGTTCTCGAATCCATCCAGTCCGGATTACAGCTGGAATCGTTCCATGCCGGAAGCGCGCACTGCGTTTGCGCAGGGGGATCTGGCGATCTATCTCGGACCGGCGAGCGAAGAGCCGCTCATCCGCCGCCTTAATCCGAATCTCAACTTCGCGATCGCGACGAGCGTGCCGCAGGTGAAAGGTGCCGAGCGTACCGTGGATGCGGGGTACGCGTATGCGTTCGCGATCCCACGTGCATCGCAGAATCCTCAGGGCGCGCTCACGGCAGCGTACATCCTTGCGGGGCCGGAAGGATCCAAGCTCCTCTCGCTCGCATTCGGTCTGGCATCGGCGCGTCGCGACGTGCTTGCCGAGCCGGCGCAGGGGAACGATGCGGTCTTCAATAAGATGGCGCTCCTGGTGCGTACCTGGGAAGACCCGAATCCCCAAGAGACAGAACGCATCTTCAAGGATATGATTGAAAGCGTCACCTCGGGTGCGGCGCGTACGCTAGAAGCGGTGCAGCGTGCCGAACAGGCGATGAGGACGCTGACCACGCAATAGATATGACGCATCGATATCTCGCACGCCTGACGACACTCGCCATCCTCCTGTGGGCGGCGGCATTGCCGGTTTTCGCGCAGGGCGTGCAAGGCGGTCTCGAGAATCCGCTCAAGTTCTCATCCGTCGAGAAATTCGTGGAAGGATTTTTGCGCGCTATCGTCATCATCGCCCTTCCTTTGATCACCGTCTTTATCGTCTACGCCGGCTTCAAGTTCATCGCGGCGCGCGGAAATCCGGAAGGACTCAACGACGCGAAGCGCAATATCACCTACGTCATCATGGGCGCGATCCTCATCCTCAGCGCGTGGGTCCTTGCGACGATGATCGGCGGTACGATCCGCCAGCTCCTCGGCTGATATGCGCCTTGCTCTCCTTGTCGCGATACTCGCACTACCGGCGGTGGCCGCAGCCGCACCGCGTACGTTCTCCGAGCTCGCGGAGACCGTCGTGCAGTTCCTCAATGCCGGCATCGGTACGGCGATCATCCTCGGTCTCGTCGTCTACTTCTATGGCGTCGCGACCGGACTTGTCTCCTTAAGCAAGGGCGGCTCTGAAGAATTAAGCCGCCGCATCGTGTGGGGACTCATCGCGCTCTTCGTCATGGTTTCCGTGTGGGGGATCGTCGGTCTCGTACGTAATTCGCTCTTCGGCGGTGGCGGTGGCGGCGGGGATTTCGGCGGCGGAGGTCCGCAGGAATTCGATTGTATCGCGGCGGAATGTCTCAATTGATGTATGTGGCGTCGCATCCTACCGTTTCTGCTCGTGCCACTCCCGCTCGCGGCACAAGAGGCCGTATCACAATCAGTCACGGTTGAGTTCGGTCTCTATGCGGCAATCGGATTCTTCGGTGCGGTCGCGCTCGGTGTCTTTTTCACGGGGTTCATCATGTACATCACGCGTCTCGGCACCGAGCGCCGCGAAGACGGCATCAAGATCATGGAAAAAGGGATGACGATCCTCATGGTCGTCGTCTTCGCGACCGCGGCTTTGTACTGGCTGGAGAAGTAGATATCCACACGGGGTTGATTGCTCCGCCCCGAGGGCGCGGTACGATTGATGCACTTAGACGGGTTAACCTTTTAGCGATTCAGTATGCGTACCAGACTATCAGTAGTTTCAGCACTCTCGGCAGGATCGCTCTTTCTCCCGATGCTCGCATCGGCGCAGACGCTTCTCAACACGCTCGCGATGGTCTCGCAGTTCCTCAACTCGCTGGTCTATCTTTTCATCACGCTCGCGATCGTGGTCTTCTTCTACGGTCTCATCAAGTACCTTCTCAACGACGGTGCTGAAGGCAAGACCGAAGGTCTCAAGGTCATGATGATGGGTGTCATCACGATCTTCGTCATGGTCTCCATCTGGGGCATCATCCGTCTCCTCCAGTCGACCTTCCGCGTTACTTCGACCGATCCGGTCATCCCGAAGACGATCCAGATCGATACGCGCATGATGCAGTAGCATCAGCGTAAGCGTGTATGCAAGCCGGCGAAGAGATCCTACAGCGGATCATCACGAACGTGATCGATCCTGGTCTTCGCGTCATATTCACCCTCGGCCTCTTCCTCTTCATCTGGGGAATCGTCGAGTTTTTGTGGGGCGTGAAAAACGGAGAAGCCTCACAGAAGGGGAAGGACCATATGGTGTACGGCCTCCTCGGCATGCTCATCATGGTTTCCGTCTACGGCATCATCGCGCTCATCGTGAACTCCTTCGGCTTGGATGTCGCATCCACCGATGTGAGCCGTGTGCAGAACTCCCTGCCGGCGAGTCCGTTCTAACCTATTTTCGTTTCTAATAACAAAACCGGAGCACGCTCCGGTTTTGGTTTTATGTGGGCAGGAGAGGACTCGAACCTCCATGCCTTGCGGCGCCGCGTCCTAAGCGCGGTACGTCTACCAATTTCGCCACCTGCCCGACAGGGGGACTATAGCACGAGAGTCTGGGGACTTGCAATTCAAAATATATATGATATAATTATAATCCCATCAGAAAGGCTGATGGATGTTCTTGGAGGTATACATGGGCCGACACGAATCCCGTCGTGGAAAAGACGAAGTCTCGTTCCGCGGTGATGATAAGCCGAAAATCGAGGATTTCACTATCGCCCAACGCATCAAGCTCGCCAGCGACGTCGTCGCTGCCATCAAGGAGACTCAAGACAAGTTTCTTGCGATGGGACTGACGAAGCCGGCAGCGGGCGTGAAGGCGTTCGAGCTATTCGAGATCGTCCAGGTTGATTATCGCGACTTCGAAGATTACGACGAAGATCGGGACGATCGCGGCGGCCACTAATCATCTCCCTATCTACTAACCAGGACCTTTCGGTCCTGGTTTCTTTGTTATAGAGCTGACAATTTGATGAGACATGGTATATTATCGGCAATCCGCCTATAGCTCAGCTGGTAGAGCATCCGACTCTTAATCGGCAGGTCGTAGGTTCGATCCCTACTGGGCGGACAAAAGACACAACAACCTCCCCTGTGGGAGGTTTTGTGCTTTTGTCCGAGGCGGAGCGATGTTTTGCGAGCACGCAAAACCGCGAGCCAGGCTCGGGGAAATTTTCGAGCGACGGCGAGAACATTATCTTTGAGGACTCGTCCGAGCCGCAGCGATGTTCCGGCAGCTGCCGGAGCGGCGAGTCGGGGTCGCGGAATTTATTGCACCGTCGGGCAAGAAATATCCGTGAAGATAAGGAATGATATTATCAAGCTAATTAGTGCTAGATATGACAGTCGATCGAGACACATTCTCACGAATACTGAGAAATGTCGCGCAGCGCGACACATCTGCAGATCCGAAACATTGGACAGAACACAATCCATTGTGGGGACATTGTGCAGTTGCTTCTGTTTTAGCGCAGGAATACTTGGGTGGTAAGTTGATGTGCGGTTCACTGGCACATATATCTAAATATGCGCATTTGCGCTCACATTACTGGAACGCTCTCGCAGACGGAACGCAGATTGATTTTACAAAGGACCAATATTCAGACCTCACGTTTCAACAACTTGAAGGAGAAGAGAGAGACAGTGGGCGTGTTCTTTCGCAACCCGATACGATTCGTAGATATCGACTCCTGAAAGAGCGATTCAAGAATCTTGTGTAAACAATTTTCGCTGCCGGGAGAAGGACTCGGCAAAGAGCTCGTTTTGATTCCGTTTGGCTCGGTCACGAATAAAGTCTGCACCGTCGTGCAGACTTTTTCGCGACCCCGGCTCGCGGTTTCGTCTGCTGACGAAACATCGCTCCGCCTTTCGAGTCCCACCCGAACAGTGCGTCGGCACTGTTCTCCCCGACACAGCTTCGCTCTGCTCAATCTGTGCCGGGGGTGGGACTCGAACCCACAAACCTTTCGGTGAACGATTTTAAGTCGTCTGCGTAAACCATTCCGCCACCCCGGCGTACGAGATTTATATCACGGACTAGGCCGCCTTCTCGCGCTTTGCCTTCTCTGCCTCGTACACGCGGTTGCGTAATTCAGTCGTCGAGAAGTTATGGCCGCGGGTGTTGTAGTAGACCTCAAGAGGGAGGTCGCGACCGGTGTACGGTTTGTCCTTGTATTCGACACCGAGGATGCGGATATTGATGCCGAGTTTGTTCTCCTTGAGGATATTGTAGAGATCCGCCTCGGTCTCGTAGGTGACGACCTCGTCGATGTACTTGATGCCCTTGAGGATGATCATGCGCTCCTCGACCGACATGATCGGCTTGTTCTTGGTGTCCGGTCGGTCGAGTGTCGGGTCGGTATGGAGGCCGACGATGAGGTAATCGCACTGGGATTTTGCCTCCTCAAACATGAGGAAATGACCTGCATGGCAGAGGTCGAATGCGCCCGCGGTGAAGCCTTTTTTCATAGGATAGGGGAATCCTGCAATGAGGATGAGGATTAGTCAATTGTATGGTTGGGGAGGCGGTGGAGTTGGTCACGGATAATTTTCTGCTGAAAATTTCCGCGACCCCGCCTCGACGCCGAGCGTCTCCGGCCTTGCGACGGGGCCCCAACCCCGTCTCACCCATCCAGTAGCGGTTTTGCAAAAACGGAGGCCACGGCGGGACTCGAACCCGCGCAGTAAGAGTTTTGCAGACTCCCGTGTTACCCCTTCACCACGTGGCCTTTAGAAAACAGTTTTATCTACGACTCACGCGGTAAGACAAAGGAGAAGATTGTGCAGACTCGTACCCCTTCACCACGTGGCCGTTGCGCTAATATAGCACGCGGTCTTTAGCGCGTCAGTTCGTCGATTCGCTGACGATTCGCTTCGCCGAAATCGATCGCGAAATCGACCGTCGGGACGTTGCGCAGCACCGTCTTCGACTTCAGGAAATCATGGAAATCGGTGCGCAGACGCTTCAGGCTCACCAGCATTTCCTCTTCGTGCGATTTCGGGAGGACGGATACGAAGATGGTGACGTTCTTCAGATCCGGTGCGATATCTGCATGGGTGACGGTAACGAGCGAGCCGCCTGCCTTGATGCTGCGTGCGAGGAATTCGCCCGCGCGGTGCGCGATCTCTTCGGCGACCTTATTCTGACGGCGTGATTCGTTCATCATACGGTTTTGGTACGGAAGCTTTCTAACACGTCTCCTTGGGCGAGATCAAACTCCGCCTCGATCTCGGCACCGAATTCACTGCCGGTCTCGATGCGTTCCGCGCTCTGGCGGTGCGACTGGAGGCTATCAACCCAGCCGATGCCGATCTCCTCGCCCTTGCGGGTGACGCGTACGCTCGTGCGCTTCTCGAAGCGGCCCTCGAAGACGGTGCCGCCGAGGGTCTGCTTGCCCTTGCCGCTCGAGAAGAGCTTGAGGATGCGTGCTTTACCGATCGATTCCTCGACCTGGCGCTTCGGGGCGCTTTCCTTGAGGATCTCGGTGAGGCTCTCAGCGAGTTTGTAGATGATGTCGTAGGTTTCGATGCGGACGTTGTGCTGGCGCGCACTCTCGCGTGCCGTCGCATCTACCGGTACATCAAAACCGACGATGACGGCGGGAGTCGCGGCGCTTGCGATCGCCGCCTTCACATCTGCTTCGGAAACCGCGCCGATACCGGTCTGTACGATGCGGATGCCGGTGAATTCGTCGCCGATCTTCGCGAGTTCATGCTGGATGCCTTCAAGCGAGCCCGTGACGTCGGCGCGGATGATGACGGGGAGGAAGAACTTCGAGGATTCTTCTTCGGCGAGGACGTTTGCAGCGCGGACGACTTCCGGCTTATCAGCTTCCGCTTCGCCTTTCTTCTTGTACGTGACGAATTCGGAACCGACTTCCGGAAGTTCGTCGAAACCGTAGAGCGTGACCGGAGAGGAGAACGTCGCTTCCTTGATCGCTTTCCCGTTGTGGTCGGTCATGATGCGGACCGGAACGACCGCGCGGCCAGCGCGCACCGCCTGACCGCTCGAGAGCGTGCCTTCGGTGATGATGAGTGTTGCCGCGATGCCGCGCTTCTCATCGCGATGCGCTTCGACGACGTAGCCTTTTGCAAGAACATCCGGATCTGCTTTGAATTCAGAGAGTTCGGCGACGAGAAGGATGAGATCAAGGAGTTCATCGACGCCCTGACCGCTCTTTGCGGAGATTGCTGTCCATGGGATATCCCCGCCGAGCTTCTCGAGATAGACGTGATTCTCCAAAAGCGATGCCTGTGTGCGGCTCATATCCGCGTTCGGCTTGTCGATCTTGTTGATAGCGACAACGAACGGCGTGTTCGATGCCTTGATGCTCTCCAGTGCTTCGAGGGTCTGTGCCTTCACGCCGTCATCCGCCGCGACGACGAGGATGGCGATGTCGGCGATCTTCGCACCGCGTGCGCGGATAGCCTGGAATGCCGCATGGCCCGGCGTATCGATAAAGGTGATCTTCTTGAGCTTGCCCTCACGCTCGTGGACGACCTCGTAGGCAGCGACGTGCTGGGTGATGCCGCCTGCTTCCTTGGCGACGGTGTTGGCCTTGCGGATGTAGTCGAGCAGCGTCGACTTACCGTGATCGACGTGACCGAGAACGGCTACGATTGGCGGACGTTCGGTTGTGGTAGAAGCGGAGGACATAGGTGGGGGTGGGAGTCATAAATGACCGCGCAATCATACAACGAAACGAACCGTCCGGCCAGTCCGGCGGTTCGTTTTGAGAACCCTCGGTTCTCAACGGACGGCAGCGCTTCGCTCGCCGCCCTGCTCTCCGACACGGGGAACCGATGGCGGTTCCCCGACCCCCTCCGCCCGTGCGCTGCTGCGCACGTTATCGAGGGGTCGTGCTAGGATGCCGGAATGTGGTTCTCGCGACCGAAACGCATCTATTTAGACTACGCGAGCGCGACGCCGGTGCGCGCTGAGGCACGCAAAGCGGTGGAGAAGCTCTGGGACACCTTCGGGAATCCGGGCGGCATCCATGCTGATGGTGTCGCGGCGGACAAGGCGCTCGAAGCGGCGCGCGATAAGGTGGCACTCGAACTGGCCTGCAAGGCGCGCGAGGTGATCTTCACCTCCGGCGGCACGGAGGGGAACAATATCGCGATCCTCGGCGTCGCGCGGAACCTTTTGAAGCGTCAGGATGATTTTTCGAAAACACACTGGGTAGTGAGTTCGATCGAGCATCCATCGGTTCTGGAATGCTTTGGGGAAATCGAGCGCTTGGGCGGCCAGGTGACGCACGTTGATCCGGATGAGCGCGGTACCATCACCGCTGATGCGGTGCTTGCGGCGGTAAAGAAGAATACGGTCCTCGTCTCCATCGGCTGGGCGAACAGCGAGATCGGCACCGTGCAGCCGATCCGTGAGATCGCACGCGCGTTGGTGGAAAAGCATCCGAAAACCCTCATGCATACCGATGCAGGACAGGCGCCACTCTATCTTGCGCCGCACGTGCACACGCTCGGCGTGGATCTGATGACACTCGATTCCGGAAAAGTGTACGGACCGCGCGGTGTGGGAGCACTCTATATATCGAACCGCGTGGATGCATCGTCAGTGTACCTTGGTGGCGGCCAAGAGAGAGGGCTTCGGCCGGGGACGGAGAATGTCGGGCTCATTGCCGGCTTTGCGGAAGCATTCGCGCTCGCGGGCATTGAACGAAAAGCCGAAGCACAGCGTCTGCAGATACTGCGCGACACGTTCGTGAAAAAGCTCGTTGCGCGTATTCCCGATGTGGTGGTGAACGGCGATATCAAACGCGCGCTGCCGAACATGCTCAACATCTCCTTGCCGGATATCCAGAGCGAATACGTGACGCTGCAATTGGATGCGAAGGGGATTTCCATTTCGACGAAGAGCGCGTGTCGCGAAGGGGGGAATCGTCGCTCGCATGTGGTGGAAGCGCTCGGCGGGCCATCATGGCGCGCGGAAAACACGCTGCGATTCTCGCTCGGAAACGCGACGTCGACAAAAGAATTGGAGAGAGTTCTCGATGAATTGGTGCGTTGCATCGCGAAATCCGAAACGTGATACTATTGATATATGGATCTCGAGAAGCTGAACAAATCACAGGTTGTCCTTCTCACGCTTCTCGTCAGCTTCGTCACTTCCATTGCGACCGGCATCGTGACGGTCGCGCTTATGGAGCAGGCGCCGCCGGCAATCACCCAGACCGTGAACCGCGTCGTGGAGCGCACCATCGAGAAAGTCGCTCCTGAATCGCTCGTCGCTTCTGCGGCATCACCGGAGACAATCATCGTGCGCGAATCCGATCTCCTCGCGGGTGCGATCCAGCGCGTTTCTCCTTCGGTCGTGCGGCTTTTTACGCCCGGCAGGGATGAGGCGGGGAATAACGCCAATCTCTTCATCGGTCTTGCGATCGTCGCGGATGCGAACGGCGTGCTTATCGCCGATGCAGGTACGCCGGATGGTGCGCTTACCGCGCTTCGCAGCGATGGCGTCTCGGTTCCGGTCAATGTCATCGCACGACCCTCAGGCTCCAACCTGATCCGCTTGCAGGCAGCTACGACGAATGAGAAAAATGAGAAGATCGACTGGAAACCGGTCGCCTTCGCGCGGAAGGATGCATCGCTGGGAGCGAGCATCGTCACCATCGGCGGGCGCACTTCCGTGAAAATCGGTAAGGGCGTCATCATCGGGACTTCAGCGTACGGGAACGATAATCCATCAGGGATCATCGAGACGGATATCCCTGCGGACTCGTTCGCAGCAGGGAGTCCGCTGATCGATGCCGACGGAGCGGTCATCGGTATTGCCACGAGAGAAAGCCGCGCCGCCGCTCCTGGAGGATTTCTTGCATCCTTGGCCATCGTGTTGCAAAATACTAGTACGGAGGGAGGCGCAGGTGCCCCATAAACGAAAGATATTCCCCCTTATTCGTCTAATACTGAATAACCATGACCCCATTCAACAATTTCACGACTAAGGCCAAGGAAGCGATCCACCGAGCGCATCAGTTGGCAGTGGAGCGCGGCCACAATCAGGTATCCACCGCACATCTCGTGTCGGCGCTTCTGCTACAGGAAGAGACGATGGTATTGCCGATGCTCGATCAGCTCGAAATCGACACCGCGCACCTCGCGGATTCGGTCATGGAACTCATCGAAGGCGGTGGCGGATCGACCGTCTCGCCGTCGTTCCAGCTCTACCTCACACCGGAATTGGTCCGCGTATTCGAGAGCGCGCCGCGCATCGCCGCATCGTTCAATGACCAGTTCGTCTCGCCGGAGCACCTCTTGCTCGGCGTCGTCGAGCATCCGGGTCCGGTCGGCGAAGCATTCAACCGCTTCCGCATCGATCGCGCGTCGCTCGCTCGCGTCTTGGCTGATATCAAGGAAGGCCGCATCCGCGACGTGGAAACCGAGAAGAAGCCGCGCGCACTCGTGCGCTTTGCTCGCTCTCTCACCGACCGCGCCCGCGAGAACAAGCTTGATCCGGTCATCGGCCGTGATCAGGAGATCACACGCGTCATCCAGATCCTGTCACGCCGCACTAAGAACAATCCGATCCTCATCGGCGAAGCCGGCGTCGGTAAGACGGCCGTCGCCGAAGGTTTGGCGACGCGCATCGCCAACGGCGACGTTCCGGAATCGCTCCGCGGGAAGGAATTGATCCAGCTCGATTTGGGGCTTCTCGTTGCGGGTACGAAGTATCGTGGCGAATTCGAAGAACGCTTGAAGGCGGTCATGAAGGAAGTCGAACGCGCCGAAGGGAAGATCATCCTCTTCGTCGATGAATTGCATACCTTGATCGGCGCTGGTGCTGCTGATGGCGCACTCGATGCATCAAATATGCTGAAGCCCGCGCTCGCACGCGGTGAGATCCGCATCGTGGGAGCTACCACGCTGAAAGAGTACCAGAAGCACATCGAGCACGACGCTGCGTTCACCCGTCGCTTCCAGCCGGTCTATGTAAATGAGCCGTCGCTCGACGATGCAGTCGCGATCCTTCGCGGCCTCAAGGAGCGTTACGAGCTCTACCACGGCGTCCACATCACGGACCAGTCGATCATCGCTGCGGTCCAGCTTTCCTCCCGCTACATCACCGAACGATTCCTTCCGGATAAGGCGATCGATCTCATCGATGAGGCCGCATCGGCACTTCGTCTCTCGCTCGAGAACAAGCCGCCGCAGCTCGAAGAAGCGCATCGCAAGATCATGCGCCTCGAGATCGAGAAAGAGGCTCTTAAGAAGGAGGCAGACGAGGGCGATAGCAAGGCGAAAGCCCGCGTGAAGTCCATCGAAGCGGAGATCGCCGATCTCAAGGACGGTACGCACGAGCTCGAATTGAAGTGGAAGAACGAGAAGGAGACACTCACCGAAATCAAACGCATCAAGAACGATCTTGAAGCGGCGCGCATCGACGCTGAGCACGCCGAATCCCGCTCCGATCTCACCAAGACGGCGGAGATCCGCTACGGCCGCATCCCGGCGCTCGAACACGAACTCGAGACCGCTACAAAGCGTTTGAAGAAATTGCAGCTCACCCGCCGTATCCTGAAGGAAGAAATCACCGAAGAAGATATCGCCTCGGTCGTCTCGCGTTGGACGGGCGTTCCCGTCTCGCGCATGCTCGAAGAAGAAGCAGAGAAACTCTCGCGTCTCGAAGACGAGCTCAAGAAGCGCATCATCGGCCAGAACGAAGCCGTGCAGAAGGTTGCGGATGCGATCAAGAGAAGCCGCGCCGGTATCTCAGACCCGCACCGTCCGGTCGGCTCATTCCTCTTCCTCGGTCCTACCGGTGTCGGTAAGACAGAGCTCACGCGTGCACTTGCGGATCTCCTCTTCAACAGCGACAAATCGCTCATCCGCGTGGATATGTCGGAGTACATGGAGCGCCATTCTGTCTCCAAGATGATCGGGTCTCCGCCGGGCTACGTCGGTCACGATGAAGGCGGCGGACTCACCGAACTCGTGCGCCATCGCCCGTATTCCGTCATCCTCTTCGACGAGATCGAGAAGGCGCATCCGGAAGTCTTCAACGTCCTCCTGCAGGTCTTAGACAACGGCCGCCTCACGGATTCGAAGGGACGTACGGTGAACTTCAAGAACACCGTCATCATCATGACCTCGAACATCGGTGCCGAGCACATCGATAAGATGTCGAGCCTCGGATTCTCCGCAGGTGCGCACTCGACGGAAAGCGAGAAGTACAACCAAGTGCGGGAGAAGGTGATGGGAAGCCTGAAGGATTTCTTCCGACCGGAATTCCTCAACCGTCTCGACGAGATCATCCTCTTCGACATCCTCTCGAAGGATGCGATGACGGATATCGTGAAGATCCAGACCGATCTCGTCGCGAAGCGCCTCGAAGAGAAGCAGATCTCGCTCACGTTCACCACTGCAGCGCTCGAACAGCTGGCGAAAGAAGGGCACAGCCCGCAGTACGGTGCTCGCCCCTTGAAGCGTCTCATCCAGACGAAGATCCTGACCCCGATCGCCAACATGATGGTGGCGCGTGGTGTCTTGGAAGGCGGTTCCGTCACTGTCGATGTGAAGGATGATCAATTCACCTTCGACGTCCGCAAAGCAGCAGAACGTCGTCCTCGCACCACTCGTGCGCGTGCTGGGGTAGGGGCGTAAGCAAAAAAGAAAACAGGCCGAGCTTTCCGCTCGGCCTGTGCTGCTAGTTCAGTTTCTTCTGTTGAAACTGTTTCTCTCGCAATCCCTTGCGCCGGTCCTCGATATAGTGTTCCGAGAAACCGAGCTTGTCGATATACCGATCAGCCGCTTCGCGGGTGAGCTCGTTTTTTTCAACTTTCGCATCAAGAATTGCCAGTATGCGAATACATCCAAACTCTTTGTTGTTCGCGAGCTCAAATCGAAGCTCATCCATGTGATCAACATCCAATAACTGCTTGTCATGGAGTTCTTGCAGCAAAGCCGCAAGATCTTCGTCGCTTGGTTCGGCCATGGCTCTTCCTTTTAGATTGAACTGAAATAAATAAATCAATGAAGCGATAAAATGTCAAGTATCGCAGAGATTAAACGAAAACAACCTCCGCGAGGGAGGTGTTTTCATTTTGTGCAGCGTATGGAACGAAATCGGAACAGTTCTGATGGGATCATATTGACTTAAGGCTGCAGGGCTATATTCTCAGCCCAGCACTGAACTGGCTATATGCATGGAGTTTGAAATGTCGAAGGATATTCCAGATACTAAGCGTCTAGTTAAGCTGGGTCCGCGTGAATGGGCCGGAGCCTCGCAACTTGCGAGAGATCTTAAGCTCGATGATGTCCAGCTTGGAGCAAGAATGGGCGTTACGGTGGCGACGGCGCTCAATAATGCACGTCGGCTTGGATTCACTATGCATTTGACCGGTGGCGACGGTCGTAAATATGCCTATGATCTTTCTACGCCAAAAATCGCGCATGAACTCGATAAGCGGGGCGTACGAACAGGTAAGTCGCTCAATCTCATTGACATGGGTCCTTCCCCTGGGCCAGCGAAGAAAGGACCAAAGCTCAAAGTGGTTACATAAGAACCTGCAAACGCAAACCGGTCAGTCCCTTTTGGAACTGACCGGTTTACTTTATTTGTGCGCCGAGTTGGATTCGAACCAACGAAGACCGAAGTCAATGCGTCTACAGCGCACCCCCTTTGACCACTTGGGTATCGACGCCCGTCTAAGGGCCGAACAGAGCGATTCTAGCAAAGAAGCACAGATTTCCCAAGGGTGAAGAGGATATAAAAAGCCGGCTTCGCGAGAAGCCGGCTGGATAGGATCAGGATTTCGGCGGGCCGCGGTAGACCGGGACCCGATACTCGTACGAGAGAATCGTATCGGAACGTGTGCCGAGATCGCTCAAACGATGGAAGAGCTCACCGTTGCGCAGAAGGAAGTTCGGGCCGCCGCTGCCCTTGTAGGGCTGGAACCCCGTAACGACGACGCCGGACCGCGCGAGTTTCTTGCATAGTTCGATGAACGGTTTTTTCGGCGTGTTGTTCTTGCTGATGAACTGGTCGATCTGACCATCAACATCAATGAACCATACGCTTGATTCGGCGGCTCCTGCGGCTTTCTTCACGCCGTCTCCTTTGACGGTCACTTCAAGAAGCGGCTGCTTGAACGCCGAAGCCGATTTCGGTCTTTCCGTAAACAGATCCTGCATGAACAAGTCCTTTCACGATTGAAACTGAAAACATTATATAATTAATTATGTATTCGTCAAATGGTATTTCGTTCGTCGCAAGGCGAATCTTTTCCCCAAAAGAGGAATGGGGAGAGAGTGGCGATGCTACACTTACGCCATGTTGCTTCAGCGCATCTTCGCGTTCATTCCGGCCGTAGTGGCCCTTCTGCCGTACTTCGCGTTTGCGCAGCAGGGAGGCGGTGGTTTGCCGGACAAAATCGTCCCGTGCAATGGCTTGGACTGTAAATGCGAGCATCTCATCCAGTTGGCGCAGAATCTCATCAACGGTGGCATCTTCCTCTCGGTATTCCTCGCGGCGCTCCTTTTCGCGTATGCCGGCTGGTTGTACCTCTCCAACGAGGCCATCGGCCAGAAGGATAAGGCTAAAAAGCTCTTCGGGAACGTGGCCATCGGCCTCATCGTCATCATGGTGGCGTGGCTGGTGGTGGATACCCTCATGAGCAGCCTCCTGAAGGATAATGTTGTTTGGAACAATATCTGCACCAATCTGGGCCTCTAGCCTGAAAGCCCGAAAAGGGCCCATCTGCGTTGTTGCTGGCCATCGGCTCAGCCTCACCGTACGCTCGGTACGTCTCAGCTGCCCCTTGTCCAGCGCCTAGCATCTGAGCCCTTTTCTGGCTTTCTTCGAGTTGCGCACTTTCGCTATATAGGGTATATTTCGGCCCACATATGTCGCAGGACCAACTCATCAAGCTCCAGTGCTCCGTCTGCAAGCGGACGAACTATTGGACGCGCAAGAACAAGAAGCTCGTCACCAAGAAGATCGAGCTCAAGAAGTTCTGCAAATGGTGTAAGAAATCTACACCACACAAGGAAGTCAAAAAGTAATATCTTGCCGCTTGCTCGAATGGTGCACTCACCATTTGCAGCGGGAGGGGGTCGGGGAACGGGAGTTCCCCGTGTCGGAAGGCAGCGAGAAGCGAGCGTTGGAAAACCGAGGGTTTCCAAAGTCTGCTAGTGGTGCACGTGGTGCGTATTGGCGCTTAGCATTCCAGGTTCTATACTCAGTCCCGAAGGGTCCATACTAGAGGATCGTATGAACCCGTCACTCGGAGAAAGAGAAAGCAAGCTTTCTCTTCCGATCCTCGTTAGGGTCCATCGTATAATGGTAGTACATCGGTCTCCAAAACCGTTAGCCTAGGTTCGATTCCTAGTGGGCCCGCTCAAAGCAAAAAGTATCGGAGGTATGCTGATGCATGGTTTTAAGCCACTATTCAGCTAGTTCTATTCCCGGAGGGGTTCGTACCCGAAAGGGATTCGAACCCAGGTGAATTAGAAATCGGCGTCTAGAACGTTTCTTCATAAGCGTATACAATCCCAACCATGGAGCTCCAAAGAGGTGATACCGATCTCGAGGCATTGAATCAGCAGCTGAATGATCCCGATCAGTTGGCGGAATACAAGCGACCCTACGACGACTATAAACCCGCGTTCCTGCCGAAACTTCTCGGTAAGTGGCTTGTGATCCTCGGTAACACGTTCTACGGACACGAACCGTCGTATCTCAAATTCCGCGCCGTCGAGGTGATTGCACGCGTCCCATATCATTCGTGGGCGTCGGCGGCCTTCACTATGCTTACCGCCACCTATACCGACGAACAGAAAGCGATGAAGCTTTCGAATATCGCTAAGTACGCACGTATCGCGCAGGACAATGAAACGATGCATGTCGTCGTCATCTCACATATCGCACGGAAAGAGGGCGAGAAGGCAGGGTATATCCTCCACACCCTCATCCCGATGCTTTTCGCGTTTTTCTACTTCTGGTGGTCCTACATCCTCTACCTACTGAATCCGAAATGGTCGTATGAGCTCAACTATATGTTCGAGAACCACGCGTTCGAGCAATATAGCCGCTTTCTTGAAACGTGGGGAGAGAAATTGAAGGGGAAATCGATAGAATCAGAATTTTTAACATGGTACGGGCGCAATCCGCGTAACCAGTATGAATTCTTCCGTTCCATACGCAACGACGAGATAATCCATCGCAATACCTCGATACGGGAGATAGTTAAGGATTAACGGAGACATCCAAACGGGGCTCCGGCACAGGGAGTGCTTCTCTGCATCTCGCCGAGGCGCTGCGGACGGTTAGGTTCCTGGTGTCCCCGCAAAATACACACAAGACAGCACCTGCGTGCTGTCTTTGTGCTTTTGCGGGAGCCGGAGGTATGTTTCGCCAGTAGGCGAAACGGACGAGGCGGGGTCGCGACCGAACTCGAGCTACGGCGAGAGTGAGAGTTGTGACCGCAACGATCCAAAAAAAGCCGCGCGAAGTAATTCGCGCGGCTTTCAAAAAGGTCCTAGTTTCCGGCACTAATTTGATGCCAGCGATCGGTACCGAAGGCGTGCCCTCGATCTCGATGTTGACGCTCTCTGCCGTTCGTGCGGTGGAGCGAGAACGTGTTTGGGGTAGCAGGATTGGATGCAGCTTGAGCCGGCAGCTGAATTTGTTTCTGAACCGGCTTCTTCTTCTGCTTGATCGGTCTGCGTTTCTTCATCGAAACCTCCTCTCTCAAATCCTGTAAGTATTATATCACACTACAGTACGTTGTAAAGCATGGATAGTTGCATGGATTCTAGCGCCATTCGATTTCCGGATTCTTCTTGAAGTAGGTGAGCTGCCGTTTCGCGTACTGCCAGATCTCGTTCTCGAGCTTTTCGAGCATTGCTGCCTTGTCGATCTTCTTCTGCATACGGAGCGCGAGGTAACGATATTCGAGACCGAGCTGATCCATTCGCTTGTAGGAGAGTCCGGCGTTATGTAGGCGCCCTGCTTCGCGGAGCATGCCGGATTTCATGCGGTCGTGGAGACGTTTGTGTATCTTCGTGCGGAGTTTCTTTTCATCAGGCTTGAGGCCGATCCATTCGATTGCGTAGGGAAGCGGCTCGGGTTTCGAGGCGGGGACGTTACCGAGTGCTTTGGCGATCTCGATGGCACGGATAAGGCGTACGGGATTCTGTGCATCAATATCTTTTGCGCGGCGCGGGTCGAGCTTTGTGAGCATTGCGAAAAGCTGAGCGGCGGTTTTCTTTGCGAGCTGCGCGCGAAGTTTCGGATTCGGTGGTACGGCAGGGAGTGCGATGCGGCCGAGAAGGGCGTCGATATAAAAACCGGTGCCGCCGCAGATGATGGGCATTTTGCCGCGGGAGATGATGTCGTCGATCGCTTTACGGCCGAGTTCCACGAATTCGTTGGCGGTGAACACTTTCTTGGGCGAAGCGACATCGAGCAGGTGGTGCGGCACACCCTGCATCTCTTTTTTCGTGATCTTGCCGGTGCCGATGTCCAGTCCTTTGTAGACCTGTCGCGAATCAGCAGAAATGACTTCGCCTTTCAGTTTCTTGGCGAGCTTGACCGCAAGGGAACTTTTGCCCGAGGCGGTAGGACCGACTATGACTATTATCTTCTGCATCCACCGCATACTGCATAAAAGAAAAGCGGACGGCAAGGATGCCGTCCGCGGTCATTAGGAATCTTCGTAATCAGGAACCTTAGGCTGGCCGTGTTTCTCGACGTATTCCTTGCCTTTGCCGATCTTGGTATTGATCGGTCGCCCTTCCGCACAGAGCGGACATTGGCTGGAATCGTACATGACCATCCGCGTCGAGACGACGCTGAATAATTTCGGTGGCTTGCCGATGTCGACGATGCGCACATCGCCACGATTGCAGATGGCGCCGACGCCGATGACGTCGCCGCCATGCGTACGTGCAAG
Organism: bacterium; assembly: GCA_016789445.1. Classification (NCBI taxonomy): domain Bacteria; species bacterium. The sequence goes on along the minus strand of JAEUQT010000001.1, from coordinate 7,367 downwards.
TTCGACAACCTGCTTCACGGAACCTCCGGTGTTGAGGATATCCTCGACGATAAGGATCTTCTTGCCCGGCACTTTTTCATCGTATCCGCGCTTTAGGACGAATCCATCACCTTCCTTGTCGGCGTAAATAGCCAATGGCTTCGATCGAGAGTTCGCGCCGAGATGGTATGCGACCTGCTGCGCGACAAGCGCGCCGCCAACCGCTGGTCCGAGGACCACATCAGGAAGCGGAGTCCCGAACATATCCCGGAACTCGTCAGCGATCATGCTGCAGAGTTTCGAGAAGCCCGCGGGATGCATGAAAAGTGCGTCCTTGTTGACGTACTCGCTGCCGTGGCCGCCCTTAGTGTAGACGAAGTGGTCGTCCTTGAGGATTGCTCCCATATCTCGGAGCGTATCCCAGACGGATTGTTCACTCATGGTCTGACTCCTGTTTCTATTGACCTCAGCGAGCATACCGCGTGCATGCGCAAAAAGAAACAGGCGACCTTGCGGCCGCCTGTGAAGTTGAAAGAACTAGACCATCGAGAGGTTAGCGCTTGCCGCTGCGATTTCGTCGCAGAAGGCGCGTGCCGCTCCCGCCGGATCCTCCGCGCCCATGATAGGGCGGCCGATGACGAGGTAATCCGCACCCGCCTTGATGGCGTCTCCTGCAGACATCGTGCGGTTCTGGTCGTCAGCCGGAGCGTCTTTTCGACGGATTCCCGGTGTGATGCAGAACAGCTTGTCGCCGATCGTTTTCCGGACGACTTCAAGCTCGAGCGGGGAACAGACGATTGCCTGCGCGCCAGCTTCGAAGAGAGTCTCCGCGAAATACGAAACCTGCGCGGTTGGAATGCGACCGTAGATGGCTTTGCACTCCTCGGGTGACATCGACGTCAGAACCGTGACGCCGATGATATTCGCATCCGCACGCTTAGCGACCGCTGCCCGTACTGCGTCGATACCGGCGCTCGCCATGACCGTGATACCCCACACCCGCTTACGCGTAATGTTGGCAACTGCGCCGCCGACCGTATTGGGGATGTCGTTCAGTTTGACGTCCCACATCACGGGTACGGCGCGGGTCTGCACGAACTTCCGCAGATTGTCACCGACATGCATCGAGTGATCCGGCATCGGAGCGTTGATGGCCTCCAGACCGATCTTCACGCCGCCGATGAACGGATAGAGCATCTCGAGAAGCTCGTAGTCTTTGACGAGCATCGAGCTCTTGTCGAAGGCGGGGAGTATGCGCTGGAACGATTCGAGTTTCAGCATCCTATTCACCTCTTTTTGAGCCACTATTGGCTTCGGGCAGCCTAGCAGAATGAGCCTAGAAAGGCTAGAATCCTGATGTTTGGCTTCATACAAGCCGGAATGGCGGAATGGTATACGCACACGACTCAAAATCGTGCGGGGGCAACCCCTTGAGAGTTCGAGTCTCTCTTCCGGCACCGATTGAGCATCGCGAAAGCGGTGCCGGAAAAGACAGCGCCAATGCGCTGTCTGTGAGAGACTCGAAAGGCGGAGCGATGTCCCGCTAGCAGGCAGGACCGCGAGCCGGGGTCGCGGAAATTCCCGAGCGTCGGCGAGGAAATTATCCGTGACCGAGCTTCTTCCGGCACCGTGATATAATCCTCTCGATATGGAGGAAATTCCAGGAAAGGCGCTGTACGACAATTCCATCTACTGGGTAGAGGTGGATCGCATCAAGCCGAATCCGTACCAGCCGCGTAAGGAATTCGACCAGATGGCGCTTGCATCGCTTGCGGAGAGCATCCGTCAGTACGGCGTCTTGCAGCCGCTCACCGTGACGCGTAAGGAGACCGAGATTCCGGGTGAGGGAATCCGTGTCGAGTACGAACTCATCGCTGGCGAACGCCGTCTGCGCGCATCGAAACTGGCGGGTCTCTACCAGGTGCCGGTCGTCATCCGTCGCGCGGAAGACAGTGACCAGATGAAGCTCGAACTCGCGATCATCGAGAACCTCCAGCGCGAGGATCTCAATGCGGTGGATCGCGCGAAGGCATTCAAACAGCTTGTCGATCAGTTCAGCCTGAAGCATGCGGAGATCGGCAAGAAGGTCGGTAAGAGCCGCGAATACGTCTCGAACTCGCTCCGCATCCTCCTTCTGCCGCAGGATATCCAAGATGCGGTCGTCTCCGGTGAGATCACCGAGGGTCATACGCGTCCGCTCCTTATGCTCCAGGAGCGTCCGGAAGAGCAGCGCGTGCTCTTTGAAGACATCAAATTGAAACGATTGAATGTGCGCGACACCGAGCAGCTTGCGCGCCGCATCGCGACGGAGAAGACCCGCAAGGGCGACCTGACACCGGAATTACTCACGCTCGAGCGGGAGCTTTCGGATTCGCTCGGTACGCGCGTGCGCATCGAGAAGAAGGAGAAGGGTGCGGGGAAGCTTATCGTGGAATTCTTTTCTGCGGAGGATCTCGCACACCTGCGTGATTTGATTGCGAAGCGCGAAGCTTCTGTTACCTCTGACCTTACGCCCGCAGAAGCGATGCAGGAAGCGACACCGCCGGAGATAGCGGCGGAACTGCTGCCTCCCGAAGAACCTGCTGACGATCTATACTCAGCTCGAAATTTCACCGTTTAAGTTCCAGTGAATTGACAATTAATTTATATAGTGTATAATATAAACAGAGGTTGAAATCGCAACCTCGAATACAGGAGGCTTGAATGGAATTCTGGCTTGTACAACGTCTCGAGCTCGCTGCTGGTCATACTCAGGTAACGAAACTCGAGCATCTCAGTTTCGATTACATGGGTGCCGCCGAGTTCGAATTCGGCGCGCTGCCTCGGGCTCGGCAGAGTATGTCAGCATCGAATCCAACCATGTCGAGCGTCGTCATAAAAGCGTTCGACACGGAAGCCACGTTCCACATCGTCGCTCCGATGAAGATGATCGACTCCGTGGGACTGCGTCTCCAAAAGTGGTTCGACAGGAATTGCCGGACCAAGGAAGTGTCACGTCTTGATGCCGTGATTACCCGGAAGGGTCGGCGCGGTACAGCCCTTATCGCAGAAGAGTTCTCGCGGTTGCCTGTCGCGTGGTGGGCACTGAATGAGGACGTGTTCTTTACTATGGAGAAGAATATCGCGAAGATCTGGCTCGACTCGCTTCAGCAAGCGAAAAACGCGGCCTGATCGTAATCCTCGGCACCCTCGTTTATGACGAGGGTGCTATTTTTGATGTCTTAGATTCTGTGCCGCCAGCGCTTGGCGGATCATTTTTTTCGCGAGCGTCGTCTTCGCGATGTCGTGCCATTTACGTGAGGGCTTTCCTGCAGGTTTCGTGACGATCTCGACGATGTCACCGTTGCGCAGCGGAGTGTCCAGCGACACCATCTTGCCGTTCACTTTCGCTCCCGACATGCGATTCGCGATCTCGGAGTGGATGGCGTACGCGAAATCGATAGGTGTAGCCCCCAGTGGGAGATCGATGACGTCGGCCTTCGGCGTGAAGACGAAGACGCGGTGCGTGAAGAAATCGGATTTGATGGTCTCGAGATACTCGGTGCTTTCGCCGTGTGCTAGTGCAAGATCTTTCACCCAGTCAGGAACGGTGCTCTTGCCTTCTGCGGGTTCCGGAGAGATCGCGGGAGACGTCTTGCGGCCGAGCGGGATGAATTGGCGTATCCATTCGAGACCGCCACCGCGCTTGCCTTCGACATAGCCCTGCACTTCCTTGTAGGTGAGGTGTGAGGCGATGCCGAACTGCGCTTCGCGATGCTGCGCCTCGGTGCGGATCTGGATCTCCATTGCACCGCCGTCACCCGTGTACACGGTCGTGTGGATCGATTGGTAGCCGTTGGGCTTCGGGAAGGCGATGTAGTCCTTGATCTTGCCTGGGACTGGGCGCCAATGCTTATGGACGACGCCCAGCGCGCTGTAGCAGTCGGCGACGCTGGGGACGATGATGCGCAGCGCCAAGATGTCGTAGATCTTCGTGATGTCCCAATCCTTACGCTCCAGTTTGCGGAAGAGAGAGTAGATGCCTTTCACGCGTGCATCGGCGCGGAACTCGCGCATGCCTGCGGCAGCGAGTTCGCGCTTCGCGTCCTTTTCCAGTTTCTCCAAGCGCTTTTCGTTCTCGTTCTTGCGTTCTTTCAGGAGCTCGACGGTCTTCTCATATTCTTCAGGATAGGCGTGGGGGAATGCGGCATCTTCGAGCTCGGTCTTGATGACGCTCATACCGAGGCGATCGGCGATCGGTGCGTAGATCTCGAGCGTTTCCATCGCGATGCGTTCGCGCTTCTCGACAGGGACGTGTTCGAGCGTCTGGGCGTTATGCAACCGATCGAGGAGCTTCACGATGAGGACGCGGATATCTTCCGCCGTCGCGGCGAAGAGTTTGCGCAGCGATTCCGTATGGCGTTCCATACCGCGGTATTTGAGTGCGCCGAGCTTGGTGACGCCGTGGACGATGTGACGCACTTCGGTACCGAATTCCTGCTCGATGGTGTCTTCGGAAACGTGCGCGTCTTCGACGGTGTCGTGGAGGAGTCCCGCGGCGATGGTCTGGGCATCCATGCCGATCTCCGCGATGGAATGGCCGACATGGGCGATGTGGATGAAGTAGGGCTCCCCGGAATAGCGCTTCTGCGGCTCGTGGGCCTTCTCAGCGAAGTGGTAGGCCTTGGTGACCAAGGCGACGTCGGCCTCGCTCTTGCTCTGCATGGCGCTCAGGATCTCGGGGAGGGATTTGACGGGGGTCATACCGTGTATCATACTCCTCGGCAGCTACCTAGCCAACACGGAGGAAGAGATGTCACGATATTTCGGTTCGTCTGCCTGTTCACAAGACGCCGCCGAAGGAATCCGTACCGCGGCAGAAGAGGGACTGAAAAAGGTCCGTCGTTCGATGGCTGAACAGATGCGCGAATTCGACCCTGCGACTCACGGCATGGTCTCGACGCAGTCACCTGAAAAACCGGATCCGGCTGACGCAGTGATCACCTGTCACCATTGCCGCTTCGAGGGCTGTATGGCACATGCGCTGCATTGTCCCAGCTGTGGCATTCGTCTCTGACTTACAGAGCCCACCAACTTCCGGTGGGCTCATTCTTTGTATGGTCGTTTTCGGTCACGCATAAAATTTTTCCCGTCGCAAAAATTTTTGCGCCACCCCGACTCAGCATTTCCTTCTGCTGAAGGAAATATGCTTCCGTCTCACTAAAACTAGCTGCGCAGGCGACGAAGGTCGCGTGCTACTTCTTTTTACCTCCCAACTTATGGGGGTTATGCATTGGACAGCTCTTATTGCTGCAGCGTTCAGGGATCGTTTTAGTGCCTTCCATCATCAAGCTTCCGCATTCTTTGCAGACAGCGCCGGTCGGCTTGGCTTTGATGGCGTGTTTGCAGTCAGGGTAGTTGGAGCAGGAGTAGAAGAGTCCGAAGCGGCCGCGGCGTTCCACCATTTCGCCGGTCTTACATACTGGGCAGGCGACGCCGGTCTTCGCACGTGCTTCTTCAGCAGGATCTTTCTTAACGAATTTACATTTCGGATACGTGGAGCACGCGATGAAGCGACCGAAGCGGCCTTCGCGCTCGATGAGTTTGTTGCCACACTGTGGGCACGGTTCTTCCAACTCTTTCGGCGGTTCGATGATCGAGCCATCTTCCTTGCGAGCACCCATGCAGTCAGGGAAGCGAGAGCACGACATAAAGCGACCGGTCTTCGAGAGTTTGTAGACCATCGGCGAGTCACAGGTCGGGCACTTGAATTCTTCCGGTGCCGGGCCCATGTTGGTGAGTTTCTCGATCTTGTTCTTTGACTTCACGGCTTTCGTGAACGGGCCGTAGAAATCCTTGAGCGTTTTCGCGTATTCGCGCTTACCTTCCGCGATCTCGTCAAGTTCGTTCTCCATTTCTGCAGTGAAGGTGTCGGAGATGTAATCGCCGAAATGCTCCTCAATGAATGAGGAGACGACGTCTCCCGTGTGCGTCGGGATGAGCGTGCGGCCCTGCTTCTCAACATAACCGCGCGTTTCGAGCGTGGAGATGATGGATGCGTAGGTGGACGGGCGACCGATACCGCGCTTCTCGAGTTCTTTGACGAGACCTGCTTCGGAATATCGAGATGGCGGCTGCGTTTCTTTTTCTTCGGTGTGCGCTTCAACGAGGGTGAGCTTGTCGTGTGCAACTACCTTCGGCAATTCGACATCTTCGCCGCGAGCTGCAGGATCTGCCTTGAGCCAGCCATCGAAGATGACGCGCTGACCGTTGGCAGCGAAATCGGGGATGGTGACGCCCGAGACATTCGCGAGAATCTTCGTGCGAAGGACTTTCGCATCCGTCATCTGCGAGGCGAGCGTGCGAGCGCGGATCAATTGGTAGAGGCGTTTCTGGTCGTCGGTGTGGCCGGCGCTGCGCGTATGCATGTTGGTCGGGCGCACCGCTTCGTGTGCTTCCTGTGCGTTCTTTGATTTTGATTTATACGTGCGCGCTTCCGCGTAGTCTTTGCCGAATTCATCGGCAACGGTGTGGAGGATCTGTTCGACCGCTTCTTTCGCGAGATTGGTCGAGTCGGTACGCATGTAGGTGATCATGCCCGCTTCGTAGAGCTTCTGTGCGGCGCGCATGGTGCGCGATGGTGCGAAACCGAGGCGGGTCGAAGCGGCCTGCTGCAAGGTAGACGTAGTGAATGGTGCACGCGGTGAGCGGGACTGTTCGGTCTCATCGACGCTGACGACGTGCCAGTCTTTCGTCTGTGCCGCTTCGTAGATGCGTTTCGCTTCCTTCTCGTCGCGCGGCTCTTCGACGGCGGTGACGGTGAACTGTTCGCCCTTCTTCGTCTTCACATCGGCAGAGAGCACCCAGAATTTTTCCGGGATGAAGGCACGGATCTCACGCTCGCGCTCCATAAGGATGCGGAGCGCAGGGGATTGCACGCGGCCGGCGCTGAGGCCGTAGCGTACTTTCTTCCAAACCAAGCCGGAGAGATCGTAGCCGAAGAGTCGATCAAGGACGCGACGCGCTTCCTGCGCTTTGACGAGTTCGTCATCGATGGCGCGCGGGTGAGCAAGTGCTTCTTGGACGGCGCGCTCGGTGATTTCATGGAAAACGATGCGCTTCGGCTTCTTGAGCTTCATCGCCTCGGCAAGGTGCCACGCGATCGCTTCGCCTTCGCGGTCGGGGTCGGTCGCGAGGATGACTTCGTCGGCTTTCTTTGCGGTGTCATGGAGGAGTTCGATGACGTGCTCCTTCTCCTTCACGATCTGGTAGCGTGGCTTGAAATCGTCGTCGATAGCGACGGCGTCTTTGTTGCTTTTCGGGAGGTCCCTGATGTGGCCCACCGAGGCTTTGACCGTGAAGCCCTTTCCGAGGTACTTCTCGATCGTCTTCGCCTTGGCAGGGGATTC